>NZ_JBHUZJ010000026.1:0-101862 GCF_042667685.1 Streptomyces sp. NPDC057302 | reverse complement strand
GCGTCAGTTGTTAATACGACACCGCTGGGACCCGCCGTGCCGCCCGCGGCGCCGCCCCCCCATGGTCCACAACTCCCTGTTCGGTGGGTGGGGCCCGCACCGCACGGCCCGGTCCGGCCACCACCGAGATTAGATCCCCGCAGGTGCGCGCGCCGGGCGGCCCGAGCCGCGCGTCAGGCAGTACCCCCCGATGCCCGCGAGGGCGCCGAGCACACCGCCGGCCGCGGTCCACAGCCAGCGGGACGACCACCAGCCGGACGCCCAGCCGTCCTCCGGCGCACTGGAGGCCGCCGCCATCTTCGTGCCGACCCCCGGCACCAAGGGCTCCGCCAGCGCGCCGTCCACCGCCTGCGCACCGCCCGCGTCGTTCGACGTGACCTTCGTCGCCGCCCGCATCGGCAGGCCCAGGTCGTCCGCCTTGAGGCCGGTGACCGTCAGGCGCGCGTAGTACGTGCCGGGCAGCGGGTCGTTGGCCCACGGCTCGGCCCATCCGCGCACCGTGCGCAGGGTGCAGGACAGCTCGACCGTGCCGGCGTCCTGAGCCGCCGCCTTGGTCTGCGCGCCGAACCGGCACGCCTGGTGGCGCCGCAGCCCGTCGTACACATCGAGCTGCCAGGTGGATTCGCCGTGCCTGGTGGCCGCGTCGGGCAGCTTCACCGTGGCGTGCACGGTGGGGCGCTGCCCGGTGTCCGCCGGGAACGACCAGTACAGGTAGTCGCCGGTGGACGCCTCCGCCGTCGCCTCCTGGTCCAGCGGGATCGCGGTCGCCGTACGGAAGGACGTACCGGCCTCGGTCGGCGCGGCACTCTTCTCGTCGTCACCGGAGTCGGCCGCGGCGGCTGCCGCGGCGCCCACCGTCCCGCACAGGGCGAGCAGCGTGGCCCCCGCCAGCACTCCGGTCCTTCTCAACACGCGTGTCGCATCCATCAGTTGGTCCTCCAGACCGCGAAGCGCCAGCGCGAGACCCAGCCCCAGACCAGACCGGCGACGAAGCCGGTGAGGACCAGCACGCCGAGGAGCCACCAGCCGTTGCCCAGGCCGAAGGACGCCACGTCCGAGGCCTCGTCGGGCGCGTCCACCAGGTCGACGGCCAGTTCTACGGGCAGACCCGGAGTCGTCTTGACGGAGGAAGGTGCCGAGAAGGAGTTGCTGACCTGGAGGCACACGGTCTCGGGGGCGGGCTCGCCCCCGTCGGTCTCCTCGTCGTCGTCCTCCTCCGGCTTCGGGTAGCGCAGACCGGTGGAGATCACGTCCGTACGCCCGTCGCCCGCCTCGGATCCGCGCACGATCTCGCGTCCGTGCGTGGTCGAGGCCCGCAGCAGTACGCCGTAGTCCTGGTTCACCGCGCGGTCGGCGCCGACGCTGACGGAGGCGCGCAGCTCCTGGCCGGGCTTGACGTCCACGCGGTACCAGCGGTGCTCGCCGAACTTCTCCCGGTCGGTGTAGACGCCCGCGTTCAGCTTCGGGGCTTTGGAGCACTGGGCGGCGCCCTCGGCGGCCACCGGGGTGGCCACGGGGTCCGCCGCGCGGTCCACCAACTGCTTGACCCGGCCGGAGAGTTCATCGGTGTGCCGCACCGATGTGTACGTACCTCCGGTGGCCTCGGCGATGCAGCTCAGCTGGTCGCGGGTCTTGGCGTCCGGCACCAGGCCGAGCGTGTCGACCGTGAGGTGGATGCCCTCGGCGGAGATCTTGCGGGCCACCTCGCAGGGATCGAGCGGCTGGCAGGTGTCCTCGCCGTCGGAGATGAGGACGATGCGTCGGCTGCGCTCGGCGCTGTCGTCCTTGAGGTCGTCGGCGGCCTTCAGGAGCGTGGGGCCGATCGGCGTCCACCCGGTGGGCGCGAGGGTGGCCACCGCGGTCTTCGCTTCGGTGCGACCCGCTTGGTCGAGCTCGGCCACCGGGTAGAGGAGCTCGGTATCCTTGCAGCCCGTCTTGCGGTCGTCGCCGCGGTAGTTGGCGCCCAACGTGCGTATGCCCAGCTGGACTTCGTCCGGCGTGGCGTCGAGTACCTCGTTGAACGCCTGCTTCGCCGCCGCCATCCGGGACTTGCCGTCGATGTCGCGGGCCCGCATCGAACCGCTGACGTCGAGGAGCAGCTCGACCTTGGGCGAGGGCCGTGCCGGTTCTTCGTCGTCGGCGGCGGCGGAACCCGCCGTGCCGAGTCCGGCGGTCAAGGCGGCGAGCAGGGCGAAGGCCCCGGCCGCCAGCCGATGTCTTGTGATCATCGCCGGATCTTATTGATCTTGGCGTGCATACCCAAACCGGCAGGTGGGTATCAGTCTTCCCCGCCTCGGCTCACGGCGTCGCCCCGGCCGGCCCCTTTCGGCTCACCCCTTCAACTCGCGGCCCCCGAACGCCCCGCCCCCGTCGGCCTGCTTCCACCACGTCTCGAGCCCCGTCTGGTCCATGGACCGCCAGAGCGGAGTCTCCTCGACGAGCGCGAGGCCAAGGCGCCTCCCGAGATCGACCATCGCGGCCCCGGCGACGGTGCGGTCCGTGTCGTACGTGTCGAGGGCGTCCGGCCAGTTCGTGGCCGTCGCGAAGGCGGACTCCAGGACCGTCGCGTCCTGCAGCGCCTTGACCGCGCCCGCCCCGGTGTGCGGCCGGACGACGGTGGCGGCGTCGCCCATCAGGAGCACCCGGCCCGTGGTGTAGCGGGGCGCCGTGAAGTCGTACATCGGCTGGAGGAAGAGCTCGTCGGGGGTGGTGGCGCGGACGAGGTCGCCCCAGTAGGGCGGCAGCAACTCGTCGCACACGTACGTGAGATGCGAGGCGAGGGCCTCCGTGAGCCCGCCGGGCGGCAGGCTGGTGGGGGCGGTGAGCCGCAGGTCGAGGCCGAGCCCCAGGTCGAGGCCGGGCGGCGGCGCCGTGTACAGGACCCAGTTGACACGGTGACCGCCGATGCCGTCCGGGATGCGGTACACGATGACGTGGCCGCCGGGGAAGACGACGTACGCGCAGTCCTCCCGGTCCCACAGCTCCGGGTCCACGAGGCGGTCGGCGGGGAAGGCGCCGCGCCAGGCGAGATAGCCGGCGTACGCGGGCCGCACGCCGCCGAACGCCGCCGTACGGACCACCGAGCGGTAGCCGTCGGCGCCGATCACGAGGTCGAAGCGCTCGGTGCCCGCGGCGGTGTCCACCGCGGCGTCGTCATCGCCCGGACGCACCTGTTCCACCGCCACGCCCGACCGGAAGACCACGGACTCGGGCACCCGGCCGCGCAACTCGCGCCACAGAGGACCCCAGTTGTACGTACGGAAAGGGAACGGCATGGTCCCGATCTCGTGGCCGAGGGGCCCGGCGGCCGCTCCGTCCCGCACGTACCAGCGGCGCCGCTCCAGCTGCACCCACGGCATGTCCGCGTCCAGATACCCGGCGGAGTCCAGCTCCGCGTACCGGGAGTTGTGCACCGCGAGTCCGACGCCTCGGTCGGCGAGGTGCCCCGCGGCCCGCTCGTACACCGTGATCTCATCGGCGCCACCGCGGTAAGCGGCGAGTGCGGCGGCGCATCCCGCGATGCTCCCGCCCACGACGGCGACCCTGCCTCCACGCATCATCGCGCCATCCTGGCAGCAAGGATGACCCTCTGTCAGCGCAGGGACACCCCGCGTCCGGCGAAGAACGGCTCGAAGTCCGAAAGTGTGATGTCCGCCATCCGCGTCCCGGCGTCGATCCCGGACGAGTTGTGCAGGTGCAGGCCACCGTCCGCCGAACGCCCCGTGACCAGCACCAGATGGCCGCCCCGGCCGGGTGCGGGGCGGTGCGGGCGGCGGATCTCGCAGTGCACCGAGACCATCACCGAGCAGCCCTCGTCGAGCAGGCCGGTGATCTCCTCCACGGTGAGGTGCCGGTGCACCGTGGCGTTGACGCCGTGCACGTCACGCACGTACTGCGCGAACGGGGCGTAGATCAGGCCGTGGATCGTGCCGTCCGTGCCCTGCGTGTACGCGCCGTACTTCAGCGCGCCGTCCCGCAGCTCGAAGAGTGAGGGCGCGGACGGGCCGAGCGCCATCCGCAGACACGCCAGACCGCACAGGTGGCTGCACCAGCGCGCGTAGTCCTCCAGGGTGAGCGCGCCCGATTCCGCCCAGGCCGGGTCGGCCGCGCGGTCGAGCCCGCCGTACACGATCCGCTCGACGAGGTCGGGCGACGCGAACTGGGTGAGGGAAGGGACCCGGCAGGCGGAACAGACAGACACACGACCCCCGTCGTACGGCGATGTCACTGGCGGTAGCCGCTGAGGAAGCGGCCGATGCGGCTGATCGCCGCGTCGAGGTCGTCAGCGTAAGGGAGGGTCAGGATGCGGAAGTGGTCGGGGCGCGGCCAGTTGAAGCCTGTGCCCTGGACGACCTGGATCTTCTCCTGGAGGAGCAGGTCCAGGACGAACTTCTCGTCGTCGTGGATGGGGTGGACCTTGGGGTCCAGCCGCGCGAAGGCGTACAGGGCGCCCTTCGGCTTCACGCACGAGACGCCGGGGATCTCGTTCAGCTTGCGCCACGCCATGTCGCGCTGCTCGTGCAGCCTGCCGCCCGGAGCGGTGAGCTCGCGGATGGACTGCCGGCCGCCGAGCGCGGCCTGGATGGCGTACTGGGCGGGGGCGTTGGGGCACAGGCGCATGGAGGCGAGCATGGTCAGCCCCTCCAGGTAGCTCTTCGCGTGCTGCCGCGGGCCCGTGACGACCAGCCAGCCCGAGCGGAAGCCCGCCACGCGATAGGTCTTGGAGAGCCCGCAGAAGGTGAGGACGACGAGGTCCGGGGCGAGGGCGGCCACGCTGTGGTGCACGGCGTCGTCGTACAGGATCTGGTCGTAGATCTCGTCGGCGAAGACCATCAGGCCGTGGCGGCGCGCGAGGTCCAGGATGCCCTCCAGGATCTCCTTGGGGTACACGGCGCCCGTGGGGTTGTTCGGGTTGATGATCACGACGGCCTTCGTGCGGTCGGTGATCTTCGACGCCATGTCGTCCAGGTCCGGGTACCAGTCCGCGGACTCGTCGCACGTGTAGTGGACGGCTTTGCCTCCGGAGAGGGTCGTCACGGCGGTCCACAGCGGGAAGTCCGGTGCGGGGATGAGGACTTCGTCACCGTCCTCCAGGAGGGCCTGGACCGCCATGGTGACCAGTTCGGACACTCCGTTGCCGAGGAAGACGTCGTCCACGGAGACCTCGTCGAGTCCGAGCGCCTGGTAGCGCTGGGCGACGGCTCGGCGGGCCGAGAGGATGCCGCGCGAGTCCGTGTAGCCGTGCGCCTGGGGCAGCATCCGGATCATGTCCTGGACGATCTCCTCGGGCGCCTCGAAGCCGAAGAGCGCGGGATTGCCGGTGTTCAGGCGCAGGACGCTGTGGCCCGCCTCCTCCAGGGCGTTGGCGTGCTCGATGACCGGACCCCGGATCTCGTAACAGACCTCGCTGAGCTTGCTGGACTGCCGGAACTCCATGCGCTGTGCCTCCCGTGACGTGAGTTACTTGGTTTTACCAAGCTGGAGCTTGGAAAGTCCAACAACTTGCATAGACTGAGTCGCATGCCACCTGCACCCAGGCCTCGCCGAAGCTATGACCAGTACTGCGCTGCCGCCCGTGCCCTCGACGCCGTGGGTGACCGCTGGACCCTGCTGATCGTCCGGGAGCTCCTGGTCGGCCCGCGCCGCTACACCGACCTGCACGCCGATCTGCCGGGCGTGAGCACGGACGTCCTGGCCTCCCGGCTCAAGGACATGGAGCGCGATGGCCTGACGACGCGCCGCCGCCTGCCCCCGCCGTCGGCTGCGTACGTCTATGAACTGACCGGGCGGGGACGCGAGTTGCTCCCGGTCCTGCGGGCCCTCGCCACCTGGGGCACGCCCGCCCTCCAGGAGCGCGCCCCGACGGACGCGGTCCGCGCCCACTGGTTCGCGCTGCCGCTGCTGCGGGCCCTGGCCGGGCTCGGGGCGGCGGGCGTGGTGGAAGTCCGCCTGGGTGAGGGGGAGTTCCACGTACGTGTCGGGGAAGCGGGGGAGTCGTACGGCGACGGTCCCGCGCCCGTGGAACCGGACGCCCGCGTCGTCATGGACGCCGAGACGTGCGTGGCGGTGAGCGGGGGCGTCCTGACGGTGGGGGAGGGCGTCCGGGCGGGCCGCGTCGAGCTGTCGGGCGACGGAGTGCTCGCGAAGGCGCTGCGCGCGTCCTGAACCCCGTGGTAACCCGGCCGTGGCCAAGCGGGGTTGGGCCCGCGGGTCTCCTCCGAACGTCCTGACGCATGTGCCGCAGTGTTCATGATCGGTCACTCGAACACAGGGGCCGAGCAGCACTAGGGTCGTAAGGGTCCATGTCGTCTTTTGGCGTGGGCGACGGCGCCAGCCACGGCGCTCAACAGGGGAACGGGGAACATGGCCAAGAACGGTAACCAGGGAAGCAATCACGCCGTCCGGGTCTTCCGGGTCCAAAGTGCCTTCACCGAGCTGGAGGGGCAGGTACACGGACCCGGGGAATTGGCCGAGGCGACCGGCCTCGACGACTCGACGGTGCATCGCATTCTGCAGTCCGGCATTCATGACGGGGTCTTCGTCCGCGAGGGACGCGGCCTGTACCGGCTGGGTCCCGGGGCCGCGCGGCTGGGTCTGAAAGCCCTCACGCACGCGCCCAACATAGAGGTGACGCACGAGGTGCTGGAGGGCCTGCGCAAGGTCACCGACGGGGGCCTGGTGTTCCTCTTCGGCCTCGCACCCTTCGGCGGGGCCAGGAAGCAGTGCCTGGACATGGCCGTCGGCGACTCGGACCTGGCGGAGCTCGGCATCAGCCGCCGCGCCCTCCTGACGGTCTTTCAGTCGTTGCGTACGGGCGCCTGCGGGCGGGCGATCCTCGCGCACCTGCCGGAGGTCATCCAGGAGGGCGTGCTGGCCGAGCCGCCGCCCGTGGAGGCGGGCCCGGGGGTGTTCAGGGACGAAGGCGCCCTGCTCGCCTCCCTCAAGTCCGTGCGCGAGCAAGGGGTGGCCACCGACTCGGAGGAGTGCGCGGCCGGCTGGAACGGCCTTGCCGCGCCGGTCCGCTGGGACGGGCTGATCATGGGCTCGGTCGCGGTGCTCAAGCCCGACGAGGCCATGCCGCAGTGGCCGGCCGGCGTCGTGCGCGCCATGCGGGAGGCCGCCGGAGTGTTCACCGAGACGGGCGGCGGCGCCTGGTCGGCGCAGACTCCCAGCTCCTTCTGATGACTGCCCGGCCGTCCGGCTGCCTTCGCACGCGAAGGCAGCCGGTGGAATCGACGCCGAAATCGCCGTGTCATCCCGCCGCAACAAAATAGCCGGGCGGGTATCTTGCCGTGTCGCGGCGTTCACACAATATTCGTATCTCGGCACGTGAGAAACGGCGCCCGTTTCTCACGTGCCGGGATTCGCCTCGCCCGCATTCTCGTCCTGCGGGAGAGGGATGGCCTTTCTTGACAAACCGAGGTGCCGGTGGCCAATACTCGGGAAGTGGAAAGCCGGAGTGCTCGCGCTCCGGATTCGCCGTCACGGGGGGGTTGTCTTGGTCCGCGTAGTCGCTGTCCGCCCGCACACGTCGCAAGACGGGGCGGGAGGTGCTGGCCCCGTTCGCGAGGGCCGTGGTGAACAGGCCTCATGGGAGGCGGAGTTGAGAAGGGTCCCGTTGCTCTCGGCGCGGGAGACCGAAGTGTTCCAGCTGCTCGGTGAGGGCTATTCCAACCGCAGTATCGCGCGGCGACTCGACATCGCCGAACGGACGGTCAAGTTTCATGTGGCGCAAGTGCTGAGTAAATTGGGTGTTGAATCCAGATTACAAGCAGGCCTTGTCGCCTTCTCCGGTCGGCGCCTGTACCAAAGTGCAGTTCCGCGCCGAATGAATGCCGGATAGTTTATTTCTGGAAGGAAAGACACGAGGTCACGGGCCCGGTCTTTCTCCAGACTCTCCGGAGGCGCGCGCCGCGCAGGCCCCGGTTTCCGTGGACTCGCCGCTCTTCCACTTCGTGGTGACGGAGAAAGGACACGCCCATGCCGGCCAGGACCGCCGCTCTCACCGAGAGCCCGACGAAGCCCTCCACGGCGCATCCGCCCGAGCCCGCAGGGCCCGGCATGCGCGACCGCGTCGCCACCCTGCACGCCACTCGCGCAGCCGCCGAAGAGGGGCCCGGCGCGCGCGCCACCGAGCAGCAGCACGCCCGGGGCAAGAGGACCGTCCGCGAACGTCTGGAACTCCTCTTCGACGAGGGCTCGTTCACCGAGGTCGAGCAGTTGCGCAGGCACCGCGCCTCCGGCTTCGGCCTGGAGAACCGCAGGCCCCACACCGACGGCGTCGTCACCGGCTGGGGAACGGTCCACGGGCGCACGGTCTTCGCCTACGCCCACGACTTCCGCATCTTCGGCGGCTCCCTCGGTGAGGCGCACGCCACGAAGATCCACAAGATCATGGACATGGCCGTCAAGGCGGGCGCCCCGCTGGTGTCGCTCAACGACGGTGCCGGGGCCCGTATCCAGGAGGGCGTGTCCGCCCTCGCCGGATACGGCGGCATCTTCCGGCGCAACACCAGGGCCTCCGGCGTCATCCCGCAGATCTCGGTGATGCTCGGCCCGTGCGCGGGCGGCGCCGCCTACTCTCCCGCCCTGACCGACTTCGTCTTCATGGTCCGCGAGACCTCCCAGATGTTCATCACGGGACCCGACGTGGTCCAGGCGGTGACGGGTGAGGAGATCACCCAGAACGGCCTGGGCGGCGCCGACGTCCACGGCACGGTCTCCGGCGTCGCCGCGTTCGTCTACGACGACGAGGCCGAATGCCTGGAGGAAGTGCGCTACCTGCTGTCGCTGCTGCCCTCCAACAACCGGGAAATGCCGCCGTCCCACCAGACGGATGACCCCGCCGACCGCCGGACCGACACGCTCGCCGACCTGGTCCCCGCCGAGGGGAACCGGCCCTACGACATGCGCACGGTCATCCAGGAGATCGTCGACGACGGAGAGCTCCTCGAAACGCACGCGGGCTGGGCGGGCAACATCATCTGCGCGCTCGCCCGCCTCGACGGCCAAGTCGTCGGCATCGTCGCCAACCAGCCCTCCCTGCTGGCCGGCGCCCTGGACATCCACGCCTCCGAGAAGGCCGCCCGCTTCATCTCCACCTGCGACGCCTTCAACATCCCGCTGGTCACCCTCGTGGACGTGCCGGGGTTCCTGCCCGGTGTGGCCCAGGAGCACGACGGCATCATCCGGCACGGCGCGAAGCTCCTGTACGCGTACTGCAACGCCACCGTGCCGCGCGTCTCCCTGGTGCTGCGCAAGGCCTACGGCGGGGCGTACATCGTCATGGACTCCCAGTCCATCGGCGCCGACCTGACGTACGCCTGGCCGACGAACGAGATCGCGGTGATGGGCGCCGAGGGCGCGGCGAACGTCGTCTTCCGCCGGGAGATCGCCGCCTCCGACGACCCGGAGGCGACCCGGACCCAACTGGTCAAGGAGTACAGAACAGAGCTGATGCACCCTTACTACGCCGTTGAACGCGGACTCGTCGACGACGTCATAGATCCCGCGCTGACCCGCTCGTCCCTCATCGAGGCGCTGCGTGTCCTGCGGACCAAGGACGTCGACCTGCCGTCGCGCAAGCACGGCAACCCGCCGGCATGACCGGCACCCGGAACACCGCGCTCGCGGTGGTGCGAGGACGGCCCGACGACCTCGAACTGGCCGCCGTCACCGCCGTCCTGAAGGCGATGGCCCAACAGGCTCAGGCACCCGCACCTCCCACGCCGGACCCCGCGCACGCGCGCTGGGCAGGCGATGGCCGTACCCGTCCCGCCGGTTCCTGGCGCTCCGGCGGCAGACACCGGCCGGGCCCCGCAGGCCGCGCCCGAGCCATGGCGTGAGCTGTCGTACGACGCCGGTTTCCCCCACACCAATCGACTGGGAGCGGATAGTGAAACATCCACTCAACCCGATCGACGAGGTCTTCCTGGACATGGACCAGGACATCGGCCTGGTCCAAGGGCAGTTCCTGCGCTTCCGTGGACAGGCCCCCTCGGTGGACCAGCTCCACGAGCACCTGGCGCAGCGGCTGCCCGGCCTGCCCCGGCTGACCCACCGGGCGGTGACCGGGCGGCGCGGAGCGTTCCGTGCCCCCAGCTCCGGCTTCGATCTGCGCGCCCACGTACAGGAGATGAGGCTCCCGGCGGGCACCTCGCTCGACGAGGTGCTCACGGCCATGGTGCGCAGGCCGCTGTGCGAGAGCGGCCCCCTGTGGACGATCCACCTCGTGCACGGCTACTCCGACGAGGAGTACGCCATCTGCTACCGGGTCCACCACGGCCTCGAGGACGGGATGGGGGCGGCCCACGTCGCCGCCGTCCTGTTCGGCACCCCGCACCCGGACCGCACCCGGGGCGGGGAGCGCAACGGGCGGCGCACCGGGCCGCTGTTCACCGCAGGACCCCGTGAACTGCTGCACGGTGCGCTCAGCGTGGGCGTCGGCATGACGCGCGGCCTCGCGCCCGGCAGGCTCTGGCCCCGGGCCCAGGCTCCCGCTCCGGAGAACCTGGCCATGTGCACCACGAGCGCGACCCGGCGTGAACTGAGCGAACTCGGCCGGGGGTTCGGCGGCACGGTCAACGACGCCTTCCTCATGGCCGTGTGGGGCGCGCTGGCCGCCTGGAGCGCGACGGGCGACGGCCACCGCGATGTGCGCTCGGTGTTCCGCGCGTCACCCGTACCGGTCCGGATGCCGCTGAGCACCCGGCACGAGGGCGAGGAGGACGCCGTCGGCAACCACCTCACGACGACCGTGGTCACGCTGCCCGGTCAGCAAGTGCCGCCCGCCGAAGCGTTCACGCAGCTCGTCGGCAGCACCCAGCGGATGCGCTCCAACGGTCTGCGGCCGGCCAGCAGGGCCCTGGTCGCCCTGCTGCCCAAGGCCCTGATCCGCTGGACGGTCAGGCGCCTGCTCAGCCCTCGCTCGTCACCGCTGTACGCCTCCAACTACGCACTGCCCGCCTGTCTTTCCTTCCGCGACGACCCGGTCGTGGACGCCGTGCCGCTCGGGGTGCTGCTTCCGGGCAACGCCCTGTCGGTGACGCTGCTGTCCTGCGGATCCCGGGTGCAGGTGAGCTTCCTGTACGACCGCAGGCTGCCGGGTGCCCAGCGGCTCGCGGCGCTGTGGCGCGAGGCCCTCGACGGATTCGACTCGATGGACGCACTTCCGGCCGCCTGAACGGCCGTCCCCCCCCTCAGCCACCCACTCTTCGGAGGGTTCTCTCATGTCGAGTCCGTCAAGTACACGCGGTCATGCCGTGTGGACCCTGATCGTGACCGGCCTCGCCGTCTTCATGGCCGCGCTGGACAACCTGGTCGTCATCACGGCCCTGCCCGCCATCCAGGAATCCCTCGACACGAGCCTGCAGGACCTGGAATGGACGGTGAACGCCTACACCCTGTCCTTCGCGGTCTTCCTGATGGCAGGCGCGGCGGCCGGTGACCGCTTCGGCCGCCGCCGGATGTTCGTGATCGGCCTCGTCGTCTTCACCGCGGCGTCCGCGGCCTGCGCCCTCGCCGACAGCTCCCAGCAACTGATCATCGCCCGCGCCGTGCAGGGCTTCGGCGCCGCCATCGTCATGCCGCTGACGCTGACCCTCCTCACCGTCGCCGTGCCGCCCCGCAGGCGCGCCATCGCGCTCGGCATCTGGGGCGCGCTGAGCGGCCTCGCCGTGGCGCTGGGACCGCTCATCGGCGGCGCCGTCGTCGAGAAGATCTCCTGGGAGTGGATCTTCTGGGTCAATGTGCCGATCGGCGTGGTGGTCCTCGCCCTCAGCCTGTGGAAGCTCGCCGAGAGCAAGCACCCGCAGAGCACGCTCGACCCGGTGGGCACCGTCCTGGTGAGCCTCGGCATGTTCGGCGTGGTGTTCGCCCTCGTACGGACCACCGAGTACGGCTGGGGCGGCAGCCAGGTGCTGCCCTACCTGATCGGCGGCGTGGCGATCCTCGCGGCCTTCGTCCTCTGGGAGCTGCGCACCCGCCACCCGATGCTGCCGATGCGGCTGTTCCGCAACCGTTCGTTCAGCGCCGTCAACTCCGCCAGCCTGCTGATGTTCGCCGCCATGTTCGGGCTGGTGTTCCTGCTGACCCAGTTCATGCAGAACATCCAGGGCTTCTCGCCGCTCGAAGCGGGCGTGCGGATGCTGCCCTGGACCGCGATGCCGGTCCTTGTCGCGCCGCTCACCGCCCTGCTGTCCGGCCGTCTGGGCAACCGGCTCGTGGTCGCCGCGGGGCTGCTGTTCGAGGCCGTCGGTCTCGGCTGGCTCGCCATGGTGACCGAGGTGCACACCGACTACGCCGACCAGGTCCCCGGCCTCGTGCTCGGCGGCATCGGCCTCGGCCTCTTCTTCGCGCCCGTCGCCGAGATGGCCATGAACATCGTCGCCCCGCGCGACCAGGGCATCGCGTCCGGAGCCAACAACACCTTCCGGGAGCTCGGCGGTGTGCTCGGCGTGGCCGTACTGACGTCGGTGTTCACCGCACAGGGCGGATACGCCTCGCCGCAGAACTTCGTGGACGGGCTCGTCCCCGCCACCTGGATCGGCGCGGGCATCGCCGCCCTCGGCTGCGTCGCCATCCTCACCGCACCGCGCCGGTCCAAGGAGAACAACTCCGCGTGGCAGGACGAGGAGCGCCCGGACACCGAGAAGACGGACCAAGCGGACGACCTCCTGGAGCCCTCACAGCGCTGAGGGCCCCCGGCCCCGGACCCAGCACGCAATCGCCCGCAGTCGACCAGCCAGTGGCAGGGAGTCGAGATGTACGACGCAATAGTTGTCGGCGCACGGATCAGTGGCGCCTCCACGGCCATGCTGCTCGCACGGGCGGGCCACAAGGTGCTGCTGCTCGACCGGGCCGTGTTCCCCGGCGGCAAGGCCGCCGCCACCAACCTGGTCCACCCGCCGGGCATCCTGCGCCTCAAACGCTGGGGCCTGCTCGACGAGTTGACGGCCACCGGCTGCCCGCCCATCACCGAGTACGGGCTGCGCAGCGGGCCGGTGGAGCTGATGGCCCGGCTGCCCGCCGTGGACGGAGTGGGCGAGGCGTACTCGCCCGAGCGCAGCAGGCTCGACCAGATCCTGCTCGACGCCGCGGTCAAGGCCGGTGCGGAACTGCGGGCCGGCGTCTCGGTCCGGGAGCTGATCACCGACGACACCGGCACGGTGACCGGTGTGCGGGGCGAGACGTCGGACCGTACCCCCGTCGTCGAACACGCCCGCGTCGTGGTCGGGGCCGACGGCTCCAACTCGACCGTGGCCCGGCTCCTGGACGCACCGAAGTACGAGGCCCACCCGGTGCTCAACAAGAGCCACTGGTCCTACTGGGAGGGCCTGCCGCACGACGGGCGGGTGCGCACCTACCGCCACGCGGGCAAGCACGCGTTCACCTGGCCCACCCACGACGGGCTCACCATCGTCGGAGTGGCCCTGCCGGTGGCCGACTTCAAGGCCACCAGCGACGAGGACCGCGACCGTACGGTCATCTCCGCGTTCGACGAGGTGGACCCCGAGCGCGCCGAGCTGCTGCGCGCGACCACGCGGGTCGACCGCTGGATGACCGGGTCCGTGCCCAACTTCCTGCGCCGCTCGTACGGCCCCGGCTGGGCCCTGGCCGGGGACGCCGGATACACCCGGGACCCGATCACCGCCGCCGGGATCACCGACGGGCTTCGCGGCGCCGAACTCCTCGCCGCCGCCATCGAGTCGGGCCTGGCGGGCGACGAACCGCTGCGGGACGCCCTCGCGGGCTACGCCCGTGACCGCGACGCCCTGGTCACCGGCCACTACCGCTACACCCGCGACCACGCGACGATCGCCAGCCACTCGCGGGAGGAACTGGCGTTCATCCAGGCCATGAACCGCAGCCCCACGCACGGCCGCGACATGGTCGGCATGTTCGCCACGATCGTCCACCCGGCGGAGTTCTACTCACCGGCCAGCATCCACGCCCTGCTCGACCACCTGGAGCCCGGCGCGGGACCCGGCTGGAAACTGCGCATGGTGCGCTGGCTGGCCCGCGGAGTGCCCCGGCACATACCCGGCGCCACCCGCACGGCCGACCGCCTCGTGGCGAAGAACCTCGGGCCCATGGGGCAGTACCTGGCCTGAGCCAGGCCCGCCCCGCGCCGCGAGCGCTCATCCCTTTCCCTCGTCTTTCCTCATCACCAGCATGGAGGCACGACCATGACCGTCCACACATCGACGGACCTGCGCACCACCTTCCTCTTCCCCGGACAGGGCGGCTTCGACGGCGAGGCGCTGCGCCTGGCCAAGGACAAGTACCCGCAGGTCAGGCAGGTCTTCGAGCGTATCGATGCGGAGACCATGAACCTGTTCTCGCGCCGAATAACCGACGTGCTCTTCGGGGACCACCACAGGGATCTGCGGGACCTCCTCGACGACGACGCCTGGGCCTCCCAGGTCGCCATCTACGCCGCCGGTCTGGCCTCCTACGAGATCCTGGACGCCCAGGGCGTGCGTCCCGACGTCCTCGCGGGGCACAGCCTCGGCGAGATCACCGCACTGGTCGCCGCTGGAGCGTTCTCCGTCGAGGACGGAGTGCGGATCGTCGCCCAGCGGGTGGCGGTCATCCAGCGGCAGAACGGCATCGAGGGCCGCATGGTGGCGTTGTCGGCGGACGCCGACCGCTCCGGGCGCCTCCTCGACCTCCTCGACGACCCGCTGCTGGCCGTCGCCACCGAGAACCACGACGAGCAGACCGTGGTGAGCGGTCCCGGCGACGCCCTCGACCGGGTGATCGCGATCGCCGGACAGCTGGGCATCGGCGCCATCGAGATCGACGCCCCCTTCCCCTTCCACACCCCGGCGCTCGCCCCCGCCGTACCCGAATTCGCCGCCTACGTACGCAAGTTGGACCAGCACCCCTTGCAGCACCTGGTGTACTCGCCGATCCTCCAGCGGTACTACGAGCCCGACGACGCACTGGCCGACCGCCTCGCCGAGCACTTCGTCACCCCGGTGCGGTTCGCGGCCGCCGTGCGCCATCTCCAGGCCGCGGGTGTCACGACGTTCGTGGAAGCGGGCGGGCGGGCCGCGCTGACCAAGCTCGTCGTCCGGCTCACCAAGGGCTCGGACGTACGCGCCCTGCCCTCGCTCTCGATCGACGGTGACGGCGGCCTCGCGCTCGACGCCACCCTGCGGATCCTTCGGGACGCCGGCCTCGCCGGTGCGGCCGAGGCCCCGGGCCTCGCCGAACTCCTCGCCCCCACGGTGCCCGCCGACGTGTTCGAGGCGTACTGGACCGAGCACGGCGACGAGGTGCTCCGGCGCATCGCCGACGACCTGAGCGCCTTCCCCGCGCCGAAGGCCGCGGAGGCAGCGAAGGCCGCGCCGACACCGGCGCCCGCCGCCGCTCCCGCCACCCCCGCCGCACCGGCTCCCTCCGACGCGGCGCCGGACCGTGCCGAGATCCACGCCGAGCTGCGGACCCTGTACGCCGAGGCCCTGGAGTACCCCGAGGAGGTCTTCGAGGACGGCGTGCAGCTGGAGGCCGAACTGGGTGTCGACTCGGTCAAGCAGGTCGAGCTGCTCGCCCGCGCGTCCAAGCAGTACGGCCTGCCCACCCGGGAGGCCGGTTTCCGCCTGGAGAACTACAACACCATGGACAAGATCGTCGACTTCGTGGTCTCGGAGCTGTCCGGCCGGGAGGCGGTCGCGGCGGGCTGAGGGCCTGCGGCGTCCCGCGGCTTCCGCTCGTCCTCCCGGCTCCAGAAGGGCACGTGTTCCATGAACGACCTCACAGGCAAGGTGGCCCTGGTCACCGGCGGATCGAAGGGGATAGGCAAGGCGATCGCGCGTGAACTCGCCACGCGCGGCGCCGCGATCGTCCTCAACTACTTCCACTCCCACGACCAGGCCAAGGCCACCCGCGACGAACTGACCGCAGAGGGCCACCGGGTCGACCTGATCCGTGCGTCGGTGGCCAGGCAGGAGCAGGTCGACCGGATGTTCGCGGAGATCGACCGGCTGCACGGCCGGCTCGACATCCTCGTCAACAGCGCCGCCGACGGCGCTCTGCTGCCGTCGGCGTCGGTCACCGACGAACACCTCGACAAGGCCATCGAGATCAACTACAAGGGCGGGCTGCGCTGCGCACGCGCCGCCGCGCCGCTGATGGCCAGGGGCGGTGGCGGCTCGATCGTCACGGTCTCCGCACTCGGCGGCTCCCAGATGGTGATGGCCAACTACCTGGCCTGCGCACCGGCGAAGGCCGCGGCCGAGGCCGCTTCGCGGTACCTGGCGGTGGAGCTCGCCCCGCTGGGGATCCGGGTCAACACGGCGTCCGCGGCCATGCTGAGCAGCGAGGTGGCGGACAAGTTCCCCGACGCGGCCCGGATGCAGGACGTCATCGCGCGGGCCACGCCGTGGGGGCGGCTCGGCACGCCGGAGGAGTTCGCCGGGGTGGTGGCCTTCCTCGCCTCCGACGACTCCCGCTGGATCACCGGCCAGGTCGTACTCGCCGACGGCGGGCTCACGCTCGGCGCGGCCCTGCTGTCGCCTCCCGCGGAGGACCGGGCGGTGCAGGCACCGGCGGCCACGGTCGGTACACCGGAGCCGACAGCCGAAGCACCGCTTGCGGTGGCCGATTCCGATTCCTCCGAAGCCGAGGTATCCGAAGCCGAGGTCTCGGAGGCGGAGTTCGGGGACGACTCGATCGCCGTCGTCGGCATGGGTCTCGCCGTCGCCGGGGCCAACAGCCCCGAGGAGTTCTGGAAGCTCCGCATGACCGGGGACGAGCTGTTCGTCGAGGTCCCCGCGGACCGCTGGCAGCACGAGAGCTTCCACTCGGCGGACACCGCCGCCGAGGACAAGGCGTACGCCGACCGCTGCGTGTTCATCACCGGATTCGAGCCCGCAGAGGGCGCCCTGGACGGCATGGAGGGGAGCGCCGACGACCAGGAGCTCACCACCCAGTGGCTGCGCCACAGCCTGGTCCAGGCGCTCGACGGGGTCCGCCGCACCGACACCGACAACTGCTCCTTCGTCGTCGGCTACACCCCGGACGGCAGCCAGCACCTGGAGGAGGCCGGGGTCCTCGACAGCGTCAGCAGGATGACGCACGACATCATCGACGACCTGGCGCTGTCCGACGGCGAGCGGCAGGAGCTGCGCGGCGGCATGGACGAGTCCCTGGCCCGCCGCTACCGGCGCGGCGGCCAGAACCCCTCCCGGTTCCTGCCGCACCGGGTCGGAGAGCTGGCCATGCAGGGCATCCTGCCGTCGTCCACCGAGCTCCACATGGTCGACACCGCGTGCTCCTCCTCGCTGTACGCCATCGACATCGCGGCCAAGGGCCTGCTGATGGGCAAGCAGGACATCGCCGTGTGCGGCGGGGCGTTCGCCCTGGCGCCGCGCGGCACCGTGCTCTTCTCCAAGCTCCAGGGCCTTTCCAAGAGCGGCCAGGTGCACTCCTTGGACGAGGCGGCCGACGGCGTGATCTTCGCCGACGGCGCCGCCCTGGTCGTGCTCAAGCGGCTCAGCAAGGCCCAGGAGGACGGCGACCAGGTCCTCGGCGTGCTGCGGGCGTTCGGTTCGTCGTCGGACGGCAAGGGCAAGGCGATCTACGCGCCGAACTCGGCGGGCCAGAGCCTCGCCGTGCGGCGCGCGCTGGAGAACGGCGACGTCGACGGCGACGACGTGGACTGGATCAACGCGCACGCGACCGGTACTCCCGCCGGCGACCTCGCGGAGTTCTCCACCCTGCGGGAACACTTCGGCACGGAGCGGGCGACCGCGGTCACCTCCAACAAGTCCCTGATCGGGCACACCGGTTGGGCGGCCGGTGTGGTCTCGCTCATCGAGAACCTCAAGGGCCTGGAGAAGCAGACCATTCCCGGCCAGTTCCGCTTCACCAACCCGCGTGAGGACTTCCGCCTCGCCGAGACCCAGCTGGACATTCCGTTCCAGGCGCAGGAGTGGGCCGGGCGCAGCGACAGGCCCCGCCTCGCCGCCGTGTCCGGATTCGGCTTCGGCGGGACCAACGCACACCTGATCGTCGCCGAGAACCAACCCCGCGTGGCGACGGCCCAGGTGACGGTGTCTCAGCCCCAGGCGAAGGCACCTGAACCGCTGGAGGCGCCCGCCGGGACGATCCCCGCCACCAAGAAGCCGGACCCCGACAGCCGTGTGGTGATCGTCGGCTGGTCCTCGCACCTGCCCGGCCTCGCGGACCGCGACGAGGTCTCGGGCTGGCTGGCGGGCGGGCAGCCGCCGCTCGACAGCTTCGGCGCCGCCTACCCTTCGCCGCCGTTCAACGAGGTCAGGCTGCCGCCCAAGACCATCAGGGCCCTGGACCGGTGCCAGCTGATGATCCTCCAGTGCGCCCACCGCCTCCGCGACCAGCTGCCCGATTTCTGGGACGAGCAGGCCGACAACACCGGTGTCTTCGTCGGGCACATGGGCCCGACCCGGGCCGCCATGCTGTACGCGAACCGCTGCTACCTCGACGACATCGGGCAGGCCGTAGCGGACTCGCCGCTGGCCGGTTCACCCGCCGCGGGGCAGGTGCTCGAGCGGCTGCGCGACCAGGTCAGGTCGATGATCCCGGAGTCCAACGAGGACGCGTTCCCCGGACAGATGCCCAACATCATCTCCGCCCGGGTGTCGAACTACTTCGACCTCCACGGCCCGAACATGACCATGGACTCCGGATTCGCCTCCGCGCTGTCGTCGATCACGTCGGCCGGACGCTATCTGCGCACCGGCGAGCTCGACTTCGCGCTGGCGGGCGGCATCAACGGCAACAGCCTGCCCGAGTACCGCTCCCTGATCGGCGGCCTGCTGCCTGAGCAGGAGCGGGAACTCGCCGAGGGCGCGTTCCTGTTCGCCCTCGCCACCGAGGAGCGGGCCGAGCGCGAGGGTCTGCCGATCCTCGCGTACGTCGACGAGCCGCTCGGCAGCGCGACCGCGCACGCCGGTGCCGCACACGCGGAGGACTCCGTGCGGTGCACGGAGCCCGAGAACGCCCGCTACCTGGGCGCCGCCGGAGGCCTTGCCGTACTGAAGGCCCTGCACGGGCCCGCCGGCACGGTGGAGGTCTCCTGCGACCAGACCGGCGGCGCACCGGGCGCCAGGCTGCGGCTCACGGTCCCGGGTCCCGCTACTCCCGGCCCGGCACAGGGCAAGGAGCGCGACACCGACGTCACCGGCACCCTGCCGGAGAGCGTCACCGCCACCCTGCCGGAGAGCTTCGTGTCGGCCACGCACACCGGCGACGGCGTCCCCCTGCGGGTGCGCCGCCAGGTTCCGGTGCTCGACGAGACACCGGCCAGGCAGGTGCGGGAGCCGATCGCGTTCCTGCCGGACGGCGCCCTCGTCGTCACCGACATCCCGGGTCCGCTGGCCGAAGCGGTGGATCCCGACACGACGCTGACCGTGCTGTCCACCACCCCGCTGGCGGCCGCACGGCCCGGCTGGCACCACCTGCCCGAGGTCACCCCGGACGCCGTCCGCGCGGCCCTGGGGGACTCCGGGCGACCGGTCACGCACCTGCGGGTCCTCGCGGGTCTCGGCAGCTCCGCACCCGCCGGGCAGCCGCTCACCGAGGGCTCGGCGCCCGTGCTCGCCCTGCACGACGCGACCTACCTCGCACTCCAGCAGGCGCACGCCGGTCTCTCCACGGCCGATTCCACCCTCGTCATGCTGTTCCTCGACGCGGTGCCCGGCGGCACCCCGCATCCCTTCTCCGGCCTGTTCACCGGGCTGCTCAAGAGCGCGGGACGCGAACTGACCGACAGCACCAGCTTCGCGCTCCTCACCTCGGCCACCGAAGCGGCCGACGGGATACGGCGCGTGGAGGAGGAGAGCAGGGCGTACCGGGACTTCCCCGTCGTCGTCGACGCCGGGGGAGTGCGCCGCACCCCCCGGCTGCACGACGAGCCGGCCGCCCTGGACGCCGCCACCCCGGCCGTGCTCGACCGGGACTCCGTGGTCGTCGTCGCCGGTGGCGCCCGGGGCATCACCGCCGAAGTGCTCAAGGCGGTGGCCGCCGAGTTCGGCCCCCGCATCCATGTGTTCGGCAGCAACGACCTGGACAGCTACCCGCCGTCGGTCTTCGAAGGCAGCGACGAGGAGTTCGCGGCCGGCCGGGCGGCGTACATCAAGACGGAACTGGCCAAGTCCAAGGGCAAGGGCAAGACGAAGGGCAAGGGCGGCGGCGCGGGCAAGCGCCCGTCGGTCGCGGACCTCAACAAGTCCTTCGACCGGATGCTGAACGCCAGGGACGCCCGCCACAACCTCGACGTGATGGCGGAGCACAGCGGCGCGGGCCGGGTCAGCTACGTGCAGTGCGACATGCGCGACGGCGCCCAGGTGGAGAAGGCCGTCGGCGCGGTGCTCCAGGAGCACGGGCGGATCGACCTGTTGGTGAACGCCGCGGGGCTCCAGCGCTCCGCGCTCATCAAGGACAAGGACTTCGCGGAGTTCACCTCCATCCGTGACCTGAAGGTCGAGTCGTATCTCAACCTCAAGTACGCGCTGCGCGATGCCCCGCCCCGCACCTGGTGCAACTTCGGTTCGCTGCTGGGGTACTTCGGACAACTCGGCGAGTCCGACTACGCGTCGGCCAACGACTTCCTGGGCAGCGCGGCCACCTATGCGGCGGCCTCGTCCGAGCTCGACGAGTTCACCATCGGCTGGACGCTGTGGGCCGGTGTCGGCATGGGCGCCAACGAACTGACCAAGGCGTACTACGAGCGGGCCGGGTCCTACAGCAGCATGGCGGTCCCCGAGGGCGTGCACCACTTCGTGCAGGAACTGCACGCGCCCGTGCGGCGGGCATCGCTCGTCCACCTGGGGGACGCCGAACGCGCCACCGTCGAGGAGTTCTACCCCGGGTACCTCACGCAGGACCCGGCCGCCGTCGACGCGGCTCCCGCCGCGCCGGAGCCCGGCTTCTTCCTGCGCCGGGTCGTCGAGTCGTCGGCGACGTCCGCCGAGTTCGAGTGCCGCTTCGACCTGGACACCGACGGCTATCTGGAGCACCACACGGTGCGCGGCGAGCCGACCCTGCCCGGCACGTTCGTCACGGAGATGGCCGCGGAGGCCGCCCGGCACCTGGTCCCCGACCAGCGTG
The DNA here is from genome assembly GCF_042667685.1 of Streptomyces sp. NPDC057302. Lineage (NCBI taxonomy): Bacteria > Bacillati > Actinomycetota > Actinomycetes > Kitasatosporales > Streptomycetaceae > Streptomyces > Streptomyces sp. NPDC057302. Next base: position 80,766 of record NZ_JBHUZJ010000026.1, on the reverse strand, counting down.
TGGTCGCCTTCGAGGACCTGCGCTTCGAGCACTTCCTGCGCGTCTACCGCGACCTGCCGACGGCGCCCAAGCGGCTGCACGCCCGGATCGCCGCGTCCGACGGCTCCACGACCGCCGTCGAGGTGCGGATCACCGAGGACGTGGTCTCACCGACCGGCGTCGTACTCGTCAAGGACCGGGTGCACTTCACCGCCCGGGTCCTGCTCGCCGACGCACTCCCCGCCGCCCCGCACTGGGAGGCGTGGGACACCGCGGACGACACCCCGGTGCCCGATCCCTACCACCAGCCCGGCTCACCGGTACAGCTCACCGGGCCGTTCGTGTCGACCACGGACACCCGTATCCACCCCAACGGCAAGCGGGGCCGCTACGCCCTGTCGCTGCCCGCCGACGACCCGACGTGGCAGCGGTTCACCGTCCCCAGCATCCTGCTGGACGGCCTGGCCAGGGTCGGGGTCCTCGACCTCGTCGACGGCCATCTGATCCCCGTCGCGGCGCCGCTGTCGATCCGTCGCATCGATCTGTACGAGGACACGAACGACCTGACCCTGTCCGGATCCGGCGAGGACATCGAGCTGTACGCCACGCCGCCCGGCTTCGACCTGGCCGCGGACCTGGTCGACAACCGGTTCGTCGCGACCCGGCGGGACGGCCGGATGGTCCTGCAGATGAAGGACATGCAGGCGACGTTGATCGGCTATGTCGACGCACGGACCGGCGAAGCCGTCGCGGCCGACCGTGACTGACCACAGGCGGCTGCCCATGACCGACGAGGAAGGAATCGCAGCATGACATCCGTACGCGAACAGCCGCCCCCGCCGGTGTCCGCCGACGACGCGGGCAACGCCCCCGTACAGGCGGTGAGCCGGATGGAGTGGCAGCTCACCGCCCTGCCGGCGGCCACCGCCGACCCCGCGCGGCTCAGCGGGATGCGGGTCCTGCTGCTCGGCGGCGACCGGGAGAGCGCCGCAGCCGTGGAGCGCGAACTGGCCGGGCACGGAGCCCTGGTGCGCCGTCACCCGGCGGCCTTGGGGGACGAGGGCGGCGCCGTCGACGCGATCGTCGACCTGACGGTGGGCTCCGCGTCCGCCGACCCGGGCGAAGCCTGGCGCGAGCCGCTGATGGAGACGGTGGCCGCGCTGCGCGCGCACTACGACGACTGGTCCACCGAGACATCGGCGCGACGCCTGTACTACCTGGCCGTGACCTACCTGGGCGGCGGGATGGGCCACCATCCCGAGGACGATCTGGCGCAGCCGCTCGGTGGCGTCTGGGCGGGCCTCGCCAAGACGCTGCACCGCGAACTGCCGAACTGCAACGCCCGCGTCGTCGACACGAGCCTGACCGCCGCGCGGGACCTGCCGGGCATCGTCGCCGCCGAACTGGGGCGGCCCGGCGAGCTGGAGGTCGGACACCGCGACGGACAGCGGCTGACCCTCACCCCCGTCGCCAAGGCGGCCGGGGAGCCCACCGTCCCGCTGGGCCCCGACGACTGCGTGCTGATCTCGGGCGGCGGCCGGGGCATCGGCTGGGAACTGGCCCGCTCGCTCGCCGCCACCTACGGCCTGCGGGTCGTGGTGACGGGCCGGGAGGACTTCCCCACCGGCGACGAACCGTGGTTCGGCGTCGGCGAGAGCGAACGCAAGGCGTACGAGAAGGAGTTGTGGGCCGGGCTGCGGCAGGGGGTGACACCGACCGACATCCGGCGGGACATCGCCCGCGTCCGCCGCCTGTGGGAACTGGCCACCAACATCACCGAAGCCAGAAGCAGCGGGCTGCGCGTCGACTACGCCCGGTGCGACTTCACCGACCCGGAGCAGGTGCGCGCCCTCCTGGCGCGCGAGGGCGCCGCGCTGACCGGAGTCGTGCACAACGCGGGGGTGGACACCGCGGCGAGGCTGCCCAAGAAGAGCGACGAGGAGATCCTGCGGACCGTCCGCACCAAGATCGGGGGCTTCCTCAACCTCTTCGAGGAAGTACGCGAACTGGGCGACGGGCAGCTCAAGTTCTTCTGCAGCGTCGGCTCCCTCACCGGCCGGCTCGGCGGGATGGTCGGCCAGCTCGAGTACGCGGCGGCCAACGAGGGTCTTGCCCGGCTCGGCCGGTGGGCGCAGCGCCGCGCCGACTTCCCCGTGATGACGCTCGCCTGGCCGACCTGGGACCGCATCGGCCTCATCTCCAACTTCTCGGCGACGCTGCGCTACATGGCGGCCATCGACATCACCGAGGGACTCGCCAAGTGGCAGGCCGAGCTGCGGGCGGGATCCGAGGGCGAGGTCACCTTCGTGGGGCCGCTGGGCAGGGCGATGAGTCCAGGACAGGCGACCGACTACCCCGTCGTGCCCGACCTGCCGGGCTTCACCGGCACCTACCCGCGGATCTTCCACCTCGGAGAGGTGACCACCTACCAACCGCACGTCCGCATGGTGTCGCACGTGACGTTCGACCCCGAACGGGCCCCGGTTCTGGGCGACTTCCTGGTGGACGGCACGGCCGCCGTCCCCGTGAGCATTCTCCTGGAGAGTGCGGTGCGCGGCGCGGAGTGGATCGTCCCGGAGGACTTCCGGGTGCTGCGGGCCGGCTGCGTGGAGGAGGTCGTCGTACCGCTGGACCTGCTGCGGCTCGACTCGGGTCCTGCCGTGTGGGAGCGGGAGGTGAGCGGCGCCTTCGAGGGCGACGCCTGGGTCGTCGCGGTGCGGTTCCGGAGGGTGTCGGACGCCGGGGAGGGGCCCGAGGCCACCCTGCGCGTCGTCCACGAGTCGGCCGACACCCGCTCACCCGCCCCGCCGCGGCGCGACGTGAAGCCGACGACCGTCTGGCGCTCCGGCCCGCCGCTGCTGAGCTGGCGCGCCTCGGTGGTGCCCGCCGCCGTCTGGTCCGAGGGAGCGGACAGCGGCCTGACCGCCGTGGTGCGGCCGTGCGTCCCCAACGATCTGTGGGCGACGCTCCACGCGCCGCGCACGGCACTGTCCGTCTCCGCCCTGGAGAACGTGATCAGGGCCTGCGCCAGCCAGGGCGAGGGCGTTTCGGTCGCGAAGGACCCCCTGGTCATCGGCCGTATCGCATTCCACTCCGAGGAGTACGGCAATTCCCTCATCGAGGGAGATCCCGCCCTCGGGGTGTGGCGAGTGAAGAATTCGGATTCCGGGGCTCCTGTCATGACCGTTTCCGGCCTGCGTGGGCCGGTCGGAAACGGCTGACCACCCTTTCGGGAACCGAAATGCAGCACCCATCAAAATAATGCAGGTAAATGCACCGCACGGAGATCGAGGAAGGTACACATGTCGAAGCTGCTGGAGAACAAGGCCGTACTGGAGCGCTACTACGAGGAGTGCCTCAACAAGGGCAACCTCGATGTGATCTACGAGGGCGCCGGTGACGACCACATCAGCCACGGAACGGCTCCGAACGGCAAGGAGGGCGTCGAGCACCTCAAGGAGTGGGTGCGCCTGCAGCGCGCGTCGTTCCCCGACCTCCACGTGACGGTCGACGACTGGATCCTGGAGGACGAGAAGGTCGTCAGCCGGTTCACCGCGCGCGGCACCCACACCGGGGAGCCCTACGAGGGCGTGCCGGCCATCGGGCGCGAGTTCGCCGTCAGCGGCATCGTGATCGACGCCTTCGACGGCGGCAAGATCGTCGAGAGCTGGTTCTCCCTCGACGGGCTCGAACTGGCCAAGCAGCTCGGCGCCCTGGGATGAGGCCACCGGCCCCGGCACCCCAGGGTGCCGGGGCCGGCGCGCGACGTTCAGCCCTGGCGGACGGAGCGCGCGTACGCGTCGGTGATGGGTTCGGCGTGTGCCTCCGCGTTACCGGATGCGGCGATGGAGTCCAGTGCCCGCTGGAGGACGACGGTGTCCTCCAGGGTGTGGATCTCGGTGATCCTGCCCCACTTCAGATGCATGAACTGGGTCATGATGTTGTCGTAGCGCGTGCCGTCGGGCAGCGGCCCGCCGATGCGGACGCGGGTCGCCACCTTGGTCATCCAGGGGCCGCCGGAAATGATGATTTCCAGCGGCTCGAAACCGGCGTCGGGAATCAGCCGGAAAACCCGCTGCCACCACAGGCTCATCGCCTCGACCGTATGCCGCTCGCCGGAGAGCGCGTGCTCGCCGTAGAACACGTAAGTGAAATCCGGTGCCAGAGTGTCCACCATGGACTGCCAGTTCCCGGCGTTGATGTCGGCAAAAGCCTTGCGGAGCTTGGCGGCAACGATTCGGTGATACATAAACTGCCTCCCGAACAGGTGGGTCGCTTTTTCCACGGCCCACCGAATTATTTTCCGCTGACGCTTCAATTGATACCACGGCGCCCCGTACAGAGAAATACCCCGATGATCGGGGCGGAGAATAGGAGAGTGGGATGACGACACCCCTGCCCGTGCTCATCACCGGCTGTTCCTCCGGGATCGGCCGCGCCTGCGCCCTGCGGATGCACCGGTCCGGTCTGACCGTGTACGCCACGGCCCGCAGGCCGGAAACCCTTGCCCCCCTGGCCGCCGAAGGAATCCGGACGCTGCGTCTCGACGTCACCGACGAAGCGAGCATGCGCGAGGTCGTCGACCTCATCGAGGCCGAACACGGTTCGGTCGGCGCCCTGGTCAACAGCGCCGGATACGCGATGTCGGGCGTCGTGGAAGAGGCCGGCCTCGACGACATGCGACGGCAGTTCGAGACCAACGTGTTCGGCCTCGCCCGCCTCAGCCAGCTGGTGCTGCCCGCGATGCGGGCCGCTCGGCGCGGAACCATCGTCAACATCTCGTCGATCTTCGGCCGTTACGCGGTCCCCGGCGGCGGCTTCTACCAGGCGTCCAAGCACGCGGTCGAAGCGCTCAGCGACGCCCTGCGCCTGGAGGTGGCGGACTTCGGCGTCCGCGTCGTCCTCATCGAGCCGGGGCCGGTGCGCACGACCGACTTCGGCGCCACCTACGTGGCCAACTTCAAGTCCGTCGGCAAGGACTACGACGCGTTCCGCCGGCGCACGGCCGAGTACTTCGACGCCATCTACACCGGCAGCCGCCGCAGCCTGGCGGGCACCTTCGCCATCCAGGCCGACGACGTCGCCAAGGTGGTGGAGCGGACGGTCCGCAGCGCCCGCCCCGGCGCCCGCAGGCCCGTCGGATTCCTCGCCCGCAGCACCCTCCTGCTGCGCCGCCTCGCCCCGGACGTCGTCTTCGACAACCTCTTCGTGCGGCGCGTGTTCCCGGTGCCCCGCGACGAGGCCCGCCGCGGCCCCGGCGGGGCCACACCGATCGACCGGGCCCGCCGGACAACGACTCCCTCCCCGCAGCCCCGTCACGAAGGAGAACGCCGATGACCGCCACCACAGCCCCCGCCGCCACACCCCGTGACGCCGCCCGCGCGCCCGGCCCCAAGGGAGCGCCGCTGCTCGGCAGCCTCGGTTCCTGGCGCCGCAACACCGCCGAGTTCCTGCTCGGCCTCCAGCGCGACTACGGCGAGACCGTACGCATGAGGCTCGGCCCGATGACGGTCCATCAGGTCACCGGCCCCGAAGCGGTGCAGCAGGTCCTGGTGAAGAACAACGGCAACTACGTGCGCGGCCCGCTCTACGAGCAGTTCAGCGTCGTCATGGGCAAGGGCCTGCTCACCACGGACGGCGACTACTGGCGCGGGCACCGCAGGGCGGTCCAGCCCGCGTTCCAGAAGAACACCATCCTCGACATCGTCCCGAACATCGTCACCGCCACGAACGAGATGCTCGACGAGTGGGAGGCCAAGGCCGCGCACGACGAGCCGGTCGACCTGATGACCGAGATGCTCAGGCTCACCCTGATCACGCTCAGCCGCTCGCTGTTCGCCTACGACATCAAGCCCTCGTCCAAGGTGCTCAAGCACATCGTCGACGACGTCGTCGAGGTGATGTTCCGGCGCGGCACGCCGTCCGAGATGCTGCCGTCCTGGCTGCCCACCGACCGCAAGCACAAGATCGCCCGCATCCACCGGGTCTTCGACAAGATCGTCGCCGATGTCCGCAAGAGCTACGCGCGCACCGGCGAGGGTTCGCTGATCTCCCTGATGGAACAGGCCGTGGACCCCGCCACCGGTGAGCCCTGGACGGACCAGGAGCTGCGTGACGAGCTCCTGACCATCTACCTGGCAGGACACGAGACGACCGCGGTGTCGCTGTGCTGGACCCTGCTCTCGATCGCCAACCACCCGCCCGTGCAGGAGGAGGTGGACGCCGAGATCGACCAAGTCCTCGGCGGCGGCCTGCCGGACCGGCAGAACACGGACGCGCTGACGTACACCAGGATGGTGGTGGACGAGAGCCTGCGGATGCACCCGCCGATCTGGATCTTCCCCCGGGCCGCCGTCGAACCGGACAGCCTCGGCGGTTACGACATCGAAGCCGGTTCGTCGATCCTGCTGTCACCGCTCGTGTCCCACCACAACCCGCTGCACTGGGACAACCCGCTCGCCTTCGACCCGTACCGCTTCACCGAGCAGGCCGTGAAGGAGCGCCCGCGCATGGCCTACTTCCCGTTCGGCGCGGGGCCGCGGCAGTGCATCGGCAACACCATGGCGCTGCTCGAACTGCGGACCATCGTCACGATGATCAACCAGCGGTTCAAGCTGAGCATGATCCCGGGCCACTCCCTGCAGTACGGCTCACCGGTGATCTCGCTGCGCCCCTTGCAGGACGTCATGGTGCGCCTGACGCCGCGCGAACGCACCCACGTCGGGAGCCGCCCCGCGCCCGCACCCGCGGCCGAGGTCGGCCACGACACCGCCGGGGCCGCCGACGGCGTCGCGTCCGTGCGGAAATGCCCGGTCACCGGCGGCTCGGGCGGCTGATGACGAGGTGACGGCGGCGTATAGCCTTGAGGCGTGCTCAGAGAAGTCACCGCGATCCGGTACGTGAATCCGCTGCGGACCGGAGGCTCCGTGCCCGGCGTCGTCGAGACCGACGACCTGGGTACGTACGTCGTGAAGTTCACCGGCTCCGCGCAGGGCCGCAAGGCGCTGGTCGCCGAGATCATCGTCGGCGAACTGGCCCGCCGCCTCGGCCTGCGCTTCCCCGAACTCGTCCTGGTCCACTTCGACCCGGCGGTCGCGGCGGACGAGCCCCACCAGGAGGTGCAGGACCTGCTGCACGCCAGCGCCGGGCTCAACCTGGGCATGGACCTCCTGCCGGGCGCCGTGGACTTCACCCCCGAGGCGCTCGACGTGGACCCGCTGGAGGCGGGCAAGGTGGTGTGGCTCGACGCTCTGACCGCGAACGTCGACCGCACGGTGCACAGTTCGAACCTGATGGTCTGGCCGACGTTCGGCCTCCAGCCGCCGAAGCTGTGGCTCATCGACCACGGGGCGGCCCTTGTCTTCCATCACCGGTGGGGCGCGACGGCGCCCGACAAGGTGTACGACTTCCGGCATCACGCGTTGGGCGGGTACGGGCCGGACACCCGGGCGGCCGATGCCGCTCTGGCCCCCCTCGTCACCGAAGGCATGCTCCGGGAGATCGCCGCGCTCGTCCCCGACGCGTGGCTCGGCGATGAGCCCGGTTTCCCGTCTCCCGACGCGGTGCGGGATGCGTACGTCGACTTCCTTCTGGCCCGTGCCCGTGCCTCCGCGGCCTGGCTCCCGGTGGACTTTCCCAGCCGGGGCGAGCTCGCCGCCGCCGACGCGCGGCGTGCTGCGGCTACCGAGCGGGGCCGTCCGGCCTGGTTGAAGCGGGTTCCTGATCTGCACGGGGAGCCTGCGGCCGAGCAGGACTGGTCGCGACACATCGGTTAGCCGCGGGTCGTATGCGGCTGGTCGCGCGGTTCCCCGCGCCCCCCTACGGGGACATGACTGGGCCCCCGGCGCTGTGCGGTGCCGGGGGCCTGGTCATGTCCGGGGTACGGATCAGCGCAGCTGCTCGTATGCCGGGAGCGTCAGGAAGTCCGCGTAGTCCGCGTCCAGGGAGACCTGGAGGAGGAGGTCGTGGGCCTGCTGCCATTTGCCGGCCGCGAAGGCCTCCTCGCCGATCTCGGCGCGGATGGCGGCCAGTTCGGCGGCGGCCACCTCGCGGGCGAGGTCGGCGGTGGCGGTCTTGCCGTTCTCGAAGACGACGCCCGCGTTGATCCACTGCCAGATCTGCGAGCGCGAGATCTCGGCGGTGGCCGCGTCCTCCATGAGGTTGAAGATGGCGACGGCGCCCAGGCCCCGCAGCCAGGCCTCGATGTAACGGATGCCGACCTGGACGGCGTTGACCAGGCCGTCGTACGTGGGCTTCGCGTCGAGGGAGTCGATGGCGATCAGGTCGCCCGGGGCCACGGAGACGTCCTCGCGCAGGCGGTCCTTCTGGTTGGGCTTCTCGCCCAGGACCGCGTCGAACGACTTCATCGCGATCGGGACCAGGTCCGGGTGTGCGACCCAGGAGCCGTCGAAGCCGTCGCCCGCCTCGCGGTCCTTGTCGTTCTTGACCTTCTCGAAGGCGACCTTGTTGACCTCCGCGTCCTTGCGGGACGGGATGAACGCGGCCATGCCGCCGATCGCGTGCGCGCCGCGCTTGTGGCAGGTGCGCACGAGCAGTTCGGTGTAGGCCCGCATGAAGGGGGCCGTCATCGTCACGAGGTTGCGGTCCGGCAGGACGAACTTCGAGCCGCCGTCACGGAAGTTCTTGACGATGGAGAAGAGGTAGTCCCAGCGTCCCGCGTTCAGGCCCGCCGCGTGGTCGCGGAGCTCGTAGAGGATCTCCTCCATCTCGTACGCGGCCGTGATCGTCTCGATGAGGACGGTGGCGCGGACGGTGCCCTGCGGGATGCCGACGTAGTCCTGCGCGAAGACGAAGATGTCGTTCCAGAGGCGGGCCTCCAGGTACGACTCGGTCTTCGGGAGGTAGAAGTACGGGCCCTTGCCGAGCTCGATCAGGCGCTTGGCGTTGTGGAAGAAGTAGAGGCCGAAGTCGACGAGCGCGCCGGGGATCGGGGTGCCCTCGAACTGCAGGTGGCGCTCGTCCAGGTGCCAGCCGCGCGGGCGCATGACGACGGTGGCGAGCTCGTCGGCGTCCTTGAGGGCGTACGACTTGCCGGTGCGCTCGTCCGTGAAGTCGACGCGGCGCTCGTAGGCGTCGGCGAGGTTCAGCTGGCCGAGGACCACGTTCTCCCAGGTGGGTGCCGAGGCGTCCTCGAAGTCCGCGAGCCAGACCTTGGCGCCCGAGTTCAGGGCGTTGATGGTCATCTTCCGGTCGGTCGGCCCGGTGATCTCGACACGGCGGTCGTTCAGGGCCGCCGGGGCCGGCGCCACCTTCCAGGAGTCGTCCGCGCGGATCGCCGCGGTCTCCGGAAGGAAGTCGAGCGTGGAGGTGCTTGCGATCTCGGCGCGGCGCTCGGAGCGGCGGGTGAGGAGCTCGTCACGGCGGGGCGTGAAGAGCCGGTGCAGCTCGGCCACAAAGGCGAGGGCCGCATCGGTGAGGACCTCCTCCTGCCGCGGCAGAGGCTCCGCGTCGACGATGGCCAGCGGGGACTGCGCTGGTGCGGACATGAGCTGTCACTTCCTTCAGCGAGCTTCACAGGTGGTGCCGTGGCGACCGCCGGGCATTCGCAGTGACACTCAGTGCCACCGGAGCCGAGATACGGCCGTGGGCCCCACATGAGGGAACGGGTGCTTCTGAACAGTGGATACTAGTTTCCTCATAGTGGAAGTTCAATCGTCTGTTGATATCGAGATTCTCTCCGTCGACAGAACGTGTCGCTGAGTGCCATGCCGGTCACTCAAGGTGGATCAGGTCGGCGGGCGTGTCGATGTCGTACGCCTGGGCCACGTCCGCGCACTCGACGAGCGTGATCTGCGCGGCGTGTTCCTTCAGATAGGCGCGCGCCCCGCGGTCGCCCACCGCGCTCGCCGCGATGCCCGCCCAGTGGTCCGCGCCGAAGAGGACCGGGTGGCCGCGCTCTCCGTCGTACGCGGCGGCCGCGAGGGTGGCGGGCGAGCGGTAGGCGGCGTGGACGCGGGCGATCGCGGCGGGGCCGATGCCCGGCTGATCGACGAGCGAGACGAGTGCGGCGTCAGGGCTGGTGCCGGTTCCGGTTCCGGTGCTGGTGTCGGTGCCGTGCTCGCGCAGGGAATTCAGCCCCGCCCGCAGCGAGGAACCCATGCCCTGCGCCCACTCGGGGTTGTCGATGAGTACGCAGCCGGGGAGCGAGGCCTTCTCGCGTACGACGTCGGCGTCCGCCCCCAGCACCACGTGCACGCGCGTGCACCCGCCCTCGCGCAGTACACGGACCGCGTGCTCCACGAGGGGGCGCCCCTGGTGGTCCAGGAGCGCTTTGGGCCGGCCGCCGAGGCGTCGCCCGCCGCCCGCCGCGAGGAGGAGCCCGGCGATCATCGGATTCGTCGTCATGGCTCCTGCATACCGCACCGGGTCCGCCGGGTCGCCACGGCCTGGGGAGCCTTCGGCGGCCGAGGGCGTGTCTTCCGGCCATAAAGTGGCGCGTCCTGCTCCGTGTGGCGTTTACTGGCCCGCGGCCCCCAGGCGTCTGACCAACGCCGTCGTGGGGCCGGCGAAAATCGCACGAGGACTTGCGCACGACGTGGTGCGAGGGGGAGAGCTGTGTTGCAGAGCATGGGGCAGAGGCAAGTGGCCGGCAGTGATGAGGATCCGCGAGTCGCGGAGTTGGGCACCGCGGTGTCCCGGCTGCGCCGTGAGCTCGCCGCACATCCGGTGGAGTTCCCCGACCGGGGCATCGCCGAGGACGAGCTGGCGGCCCTGGCCGCGATGGTGCTGAGCGGCGCCCCTGAGGTGCCCAGGCTGCGCCGTTCGCTGCTGCTCGTCGCGGGCGCGATCGGCTCGGTCAGCGCACTGGCCGCGGGCCTCGCGGCGGTCCGGTGCGCGGTGGAGCTCTTCGGAGAGCCGGGCCCCAGGTAGCTTGTCGCGCCGCCGATCAGGGGCTTCGCCGGTGGGGGATGGCGGCCGGGGGTAGGGATAGCCGTCCGTGGCCGGAGGGGGCGGAGGCGTTCGCGACCTCAGCGGGGGCATACCTCCGCGGTCTCCGCGGGCAGAGCCGTCCCCGGTCTCAGGGTGCAAAGCCCTCCGTGGCCTCAGCGGGCAAAGCCGTCCGTCATCCCCGGGGGCACCCTCCGCGGTCTCAGAGGGCGGCAAAGCCCCCGTCGGTCTCAGGGAGCAACGCCCTCCGCAGTGGCCTCCGCGAGCACCCTTCCGTCCACCAGTTCCACCACCCGGTCGGCCACGGCCAAGCGGGCGCGGTCGTGGGTGACCAGGACCGTTGCCGTTCCCCACTCCCGCGTGAGCCGTCCCAGGAGGTCGAGGACCGCCGCGCCCCGTTCGTGATCGAGGGCGCTGGTCGGCTCGTCCACCAGGAGGACCGCGGGGGCGTTCATCAACGCCCGTGCGATACCGACCCGTTGGCGTTGCCCGCCCGACAGCTGGTGCGGGCGCCGATGTGCCAGTCCTGCCAGGCCCACCGTGTCCAGCAGCTCCCGTGCCCGCTCCCTGACCTCGCTCGAACGCCCGCGTCCGTCGAGGCGTGCCATCAGTTCCACCTGTTCGAGCGCGGTCAGCGACGCGAGGAGATTCGGCTGCTGGAAGACGATGCCCATCCTCCCGCGCCGCAGCTCCGCCCGCTCGGCGGCCGACAGCGCCCCCGTCTCCGTACCGCCGACCATGACCCGCCCCCGATCGGGGGTCACGAGCGTCGCCGCCACCGCCAGCAGGCTGGACTTCCCGGAGCCGGAGGGGCCGACGACCGCCGTCAGCGTCCCCGCGGGGACGTCGAGCCCGACCCCGTCGAGCGCCGTGAGATACCCCTCCCCGTCCGGGTACGTCAGCGTGATGTCTTCGAGGGACAGGCTCATCGGGTACTCCCCAGCGCGGTCAGCGGATCGACGGCGGTGATCCGCCGGACGGAGAGGCCCGCGCCCAACGCCCCGAGGGCGATCATCACGGCGGCGGGCCACAGGACGGTCGGTGGATCGAGGACGAAGGGGACGTCACCGCCGCTGATCACGGAGCCGACGACCGCCGCGATCCCCGTCCCCAGGGCCGTCCCGGCGGCGAGCATCAGGACGGCCTGGCCGAGAGCGTCCCTGAGCAGGTAGGGAGTGGAGGCGCCGAGGGCCTTCAGGACCGCGATGTCACCGGCGCGCTGGATCGTCCACACCGTGAAGAACGCCCCTATGACGAGCGCGGAGATGACGAAGAGGAAGCCGCGCATGAGCTGCAGCGAACCGTTCTCCGCCTGGTAGGAGCCGATGGCCGTGAGCGCGTCGTCCAGGGACCTCGTCTCCGTGCCCGCCGCCTTGTCCCCGGCGGCGACATCCACCCCGCCGCCGGTCCGCAGCGCGATGACCGTGGCCTGCTCGTCCAGCGACGTACCCCGGTGGCCGAGCCCCTGCCAGTCGTCGAGCGCGGTCCACACGACAGGGGTGTGGCTGTACGAGGCGTCCGACGCGACCCGGGCGACGCGCTCCTCGACTCCGCCGCCGCCGAGCCGCACGGTGTCCCCGGGACCGACGCCGAGGTCCGCCGCGGCCTTCTCGGAGAGCACGGCCTCGCCCGGTGCGACGCCCCGCGGAGCGATCCCCGCGTCCGGCTCGACCCCGAAGGCGGAGACCGCGGCCGAGCGGTCGCCCGCGGTGGCGTTCAGGGTGCTGATGCCGATGGGCTCGGCGGACCGTACGCCCGGCTGCCCCGCCCAGCTCTCCCAGGCGCGCTGCTCCACCTGGGAGCCGGTGAAGGAGGCGGACTGTCCTGCCGGTGGCGCGGCGAAGGCGAGGCGGTCGGCGGGCAGGCCGGTGATCGCGGAGGTGTTCTCCCTCGCGAGCCCGGCCGTGAGCCCGGACAGCAGCCCCACGAGCAGAGTGATGAGCACGACGACGGCTCCCATCAGGGCGAACCGCCCCTTGGCGAACCGAAGGTCTCTCCATGCGACGAACATGCCCTCACCCTCCGTCCGCGAAGGGGCCCACGGCATCGCGCCACAGCACGCTTCACCCGAATCGAAGGAGGGAGCACGCGGTCAACCTTTCGGTTGACGGAAACGGGGGCGGCTGCGCCTACGCTGGACGGTCCGATGAACACCTCCACGGAGCCACCACCTCCCGGCCGGGTAGCTCAGCTCGATGTGCCGGTGGTCGCGGCATCGTCGCAACCGGGGGCCGGGCACCGGCCGGTGGGGAACGCCGGCCTCCGCACCCGCCCCCGACCCCGCACCCCCACCGAGGCCCCCATGCTCTCCGCCCCCTCTCCGAGTGGCTCACCGAGCCCCTCCCGCATCACCCCCGTAGCCCTGACCCTGCGCCTCTGCCTGCACGCGCTGCTCGTCGGGCTGCTGGCGCTTGCCGCCGTGCGGGCCGTGGGCGACGGTGCGGGGCGCGGCGGGGTTGTCGTGGCGGTCGTGGTTGCCATGGGGGGTGTCTACGCGGCGGGCACCCTCAGCCCGGCCGTGGCGCGCTCGCAGCGTGCGGCGGCCGTGTGGCTCGCGGCGCTCGGCCTGTGCTGGGCGGCGCTGCTCGTCCTGTCGCCGGCCGGCCTGTGGACGGCCTTCCCCCTGTACTTCCTGCAACTGCATCTGCTGCCCCTGCGCTGGGCCCTGCCCGCCGTCGCGCTGACCGCCGCGGCCGCCATCGCCAGCTTCGTGCTGCACGGCTCGCCCCTCTCGCCCGGCAGCTTCATCGGGCCGCTGCTCGGCGCGGCCATGGCGATCGCCACCGTGCTCGGGTACGAGGCGCTGTACCGGGAGAGCGAGCGGCGCCGCGAGCTGATCGACGAGCTCATGGCGACCCGCGCCGAGCTCGCCGCAGCCGAACGCACCGCGGGCACCCTCGCCGAGCGCGAGCGCCTCGCCCGCGAGATCCACGACACCCTCGCGCAGGGCCTCTCCTCCATCCAGCTCCTGCTGCGCGCCGCGCAACGCGCACTGCCCGCGGGCTCGCCCGCCGCGCCGCACATCGAGCAGGCCCGCGCCGCCGCACAGGACAACCTCGCCGAGGCGCGGCGCTTCGTGCGGGCCCTCAGTCCGCCGGACCTGGAACACGGCTCGCTGGCCGGGGCGCTGGAGCGGCTCTCGGCGTCCGCAGGCTCCGACGTACAGGTCCAGTTCACCGTCAGCGGTACGCCCGCCGAGCTCCCCACCCCGTACGAAGTCGCCCTGCTCCGCACCGCTCAGTCCGCCCTCGCCAACACCGTCCAGCACGCGCGTGCCGGACGCGCCGAGATCACCCTCAGCTTCATGGACACGTCGGTGTCCCTGGACGTGGTCGACGACGGGCGGGGCTTCGATCCGGCGTCGACCACGTCCAGCGAGGGCGGGGGATTCGGGCTGCCCGCCATGCGGGCGCGGGCCCGGTCGCTCGGCGGGACGCTGAGCGTGGAGTCGGCGCCGGGGCAGGGGACCGCCGTCGCGGTCACGCTGCCGCTTCCGACGGCGGCCGTCCTGGCGGGGGCCGCGCTGTGAGCGCCGCGACTCCGGGGCCCATTCGGCTGCTCCTCGCCGACGATCACCCCGTCGTGCGCGCGGGCCTTCGCGCGGTGCTCGACACCGAGCCCGACTTCGCCGTCGTGGCGGAGGCGGCGACGGCCGAGGCCGCGGTGTCGCTCGCCGCCGCGGGCGGGTTCGACGTCGTACTGATGGACCTTCAGTTCGGGGCGGGGATGCACGGGGCGCAGGCCACGGCCGCGATCACCGCGGTGGCGGGGGCGCCACGGGTGCTCGTCCTGACGACGTACGACACGGACGCCGACATCCTCGCCGCGGTGGAGGCGGGCGCGGCGGGCTATCTCCTCAAGGACGCGCCGCCGGAGGAACTCGCCGCGGCGGTGCGGACCGCCGCCGCGGGGCAGTCGGCGCTCGCCCCCGCGATCGCGCACCGGCTGATGGACCGGATGCGGGCGCCCGGCGAGGCGCTGACCGGGCGGGAGCTGGAGGTGCTGCGGCTGGTGCGGGAGGGCCTGTCCAACCAGGAGGTCAGCAAGCGCCTCTTCCTGAGCCAGGCCACCGTGAAGTCGCATCTGGTGCACATCTACGCGAAGTTGGGGGTCGACTCGCGTACGGCCGCGGTGGCGGTGGCGACGGGGCGTGGGCTGATCCGGGGCGGCGGCTGAGGAGGAGGGCAGTCGTAGCTCTCCGCCTGTATGGAGCCGCACGCAACCGGCATGAAAATGCCGGACAGGCTGGATGGTTCAGCCCGTCCGGCGTCCGGCGTCCGGCGTCCGGCGTCTGGCGTCCGGCGTCCGAAGTTCGGCGTCCGGAGTTCGCAGTCCCGCCCTAGGCCTGGGGCCCCGAGCTGGCCAGCGCGGCGGAAAGCTCCACCGCCACTTCCTGGAGCACCGGCACGATCTTCTCCACCGCGGCCTCGGTCACACGGCCCGCCGGGCCGGAGATCGAAATGGCCGCCGCCGTGGGGGAGTTCGGGACCGATACCGCCAGGCAGCGCACCCCGATCTCCTGTTCGTTGTCGTCGACCGCGAAGCCCGCCTTGCGGACCTCCTCCAGCGCGTCGAGGAAACCCTCGGGCGTGGTGATCGTCTTCTCCGTGGCCGCGGGCATCCCGGTGCGGGAGAGCAGGGCGCGCACCTCCTCCGGCGGCGTGTGCGCGAGGAGTGCCTTGCCCACGCCCGTGGAGTGGGGCAGGACCCGGCGGCCCACCTCGGTGAACATCCGCATGGAGTGCTTGGACGGCACCTGCGCGACGTACACGATCTCGTCGCCGTCGAGCAGGGCCATGTTCGCGGTCTCGCCGGTCTCCTCGACCAGGCGCGCGAGGTAGGGCCGCGCCCAGGTGCCGAGGAGGCGCGATGCCGATTCGCCGAGGCGGATCAGGCGCGGGCCCAGGGAGTAGCGGCGGTTGGGCTGCTGGCGTACGTAGCCGCAGGCCACCAGGGTGCGCATCAGGCGGTGGATCGTGGGAAGCGGGAGGCCGCTGCTGGCTGAGAGCTCACTCAGGCCGACCTCGCCTCCGGCGTCCGCCATCCGTTCGAGGAGGTCGAAGGCGCGCTCGAGGGACTGGACACCACCGCTGGCAGCGGGCGGCTTGGAGGCGGCGACTTCGGTGGAGGCGTCGCTGGCGCTTGACGTCGGCACGGCGCAGTCCTTTCGGGGCTGACGGGCAAGGCTGCAGCCTACCGGGCGGTTCCCCGTCGGGTCCTTGACCGGCCCTGGCGTCCGAGCCGGTCAGGGCCGGTCAGGGACCGGTCGGGGAGCCTTTGTCCGCTTCTCCGCCGTCACGTCTGGTGATCGTTTGACGGCCCGGTTGTGCGTAGCTACGTTCTGGTCTGCGGAATTCTAATTCCACTTTGTGGAAACGTCCAGAGCGCATGGGGGGCGCATTGAGTGACCTCTTGACGGTTCGGGGTCGGCCGTGAAGACTCATTCAACAGAACGTTGAATTCCGTTTAGCGGAATCGAATGGTCTGTGTAGCGGAAAAGAACGAACAGGCAAGCAAGAGCGAAGAAGCGAAGAGAGGGCGTTGAGGACGTGGACGTAGAACTGGTGCTGCGCTCGACTCGCGTGATCACCCCGCAGGGAACCCGGGCCGCGTCGGTCACGGTCTCCGGGGGAAAGATCGCGGCCGTGCTCGCGTACGACGCCGACGTACCGGCGGGGGCCAGGGTCGAGGACCTGGGTGACGACGTCCTGCTGCCCGGGATCGTCGACACGCACGTCCATGTGAACGACCCCGGCCGCACGGAGTGGGAGGGCTTCTGGACCGCCACCCGTGCCGCGGCTGCCGGTGGCATCACCACCCTCGTCGACATGCCGCTCAACTCCCTTCCGCCGACGACCACCGTCGACAACCTGCGGACGAAGCAGGAAGTCGCCCGCACCAAGGCGCACATCGACATCGGCTTCTGGGGCGGCGCCCTGCCCGACAACGTCGGTGACCTCAAGCCGCTGCACGACGCCGGTGTCTACGGCTTCAAGTGCTTCCTCTCGCCGTCCGGCGTGGACGAGTTCCCGCACCTGGACCAGGACCGCCTCGCCACCTCCATGGCGGAGATCGCCGGCTTCGGCGGCCTGCTGATCGTGCACGCCGAGGACCCGCACGAGCTGGACGCGGCCCCGCACAAGAGCGGCCCCAAGTACACGGACTACCTGGAAACCCGGCCGCGCGTCTCGGAGGACGCCGCGATCGAGGGCCTCATCGGCCTCGCCAAGCGGCTCGGCGCCCGCGTCCACGTACTGCACCTGTCGTCGTCGGACGCGCTGCCCCTGATCGCCGCCGCCAAGCGCGAGGGCGTCAAGCTCACCGTCGAGACCTGCCCGCACTACCTCACGCTCACCGCGGAGGAAGTGCCGGACGGCGCGAGCGAGTTCAAGTGCTGCCCGCCCATCCGCGAGGCCGCCAACCAGGACCTGCTCTGGGACGCGCTCGCCGACGGCACCATCGACTGCATCGTGACGGACCACTCCCCGTCCACCGCGGAGCTCAAGACCGACGACTTCGCGACCGCGTGGGGCGGCATCTCCGGGCTCCAGCTCAGCCTCCCCGCGATCTGGACCGAGGCCCGCAAGCGCGGCCACAGCCTCGAGGACGTGGTGCGCTGGATGTCGACACGCACCTCCGAACTGGTCGGACTCGACCAGAAGGGCGCCATCGAGGCCGGCCGCGACGCCGACTTCGCGGTCCTCGCGCCCGACGAGACCTTCACCGTGGACCCCGCGGAGCTGCAGCACCGGAACCGAGTCACGGCGTACGCGGGCAAGACCCTCAGCGGCGTCGTGAAGTCCACCTGGCTGCGCGGCGAACGCATCCTGCACGGCGGCGAGTTCAGTGAACCCGCAGGCCGACTTCTGGAAAGGAAGAACTGATCACTGTGACGGCGATAGCCACCTTCACCGGCGACGCGAGCCCCTACGGCGGCGGCGACCCCTACGCGGACTACCGCACCGCGGACTTCCCCTTCACCCAGTACGCCAACCTTGCCGACCGGCAGCTCGGCGCCGGTGTGATCGCCGCCAACGACGAGTTCTTCGCCATGCGCGAGAACCTGCTCCTCGCGCACGCCGCCGTGTTCGACCCGGAGCACTTCGGTCACAAGGGCAAGGTCATGGACGGCTGGGAGACCCGCCGTCGCCGTGGCGTCTCGGGCGAGCACCCGTGGCCCACCGCCGACGACCACGACTGGGCGCTCGTGCGCCTGGGCGCCCCCGGCGTCGTACGCGGCATCGTCATCGACACCGCCCACTTCCGCGGCAACTACCCGCAGGCCGTGTCCGTCGAGGGCGCGAGCGTCGACGGTTCGCCGACCCCCGATGAGCTCCTCTCGGGCGACGTGAAGTGGACGACTCTCGTACCCCGCACGGCAGTCGGCGGCCACGCGGCCAACGGCTTCGCCGTCGACGTCGAGCAGCGCTTCACGCACCTGCGCGTCAACCAGCACCCGGACGGCGGCATCGCACGCCTGCGGGTCTACGGCGAGGTCGTCGCCGACCCCAAGTGGCTCACCGCGCTCGGCACGTTCGACGTGCTCGCCCTGGAGAACGGCGGCCAGGTCGAGGACGCGTCGGACCGCTTCTACTCCCCGGCCACCAACACCATCCAGCCGGGCCGCTCCCGCAAGATGGACGACGGCTGGGAGACCCGGCGTCGCCGCGACAACGGCAACGACTGGATCCGCTACCAGCTGGTCGCCCAGTCCGAGATCCGCACCGTCGAGATCGACACGGCGTACCTCAAGGGCAACTCGGCGGGCTGGGCCGCGCTTTCGGTCCGTGACGGCGAGAGCGGCGAGTGGGTCGAGGCGCTGCCCCGCACCCGCCTCCAGCCCGACACCAACCACCGCTTCGTCCTGGACGCCCCGGTCGTCGGCACGCACGTGCGCATCGACATCTTCCCGGACGGTGGCATCTCCCGGCTGCACCTCTTCGGTTCGCTGACCGAGGCGGGCGCGAGCCGTCTGACGGCACGTCACCAGGAGCTCGGCGGCTAGTTCGGCACCGTCGGCCGCGGTCGGCCGCGGTCGGCCGCGGTCGGCCGCCGCCGGTCACCGACTTCGCCGAGTTCGTCCTCGTACGCCGGACGGCCCGAGACTTCCCCGACCCGGGAAGGTCTTCAGCCGTCCGGCGGCCGTGTTCCTAGGCTCCGTAGCCCCCGTCCGCCACCAGCTCCGCGCCCGTGATGAACGCGGCGTCGTCCCCGGCGAGATAGGCGACCAGGGACGCCACCTCGTCGGCCGAGCCGAAGCGGGCAAGCGCCGTCCCCGCCTTCTGCGGCTCGGCGAACGGGCCGTCGGCCGGGTTCATCTCCGTGTCGATCGCCCCGGGATGCACCACGTTCACCGTGATCCCGCGCCCCGCGAGCTCCCGCGCCAGCGGCTTGCTCATCCCCGCGAGCGCCGCCTTGCTCATCGCGTACAGCGTGCCGCCGCCCCCGCCCGCGTACCGGGTGAGCGCCGAGCCGGTGGAGATGATCCGGCCCCCGTCGGCAAGCCGCCCGGCCGCCGCCTGCGAGGCCAGGAAGACCGAACGTACGTTGATGTCGAGCACCCGGTCGACATCGGAGAGCGCCAGGTCCCCGATGGGGCCGAGGACGCCGATGCCCGCGTTGTTCACCAGGATGTCCAGGCGGCCCAGATCGTCGGCCGCGCGCTCCACCGCGCCCGCGGCGTCCCCGGGATCGGCCGCGTCGGCCCGGATGGCGAAGCCGCGCTGCCCCGCCGCCTCGATCTTGGCGACGACCTCATGAGCGGCGGCCTCCCCGTTGACGTACGTGATCGCGACATCGGCACCGTTCTGCGCGAGCCGCAGCGCGATCGCCGCGCCTATGCCGCGGCTGCCACCGGTCACCAGAGCCGTCTTGCCGGTCAGAGAAGACATGTCAGATCCTTTTTGTGTGGAGAGAAGCGCAATGCGTGAGAAGTGCTTGCGGGTTCAATGAAAGCGGCCGGCGCGCGTCGTGGCTGGCGGGAAATGGACAGCGATTTCAGCGGCGGGACGCGATGACTTCCCGGCGGGCACGGGGTCTGAGTAGGTGAGAGAACCGGCAGGAACCACGACACCGGCAGCAACCACGACATGGAGAGGTGCTCGCCATGAAAGTCACGCTCACCCAGTTCCAGACCCTCGACGGCGTCATCCAGGCCCCCGGCGGTCCCGAGGAGGACCGCAGCGACGGCTTCGAGCACGGCGGCTGGTCGGTGCCCTACGGGGACGAGGACTTCATGGCCTTCGTCACCGAGGTCTTCGACCGGGTCGACGCCTTCCTGCTCGGACGGCGTACGTACGAGATCTTCGCCTCGTACTGGCCCGACAAGACCGACCCGTCGGACCCGGTGGCGTCCCGGCTCAACTCCCTGCCCAAGTACGTGGCTTCGACCACGCTCACGCGCAGCGACTGGCCCGGCACGCGGTTCATCGGCCGTGACGACCTGGCCAAGGACGTCCGGCTCCTCAAGGAGCAGCCGGGGCGCGAACTCCAGCTGCACGGCAGCGCGGGCCTCGCGAAGTCCCTGATGGCGCACGACCTGATCGACACCCTGCACCTGATGACGTTCCCCGTGGCCCTCGGCAGCGGCAGCCGGCTCTTCGCCGACGGCGGACTGCCCACCGCGTTCCGGCACACCGCCTCGCGCATCACGTCGACGGGCGTCGTCATCAGCACCTACGAGCGCGCGGGCCGCCCCGAGTACGGCACCTACTGACGCCTCTGGGACCGACGCCGCTCCGACCGACACCGCGCGGACCGCACAGTGAGACGGTCGCCGCCGTCCCTTCCCGGCGCGATCCGCGCCGGATACGGTGATCGACCCACGTGAGAGCCGTCGAAGTCTCCACACCGCCGCATCCGTTGGAGACCGCGCCCCGTGTCGACGCTCGCCGCTCCCGCCGCGCCCGCAGCGCGCCGCGCCTGGCTCACCGATCTGCCCGTCCTGCTCGTCGCCGTGGTCTGGGGCGCCAGCTATCTGGCGGCCAAGGGCATCACGACGACGCACACGGTCGTCGCCGTCCTGGTGCTGCGGTTCGCCGTCGTGCTGCCCGCGCTCGTGGTGGCCGGATGGCGCGGCCTGCGCGCCCTCACGGCGCCGCAGTGGCGCGGGGCGGGAGTGCTCGGCCTGATCCTCAGCGGGATCTTCCTCCTGGAGACGTACGGAGTCGTCCACACCTCGGCGACCAACGCGGGCCTCATCATCAGCCTCACCATGATCTTCACCCCGCTCGCCGAGGCCGCGGTGACGCGCGAGAGGCCGCCGCGCGCCTTCCTCGCGGCGGCCGGACTCTCCGTGCTCGGCGTGGTCCTGCTGACCCAGGGCGGCGGCTTCACGCGGCCGTCGCCCGGGGACGGCCTGATCCTGCTCGCTGCGCTCGCACGCACGGTGCACGTCCTCGCGATGTCCCGGATCAAGGCCGTGCGGGACGCGGACGCCCTCTCGCTGACGACCGTCCAACTGGGCGGCGCGGTAGCGGTGTTCGCGCTGCTCGCCGCCGCGGGCACGGGGGCATCGCCCTGGTCGGTCGCCGTGGGCTTTGGCGCGCGCGAGTGGGCCGGGCTGATCTTCCTCTCCGTGTTCTGCACGCTCTTCGCCTTCTTCGTGCAGATGTGGGCGGTGCGCAGGACGTCTCCCTCGCGGGTGAGCCTGCTGCTCGGCACGGAGCCGTTGTGGGCCGCCGCAGTGGGGATCGCGGTGGGCGGGGAACGGCTGGGTCTGGTGGGTCTGGTGGGGGGTGTGCTGGTTCTGGTGGGGACCAGTTGGGGGCGCGGGGCCCGGTGATACGTTCCGTGGTCGATCAAATGGTCGATCGAATGGTCGATCAAGCAGGGGGAGACCATGGGCGAGTACTTCGAGCAGGAGTTTGCCGCGGGTGCGCAGAAGCGCCGCAGCTGGGGCGGCGTGCTGTTGTTCGCTGCGGGTGTCATCTGGGTCGTGCTCGCCTACCAGTTGATGGCGCCGTTCAGCGACGGGGACGACAGGTACTCCAGCAGCCGCAAGTGCCAGTCGATGCTGTTCTACGAGGGCGACGCCCCGACCTGGTCCGACGGAACGTGGGACGACTGCCGCGCGGAACGCCGGTGGCCCGAGATGCTGGGCTGGCTGGGGCTCTCGGTGCCGCTCTCGGTGGCGGGCGCGGTGCTCTACACCAGCGGGGCCACCAGTCTGCGGATGCGTGAGTACATGGCGGAGCACCGCATCGCCGCGGAGAAGGCCGCCGCGGCGAAGGACTTGGCCGAGAAGAGGGTCTCTGCCGAGAAGAGGGACTCAACCGGGAAGGACTGACGGCGGCCGGCCGGTGGCGCTTGGTTAACTCCCGGAAAATTCACCGTACTTGTCGTTGACACGACAACCTCTACGCGCGTCACACTGGTCGCATGCGAATCCCCCCACGAATCGTGAGCATCACCGCCCTCGCCGCCGCCCTGCTCGTCGGCGGCCCCGTCGCCGCCTCCGCGAGCGCGGCCCCGGATCACCACGCCCCCGTGTCGACGGCGTACTCCATCGCCGCCGTCGGCGACATCTGCTACTCCGCGCTGCCCGCCCAGGCGCACGACACCCTGGACCTGATCGAGGCGGGCGGCCCCTACCCGTATCCGCAGGACGACACCGTCTTCTCGAACAGGGAGGGCATCCTGCCCTCGCAGAGCTCCGGCTACTACCACGAGTACACCGTGGTGACTCCGGGCTCACCGGACCGTGGTGCGCGCCGCATCGTGACCGGTGAGAAGAACCAGGAGGACTACTACACGGCCGACCACTACGAGTCCTTCGACCTGGTCGACCACACCTGCTGAGCCCACCGCCCGCCGTGGCACGCGACTGATGCCGCGGCACGGTACTAGCGGGCCTTTCGGCTCTCCGCGACGGCGAACAGGGCGAGGGCGAGCACGATCAGCGTGACGCCCGCGTAGATCTCGTAGCCGTCGAGGAATCCGATCCGCCGCACGATGCCCCAGCCGCTCAGCCGGCCGGTCGCCTCGTGCACCAGGGTGACCACGCCCTGGATCAGGAGAAGGACGCCGAAGAACTCAAGTACCTGCTTCATACCGAAGAGCCTCGCCCCGTGGGCCTCCCCTTCACATCGGCCACGGGGTGAGGCTTCTTCCTCTCGGCCCCCTCCGAAAGTCTGCTCGTGCGCGACTTTGGTCGACGATCAGGTCCGGACGACGTCCGAAGGCCCTGACAGTGCGTAGATTTGTCGACCATGAGCGGCAGTGAGCCCCCGGCGGTCCCCTCGGCGTCATCGGCCCCCTTGGCCAGGCGCCCCTGGGCGCTGCCCTCGGCCGTCGCCGCCGAGTTCGACCCGGACCGCGCGGCGCGCACGGGCAAGCGCAGGCCCCGGCGGACCGTGCGCGACTGGCTGGTCGACTTCGCCTGCTTCTTCGTGGCCGTCGTCATCGGCATGGTGGGCGCGGACACGGTCGGCGACAACCCGAACATCTCGTCCGGGTTCGCGGCATTCGACCAGGTGGTCGGCGCGCTCGCCTGCGGCGCGGTCTGGCTGCGCAGGCGCTGGCCGGTGGGCCTCGCCATCGCCATGGTGCTGATCAGCGGCTTGTCGGAGACCGCCGGTGGCGCGGGCGTGGTGGCCCTGTTCACCCTTGCGGTGCACCGGCCCTTCCGGTACGTCGGCTGGATCGGCGGGGTCTCGATCGCGACGCTGCCGATCGTCTACTGGCTGCGGCCGGACGCCGATCTGCCGTACCTGGTCGCCGTTCTCTTCGGGGCGCTGCTCAGTGCCGCCGTCATCGGCTGGGGCATGTTCGTGCGCTCGCGCCGCCAGCTCCTGCTGAGCCTGCGCGACCGTGCGATCCGCGCCGAGAACGAGGCGGCGCTCCGTGCCGAGCAGGCCCAGCGGCTGGCCCGCGAGTCCATCGCCCGCGAGATGCACGACGTGCTCGCCCACCGCCTCACCCTGCTCAGCGTGCACGCGGGGGCGCTGGAGTTCCGTCCCGACGCCCCCCGTCAGGAGATCGTCCGCGCGGCCGGAGTCATCCGGGAGAGCGCGCACGAAGCGCTGCAGGATCTGCGCGAGGTGATCGGCGTCCTGCGCGGCGGAGGTGACGGCGAGGCCTCCGGCCGCCCGCAGCCGACCCTCACCGCCCTGGAGACGCTGGTCGCGGAGTCCCGTGACGCGGGCATGAAGGTGGCACTCGACCACCGCGTCACCGACCCCGGAGCCGTGCCCGCCGCCGTGGGCCGCACCGCCTACCGCATCGCCCAGGAGGGTCTGACCAACGCCCGCAAGCATGCCCCGGGCGCTGAGGTGACCGTCCTGGTCTCCGGCGCGGCAGGCGAAGGCCTCACCCTGTCGGTGCGCAACCCACCGCCGCCGGGCGAGGTGCCGAACGTCCCCGGCTCCGGCCAGGGCCTGATCGGCCTCACGGAACGGGCCATGCTGGCGGGCGGGCGCATCGAGCACGGCGCGGTGGGGGACGGCGGTTTCCGGGTCGACGCCTGGCTGCCGTGGGACACCGCCTCCGGCCGCGGCGACGAGCTGTGAACGCGGGAGCACGGCTCGGCATCGGCCCTTCCCTCTTCTCCTTCCCCCTTCTCCTTCCCCCTCTCCTTCCCCCGCCGCGGTCGTGTCCGCACACCGAAGGGGAGACGTGATCCGGTGTCCGGACCTCTGGTTACTGTGGCCCCATGAACCCGATCCGCGTGCTTCTCGTCGACGACGACCCGCTGGTCCGTGCCGGTCTGTCCTTCATGATGGGCGGCGCGGACGACATCGAGATCGTCGGCGAGGCGGCGGACGGAACCCAGGTCGCCCCGCTGGTCGCCGAACTGCGCCCCGACGTCGTCCTGATGGACATCCGCATGCCCACGATGGACGGCCTCGCGGCGACGGAGGCCCTGCGCAAGCGCCCCGACGCCCCCGAGGTCATCGTCCTCACCACCTTCCACGCCGACGAACAGGTGCTGCGGGCCCTGCGGGCAGGGGCGGCCGGGTTCGTCCTCAAGGACACCCCGCCCGCCGAGATCGTCGCGGCGGTCCGGGCGGTGGCGGCGGGGGAGCCGGTGCTCTCCCCTTCCGTGACCCAGCAGTTGATCACGCAGGTGACCGGGGTGAACCCCCAACAGGGGCGTCGCGAAAGGGCGTTGGAGCGGCTCGGTCTGCTGGGGGAGCGGGAGAGGGAGGTGGCGGTCGCGGTGGGCCGGGGCGCGTCGAACGCGGACATCGCGGCGGAGCTCTACCTCAGCGTGGCCACCGTAAAGGCCCACGTCTCCCGCGTCCTGACGAAGCTGGACCTCAACAACCGGGTACAGATCGCGCTGTTGGCGCACGACGCGGGCCTGCTGGAGTAGCCGACGCCCCGCCCTGAAACAGCACCGCCCCCGGGCCGGGTGGGCTGACTGGGCCCCGGCGCGTGCCACGCGCCGGGTGGAGTCGTGCGGGCCCCGGGGCCAGGAAGTTCAGCTTCCGGCGATCTCCGCCATCCGTACCAACCGTCCCTCGCGCCGCGACAGTTCGCACGCCTCGGCGATCCGCAGGGCCTGCAGTGCCTCGCGGCCTTCGCAGGGGTTTGTTCGCTCTCCTCGTACGACATCCACGAACGCCGCGAGCTCCGCCTCGTACGCGGGAGCGAAACGCTCCAGGAAGCCGGGCCACGGCTTGTCGGGCGGGGGCGGGCCCGACGGTTCCACGGACGACAGGGGAGTGCGGTCGTCGAAGCCGACCGCGATCTGGTCGTCCTCCCCGGCCAGTTCCATCCGTACGTCATAGCCCGCGCCGTTGCACCGCGTGGCCGTCGCCGTGGCGAGCGCGCCGTCGTCGAGGGTGAGGACCGCCGCGGCCGTGTCGACGTCGTCCGCCTCGCGGAACATCGAAGGCCCGGCGTCCGACCCCGTCGCGTACACCTCGGTCACCTCGCGGCCGGTGACCCACCGCAGCATGTCGAAGTCGTGGACCAGGCAGTCGCGGTACAGGCCCCCGGAGAGCGGGAGGTACGCGGCCGGCGGCGGCGCCGGGTCGGAGGTCATCGCCCGGACCGTGTGCAGCCGCCCGAGCCGCCCCGACCGCACGGCCTCGCGCGCCGCCACGTACCCCGCGTCGAACCGCCGCTGGAAGCCCAGCTGGAGCACCGTGCCCGCGGCCTCGACCTCCTGGAGCGCGGCCAGCGTGCCGGGCAGGTCGAGGGCGATGGGCTTCTCGCAGAAGACCGGGAGCCCCGCCCGCGCCGCCCTGCCGATCAGCTCGGCGTGCGCGGAGGTCGCCGTCGTGATCACCACCGCGTCCAGGGCGCCCGACCGGCCGCCCCCGGTGAACACGTCGTCCACCGAGGCCGCCGACGCCGCGCCGATCCGCGCGGCGAGCCCGGCGGCCCGCCCCGGGTCGACGTCGGCCACGACCAGCGCGTCCACTTCGGGATGCCGCTGAAGAGCCGTCGAGTGAAATGTGCCGATACGGCCCGTTCCGATCAGTCCGATGCGCATGGACCCACCCTTCCCACACCCCGCGGTCCTGTCAATCCTTTGTCCGGACAACAGAACTTCAGAACTTCCCGTCATCATTCCCTGCGACTACGCTCGCCCCGTGCCCAAATCAGTCGCCAAACCAGCCGTGGACCCCACCGTCTCCCTTCAGCTCGGCGTCGACCGCAGCAGCCCGGTCCCGCTGTACTTCCAGCTGTCCCAGCAGCTGGAGGCGGCGATCGAGCGCGGCGCCCTGACACCGGGCACCCTGCTCGGCAACGAGATCGAGCTCGCGGGACGCCTCGGCCTGTCCCGGCCGACCGTCCGCCAGGCCATCCAGTCGCTCGTCGACAAGGGACTGCTCGTGCGCCGCAGGGGCATCGGCACCCAGGTCGTGCACAGCCAGGTCAAGCGCCCCCTAGAACTCAGCAGCCTCTACGACGACCTGGAGGCGGCGGGCCAGCGCCCCGAGACCCGCGTCCTGCGCAACACCATCGAGCCCGCGTCCGCCCAGGTCGCAGCCGCCCTCGGCGTCGCGGAGGGCGACGAGGTGCACCTGGTCGAGCGGCTCCGCCTGGCCCACGGCGAGCCCATGGCCTACCTCCGCAACCGCCTCCCCAGCGGCCTGATCGCCCTGGACACCGAACGCCTCGAAGCCACCGGCCTCTACCGCCTGATGCGCGCCGCCGGCATCACCCTGCACAGCGCGCGCCAGTCCGTGGGCGCCCGCGCCGCCACCGCCGGCGAGGGCGAGCGGCTCGGCGAGCCCGAGGGGGCCCCGCTGCTCACGATGGAGCGCACGACCTTCGACGACACGGGCCGCGCGGTCGAGTTCGGCTCGCACATCTACCGGGCCTCGCGCTACTCCTTCGAGTTCCAGCTCCTCGTACGGCCGTAGGTCCCAACTCGCTCACGGTCGTCAGAATGTTCTGACAAAGCCATTGACGCTGCCGCGCGCCCCCGGCTAGAACTCCCCCAGCCGCACTGAGGCGGCCGGGAGAAGGGGCGGTCCCACTCATGCGCAAAGACCGTAGGGCAGCGGGCATCACGGCCTGTGTGGCGGCCATCGCGCTCGTCGTCGGCTGCAGCGGATCCGGCGGCAAGGACGACGAGGACAAGTCGGGCGACGGCGGGGGAGGCGGCAAGGGCGTCGACACGCCCCGCCTCAAGATCGCGATGGTCACGCACTCCGGCGAGGGCGACACGTTCTGGGACATCGTCCAGAGCGGCGCCAAGCAGGCGGCCCGCAAGGACAACGTCGATTTCCTCTACTCCAACGACAAAGAGGCCAAGGGCCAGGCCGAGCTCGTCCAGTCGGCGATCGACAAGAAGGTCGACGGCATCGTCGTGACCCTGGCCAAGCCCGAGGCGATGAAGGCGGTCCTCGGCAAGGCCGCATCCGCCGGGATACCGGTCGTCACCATCAATTCCGGCGGCGAGTTCTCCGCCGAGTTCGGCGCGCTGAGCCACATCGGCCAGGACGAGTCGGTGGCGGGCGAGGCCGTCGGCGACGAGCTCACCAAGCGCGGCAAGAAGAAGGTGCTCTGCGTCATCCACGAACAGGGCAACGTCTCGCTGGAGCAGCGCTGCGCGGGCGTGAAGAAGACCTTCAAGGGCTCGGTCGAGAACCTCAACGTCGAGGGCACCAACGCCCCCAACGCCCAGTCCTCCATCAGCGCCAAGCTCCAGGCGACCAAGAGCATCGACGCGGTGGTCACCCTCGGCGCGCCGATCGCCGCCATTTCGGTGAAGGCCAAGGAGGACGCGAAGAGCGGGGCGGAGGTCGACACGTTCGACCTGAACGCGGAGGTCGTCAAGCGCCTCAAGGCCAAGGAGGTCGGCTTCGCCGTCGACCAGCAGCCCTACCTCCAGGGCTATCTCGCCATCGACGAGCTGTGGCTGTACAAGACCAACGCCAACGTCCTGGGCGGCGGCAAGCCCGTCCTCACCGGACCCGCCATCGTCACCGAGAAGGACGTGCCGAAGCTGGAGAAGTACACCGCCCGCGGTACCCGATGAACACATGCGTGATCCGCGTGGTCGATACTTGGGCGGCTGGGGCCGGGGATCCGGACCGGCCTCACCGAGGAGCAGAGCTAGAAGGGCACGGCGTCGTGGCAAGGGTTCAGACAGGGGTACGTGCGGTGGGCGCCGTGCTGGTCGCGGTGCTCGGGGTATCCCTCGCGGGGTGCAGCAGCACCGGTGGCAAGCGCGCCGAGGACGCACGCAAGGCGGCAACGGCACAGGGCAAGGCCGCGGTGAACACGCCGAAGTGGACGTTCGGGATGGTGACCCACTCGGGTGACGGCGACACGTTCTGGGACATCGTCCAGGAAGGCGCCGAGCAGGCGGCCCGCAAGGACAACATCAACTTCCTCTACTCCCACAACGCCGAGGCCCAGCAGCAGGCCCAGCTCGTGGACTCGTACATCGACAAGAAGGTCGACGGCATCATCGTCAGCCTCGCCAAGCCCGCCGCGATGAAGGGCGCCCTGGCCCGTGCCGAGAAGGCCGGCATCCCGGTGATCACCGTGAACTCCGGCTCCGCGGAGTCCAAGGCGTTCGGCGCGCTCACCCACATCGGTCAGGACGAGACGATCGCGGGCGAGGCCGTCGGCGAGGAGCTCAACAAGCGCGGCAAGAAGAAGGCGCTCTGCATCCTGCACGAGCAGGGCAACGTCGGCCACGAGCAGCGCTGCGAAGGCGCCGACAAGACCTTCGACGGCAAGATGCAGAACCTGTACGTGACCGGCACGAACATGCCCGACGTGCAGTCCTCCATCGAGGCCCGGCTGCAGTCCGACAAGTCCATCGACTCGGTCGTCACGCTCGGCGCGCCCTTCGCGGACACCGCGGTGAAGGCCGCGGACAGCGCGGGCAGCGACGCCGAGATCGACACCTTCGACCTGAACGAGAAGGTCGCGGCGGGCCTGAAGGACGGCACGCTCGGCTTCGCCGTCGACCAGCAGCCCTACCTCCAGGGGTACGAGGCCGTGGACCTGCTCTGGCTCTACAAGTACAACGCCGATGTCCTCGGTGGCGGCAAGCCGGTCCTCACCGGACCGCAGATCATCACCAAGGACCAGGCCGCCAAGCTGGAGGAATACGCGAAGCGAGGGACGCGATGACAGCCACCGCACCGGCGCCGGCGCCTTCGCCGGGCACCAAGACCGACGAGCGACTCCTGAAGGCGTCGCCCCTGAAGAAGCTGATGGGGCGCCCCGAGCTCGGCTCCGTCGTCGGCGCCATCGCCGTCTTCGTCTTCTTCTCGATCGCCGCGGACAGCTTCCTGCAGACCAACAGCCTCGCCACGGTGCTCTACGCGGCATCGACGCTCGGCATCATGGCGGTGCCGGTGGCGCTCCTGATGATCGGCGGCGAGTTCGACCTGTCGGCGGGCGTCATGGTGACGACCTCCGCGCTGATCTCGTCGATGTTCAGCTACCAGATGACGGCCAACGTCTGGGTCGGCGTCCTGGTCTCGCTGATCGCCACCCTCGCGGTCGGCGTGTTCAACGGCGTGATGCTGACGCGCACCGACCCGCCGAGCTTCATCATCACGCTCGGTACGTTCCTGATGCTGACCGGCATGAACCTCGGCTTCACCAAGCTGATCAGCGGCACGGTCTCCACGAAGTCGATCTCCGACATGGAGGGCTTCTCCTCCGCCAAGGACGTCTTCGCCTCGACGATCACCATCGGCGGCGTCGACTTCAAGATCACGATCCTCTGGTGGCTCGGCCTGATCGCGGTCGCCACCTGGATCCTGCTCCGCACCCGCGTCGGCAACTGGATCTTCGCGGTCGGCGGCGGCGAGGACGCGGCCCGCGCGGTCGGCGTCCCGGTCGCGATGACCAAGATCGGCCTCTACATGGGCGTCGCCTTCGGCGCCTGGATCTCGGGTCAGCACCTGCTCTTCTCGTACGACGTCGTCCAGTCGGGCGAAGGCGTCGGCAACGAACTGATCTACATCATCGCGGCCGTCATCGGCGGCTGTCTGATCACCGGTGGATACGGCTCGGCGGTCGGCGCGGCCGTGGGCGCCCTGATCTTCGGCATGGTCAGCAAGGGCATCGTGTTCGCCGAGTGGAACCCGGACTGGTTCAAGTTCTTCCTCGGAGTGATGCTGCTCCTGGCGACCCTGCTCAACCACTGGGTCCGCAAGCGCGCGGAGGCGACGAAATGACGGAAGTGACCGACGCGACGCCCGTGACGGAGCGCACCCCCCTCGTCGAGCTCGACGACGTCAGTAAGTACTACGGCAACATCCGCGCCCTCGAAGGCGTCTCCCTGGAGGTCCACGCGGGCGAGATCTCCTGCGTCCTCGGCGACAACGGCGCGGGCAAGTCGACCCTCATCAAGATCATCGCGGGACTGCACCGGCACGACGCGGGCTCCTTCCGCATCGAGGGCGCCGACGCGAAGCTCGGCTCGCCGCGCGAGGCCCTCGACCGCGGTATCGCCACGGTCTACCAGGACCTCGCCGTGGTGCCGCTGATGCCTGTCTGGCGCAACTTCTTCCTCGGCTCCGAGCCGACGAAGGGCGTGGGCCCCTTCAAGCGCCTGGACGTCGACCTCATGCGCGAGACGACCCGCGCGGAGCTGCTGCGCATGGGCATCGACCTGCGCGACGTCGACCAGCCCATCGGCACCCTGTCGGGCGGCGAGCGCCAGTGCGTGGCGATCGCGCGCGCCGTCCACTTCGGCGCCAAGGTCCTCGTCCTGGACGAGCCGACGGCGGCGCTGGGAGTCAAGCAGTCGGGTGTCGTCCTGAAGTACGTCGCCGCCGCGCGGGACGCGGGCCTCGGAGTGGTCTTGATCACCCACAACCCGCACCACGCGTACCTGGTCGGCAACCGCTTCGTCCTCCTGAAGCGGGGCACGATGTCCGGCAGCTACGCGCGCGACGAGATCACCCTGGACGAGCTGACGCGCCAGATGGCGGGCGGCTCCGAGCTGGATGACCTGCGCCACGAACTGGAGAAGCGCTGAGGAGCGCCCCGTCAGGGGCGCGGGGAACTGCGCGCTCAGCCCAGGAAAAGCCGCAGTCGCGACTGCTCCGTGACCCAGCAGACGCGACTGCGGCTTTCTTGTGGTTGCTCGCGCAGTTCCCCGCGCCCCTGACGGGGCGCACCGGGTCCGTTGTGCGCGCCCCCGCGAGTGTGAGGCAGAATCGCCGCAATGAGCACCTACCGCGACCTCGCGCACCGTGGCTCCGCCCGAGCCACCGTCCTGCGGACCGTGGGCACGCGTGAGCGCCGATCACATCTGACGGCGCCCCGCGTCCCCACCGTCGGCATCGACATCGGCGGCACGAAGGTGATGGCGGGCGTCGTCGACGCCGACGGCAACATCCTGGAGACGCTCCGCACGGAGACCCCGGACAAGTCCAAGAGCCCCAAGGTCGTCGAGGACACCATCGTCGAGCTGGTCCTCGACCTCTCCGACCGGCACGACGTGCACGCGGTGGGCATCGGCGCGGCGGGCTGGGTCGACGCGGACCGCAACCGCGTCCTGTTCGCCCCGCACCTGTCCTGGCGCAACGAACCGCTGCGCGACCGCATCTCCGGCCGCCTCGCGGTCCCCGTGCTCGTCGACAACGACGCGAACACCGCCGCCTGGGCGGAGTGGCGCTTCGGCGCGGCCCGCGGCGAGGACCACCTGGTCATGATCACGCTCGGCACCGGCATCGGCGGCGCGATCCTGGAGGACGGCCAGGTCAAGCGCGGCAAGTTCGGGGTGGCCGGCGAGTTCGGCCACATGCAGGTCGTCCCCGGCGGCCACCGCTGCCCGTGCGGCAACCGCGGCTGCTGGGAGCAGTACAGCTCCGGGAACGCGCTGGTCAGGGAGGCCCGCGAGCTCGCCGCGGCCGACTCCCCGGTCGCGTACGGGATCATCGAGCGCGTCAAGGGCAACATCCCCGACATCACGGGCCCCCTGATCACGGAGCTGGCCCGCGACGGCGACGCGATGTGCGTCGAGCTCCTCCAGGACATCGGCCAGTGGCTCGGCGTCGGCATCGCGAACCTCGCGGCGGCCCTCGACCCGTCCTGCTTCGTGATCGGCGGCGGCGTCTCGGCCGCCGACGACCTCCTGATCGGCCCGGCACGCGACGCGTTCCGCCGCCAGCTGACCGGCCGCGGCTACCGCCCCGAGGCCCGTATCGCCCGCGCCCAGCTGGGCCCCGAGGCGGGCATGGTGGGCGCCGCCGACCTGGCCCGCCTGGTGGCACGCCGCTTCCGCCGGGCGAACCGCCGCCGGGTGGAGCGCCACGAACGCTACGAGCGCTTCGCGGAAGCGCGCCGCACCAACGACCGCACCTCTCAGGGGACTCAGTAAACAGATGACCGTGCCCCGACAACCCTCGTCCCCGGACTCCGCGGATTCCCCGGGCTCCCCGGACCCCGCCGACGAGGGCGGCAGCCCCCGCGAGGACCGCCGTCACATGCTCCGCCGCCGCTGGCTGACGGCCACGATCATCGTGCTCCTGATCGGCGTACCCGCCGGCTACCTGGTGATCTCCGCCAACCAGAGCCGCAACAGCGGCCGCGACAAGGAGGCCAAGTACTCCGCGACCGGCCTCACCGCGGGCTGGCCCTCCAAGGTGCAGCGCCGTCTCTACGACGTACCGATCCCGCATTACTCCCGGGAGGTCGCCTACTACGAGACGAACAACTGGCGCACCAGCCGCCTCTACGCCCAGTTCCTGACGAGCAACAAGGGCCTGGACAAGTTCCTCAAGGAGATCGGCTCCAGCACGAAGACGCTGAAGAAGAACGACATCACGATCAGCAAGCGCGACCGCAAGGTGGTCGGCTGGGAGTTCACGGACCCGGGCCCCTGGCTGGGCCTCACCCACGTGCAGAAGGACCCGGTGCCGACCCTGGACGTGGTGGTGAACCGCGTCAACCCGGACCACCCGATGGTCTATGTAGTGTCTACGACAACTCCGTAACTGGCGTGTTTCATCGGTGAGTTGACCGATGGGCGGCTCATACGATGTCGCCATGATCTCCACAGGGACGTCCGCCGGACCATCCGAAGAGAATTCCGCGGGGAACTCCGAAGGGATTCTTGAAGCGGAGTACGACAGACGCCGAGGGGCCCAGTGGCTCGCGGGGCAGGCCCGTGCGGACGGGGTGGCACGCAGGGACATGCTGCGCCTCGTGGCGGCTGCGGGGGCGCTCGCGGGGGCGGCGACGCTGCCGATGACGCTGGCAGCACCCCGGGCGCGGGCGGCGACCGGCACCGCGGCCCCCGGAATCGTGAAGCCGCTCCCCGCGGACCGCTTCACGATCCGCGGCACGAACGCGGAGACGAAGTTCGAGGCGCTCGCGGGAACGGGCTTCCACACCCCCGCGTCCCACTTCTTCGTACGCAACCACACCGCGACGCCGCGCATCGACGCGAAGACCTGGCGGCTGAGGATCTGGGGCGACGGACTGACGGGCGGCGAAAGGGAGTTCACTCTCGCGGACCTCAAACGCCTCCCCTCGACGTCACGCACCGCCTTCGTCGAATGCGCGGGCAACGGCAGAAGCTTCTTCACCACCCAGCAGGGCCGGCCGGCCTCGGGCACGGCCTGGACCCTGGGAGCGATCGGCAACGCGCGCTGGCGCGGCGTACGCCTCTCCGAAGTCCTGCGCCGGGCAGGCGTGTCGCGGGACGCGGTGGACGTGCTGCCGAGCGGCCTGGACGCGGAGTACGTCACGGACGACGGCACGAACCTGGGCCGGGTCCGGCGCCCCCTGCCGCTCTCCAAAGCGCTGGACGACGTGATCCTGGCGTACGAGATGAACGGCGCCCCGCTCCCCGCGGACCACGGCTACCCGGTGCGGGTCCTGGTGCCGGGCTGGGTGGGCATCGCGTCGATCAAATGGGTGGGCGACATAGAGGTCGCGTCGACGCCCCTCTACTCCCCCTGGAACACCCAGTTCTACCGCCTGTTCGGCGAGGCGTACCCCCCGGAGGGCAGCGCCCCCCTGACCCGCCAAACCCTGAAGTCCGCCTTCGAACTCCCCCTGAACGCAAGCATCGAGGCATCCACGACCCACCACCTCACCGGCCGCTCATGGTCGGCGACGGGCGCGATCACGCGGGTGGACGTCAGCACGGACGCGGGCACGACATGGCGCCGCGCCCACCTCAAGGACACCCCCCACCGCGCCACTTGGACCCGCTGGACCACCCCCTGGCACCCCAGAACCCCCGGCCCCGCCACACTCCTGGCCCGCGCCACGGACAGCACGGGGCGTACGCAGCCGGAGGTGACGGTGCACAACGCGCAGGGGTACTTGTTCGACGCGGTGGTGCGGCATGCGGTGAAGGTGGTGTGAGGCCGGAGGGCCCCGGGGTCAGCCGCGGCCCCTCCACCCCTCGTACGCGGCGGCCCCCACCCCCAGGTCCTCCCAGGCCATCCCCGCCGACTTGAACAACCGGGGCCGGTCATCGGCGATCTTCACCTCGCCCCGCACCAACTCGCCCAGCGTCCGCAGCCGACCCATGTCGAAGGCCCCCGCGTCCACCGCGAGCACGATGTCGCCGCACTCCCGCCGCGCCACCTCGTGGGACTCCGCCACCACCAGGCCGCGCTCCAGGAGGCGTTCGTCCACCTCGCGCGCGTCCGGTTCGTGCGAGCCCACTGCCGCGACCGTCGCGTGGGGCGGGAGCAGTGTGCTGTCGAACAGTGGCTCTCGGGCCGTCGTGCAGCAGCAGACCACGTCGGCGGTGGCGACGTCCGCCGGGGTCGCGGGCGCCGCCGACAGGCCCGCATCGCGGCAACGGGCGACGAAGGCCGCCACGCGCTCCGGGTTGCGCGCCACCACGTCCACGTGGTCCAGCGCCGGGCGCACCGCGCGCACCGCCTCCACATGGCCCCAGGCCTGCGGGCCGGTGCCGAAGACCAGGAGGCGGCGGGCCTCCGGGACCGCGAGGTGCTTGATCGCGGCACCTGAGACCGCCGGGGTGCGCAGGGAGGTCAGGGCGATTCCGTCGAGCAGGGCCAGCGGGGTGTGGGTCTCGCCGTCCAGGAGGAGGTACACGCCCTGGACGCGGGGGAGGCCGCGCGCCGCGTTCTGGGGGGTGACCGTGGCGACCTTCACCCCGGTGTACGACGCGGTCGACGACGGCATCATGAGGAGCTGGCCGCCCGGTACGCCCACCACCCCCCGCGGGGGCTCCGACTCCGGGTCCAGACCGGTCCTGAGGACGGCTTCCACCGCCTCGACGGCGGCGGACATCGGCACGAGCCGGGCGATCGCGTCGGCGTCGATGTAGGGCGGGGCCTGGCTCATGTCTGGGTCCTTTCGGGGCCGCCCGCTGGGGGGCGGTTGCTCGCGTCACGTCACACTCATGATCACCCCCTTATAGAACACCTCCACCGCCTGGTCGACACTGCGGATGAATCCCGACTCCGCGTTGCCGCGCGTGCTGCCGAGCCCCCGGGAGAGGGACAGCCGGAAGCCGGTGATCGGGCTGCCCGGGACGGGGAGCAGGTCCGCCGGTTCCGGCCGGAGCTTCTCCAAGGTGCCGCGCGGCCCCGGAGCCTCACCGTGCAGCAGGGTCTGGACGTGGAGGTCTGCGGGGGCGTCGGACAACTGTTTCACCAGGCGTTTCACCCAGGTGAGCGGGTAGCCCTGCTCGGGCGCGGGGACCGCCATCGACGTACGGAGCCGGCTCAGGCGGAGGTCCGCGGTGAGCTGGAGGGTGCCGGGCGCGCTCTCGATCCTGATCTCGGCGTGCAGCCGGCCCTTGAATACTCCTCTGTCATAGGAGCCTGCTGCGGAAACAACCATCCTGACAAGAGCTCCGGCACCCTCTTGCCCACGCGTACGTCAGGAACGAAGGTCCTCGCCCCGGCGGAGTACGAGCAGGGTGATCTCGCTGGGCGCGAAGACGCGGAACGGCGGGCCCCAGAAGCCGGTGCCCCGGCTGGTGTAGAGCAGGGTGCGGGCGCCGTGGCGGCTGAGACCGGCGAGGGCGGGCTGGTCGATGCGGACCAGGTGGTGGAAGGGCCAGATCTGGCCGCCGTGGGTGTGGCCGGAGAGCTGGAGGTCGACGCCGCCCGCTGCGGCCTGGTCGACGAACTTGGGCTGGTGGGCCAGCAGCAGGACGGGGTGGTCGGGGTCGGCGCCGTCCAGGGCTCCGGCGAGGTGGGCACCGTGGCCGGCCAGGCCGGAGGACTCGGCGGTGACGTCGTCCACGCCCGCGACCACGAGGGTGTCGCCGCCGCGTTCGAGCAGCAGATGGCGGTTGCGCAGCGGCTCCCAGCCCAGCTCGTCCATCAGGTCGACCCAGCCCTGGGCCTCGCTGTAGTACTCGTGGTTGCCGGTGACGTAGACGCGGGCCCGGCTGGCTTGCACGGTGCCGAGCGGGGCGGCCTGGGCGCGGCGGCGCTCGGCCGTGCCGTCCGCGATGTCGCCGGTGTGGCAGACCAGGTCCGCCTCCAGGGTGTTGACCTTCGCGCAGACCCGCTCCGACCAACGGGCACGGTCGAGCGGGCCGTAGTGGGTGTCGGTGATGAGGACGACGCGCGTGCCGTCCAATCCGGCTCCCAGGCGCGGCAGTCGTACGTCGAGCCGGCGCACCCGCGGCACCCGGCGCGCCTCGGCGTACCCCCAGGCGAGCAGCACGGCGGCCGTGCCGAGGACCGCCCAGGTGACGATCCGGGCCCGGTCCTGGCCGTCGCCGACGCCGGTCACGGTCAGGGCGAGCCGCAGCAGGACACCGAGCAGGACGGACCAGGCGAACAGCACCCAGCCGGCCCCGAGGAGGGTGTCCCCGACGATCGCCGCCCCGTCCTGCTGCCGCTTGCCGTGGCCGCGCATCATCGCGAGCGGCATGGTGATCAGGCCGAGGAGGAAAAGCCCGGTGCCGCCCAGCGCGACGGGCAGCGGCCAGTGCTGGCCGGCGTGCAGCAGCAGCCAGCAGGGCACGGTCCACAGCAGGACGGGGGCGACCAGGGGGAGGTAGCGCATCAGGCGGCGCAACCGGCTCTGCTGGGCCGCGTGCGCCGCACTGTCGGCGGATCGGGTGTCGCTGGTGTCGGTCACGCTTGCCCTCCTCGAACGACCAGGTTGCCGTCGCGCGCACTTTATCCGGCCGCCAGAAGCTCCAGATCCCTGGCCGCCACCGCCGGTGCCGACAGCGCGTACGCGGGTTTCGATTCGCCGACGATTCGATACGCCGACGATATGTGCCGGCTCGTAGCCTTGAGGACATGCGTGTCTTGGTCGTCGAGGACGAGCCCTACATGGCAGAGGCCATCCGCGATGGCCTGCGCCTGGAAGCGATCGCGGCAGACATCGCCGGTGACGGCGATACGGCTCTGGAACTGCTGAACATCAACACGTACGACATCGCCGTCCTGGACCGCGACATTCCCGGCCCCTCCGGCGACGAGATCGCCAAGCGCATCGTCGCCTCCGGCAGCGGCATGCCCGTCCTCATGCTCACCGCGGCCGACCGGCTCGACGACAAGGCATCCGGGTTCGAACTCGGCGCCGACGACTACCTCACGAAGCCTTTCGAACTCCTGGAGCTCGTGCTCAGGCTCAGGGCTCTGGACCGCAGGCGCGCGCACAACCGGCCGCCGGTGCGCGAGATCGCGGGCCTGCGCCTCGATCCGTTCCGCCGCGAGGTCTACCGAGACGACCGCTACATCGCGCTCACCCGCAAACAGTTCGCGGTCCTCGAAGTCCTCGTAGCCGCCGAAGGCGGTGTCGTCAGCGCCGAGGAGCTCCTGGAGCGCGCGTGGGACGAGAACGCCGACCCGTTCACCAACGCCGTACGCATCACGGTCTCGGCCCTGCGCAAACGCCTCGGCGAACCCTGGCTCATCGCCACCGTGCCGGGCGTCGGCTACCGCATCGACACCACGCGCGGCACCGGGCACGGGGGCGGTGACCGTGGATAGGCGGCCCGGATGGAGCGTGCGCCTCAAACTCACCCTCAGCTACGCCGGATTCCTCATGCTCGCGGGGTCCCTGCTGCTCGGCGCCGCGGGGCTCTTCCTGCTCCGCAAAGGATGGCTGCGGACCAACGAAGCGGGAGCCTGGAAACAGAGTCCGGGCATCGATCTCGTACGCGGGTTCGGGCCCACGGCAGCCGCGGTCATGGTGTTCCTCCTGGTCTTCGGCCTCCTGGGAGGATGGATCCTCGCCGGACGCATGCTCGCCCCCCTGGACCGCATCACCCACGCCACCCGCACGGCCGCAGCCGGATCGCTGTCCCACCGGATCCAACTGCCGGGCTGCAACGACGAGTTCCGCGAACTCGCCGACGCCTTCGACACGATGCTCGCCCAGCTCGAAGCACACGTCGCGGGACAGCAGAGATTCGCCGCCAACGCCTCGCACGAACTGCGTACCCCGCTGGCGATCTCCAAGGCACTCATCGACGTCGCCCGCGCCGATCCGCACCACGACACCGGCGAACTCGTCGACCGCCTCCACACCGTCAACACCCGCGCCATCGACCTCACCGAGGCCCTGCTCCTCCTCAGCCGCGCCAGTCGGCGCTCCTTCACCCGAGAGCACGTCGACCTGTCCCTCGTCGCCGAGGAAGCAGCCGAAACGCTCCACCCGCTCGCGCACAAGCACGGTGTCACCCTCGCCACCAGCGGCGACATCGCGCCCACGACCGGTTCGCCCGCGCTCCTGCTGCAGCTCACCACGAACCTCGTACACAACGCGATCGTCCACAACGTGCCGGATGGGGGCACCGTCCGGGTCCACACCGGCGTCCACCCCAAGAGCGTGGTGCTCACCGTCGAGAACACCGGCGAGCAGCTCACCCCACAACTGGTCGCGACCCTCACCGAACCCTTCCGGCGCGGCACCGAGCGCGTCCACACCGACCAGGCAGGCGTCGGCCTGGGCCTGGCCATCGTCAAGACCATCACCGATGCACACGACGGAACCCTCACCCTCACCCCACGCCCCGCAGGCGGGCTCCGCATCACCGTGGAACTGCCCGCGGCGTCAGGAGGGTGAGCCCGACGCGGCCCGGGAGGTCTTCCACCTCGTCATACAGTTACGCCATGACCCCGCTCATAGGGGCTGTCGTGACAGATGAGAGGGTCGGGCGAGTGAGTGAGACACCGATGAACACCCTGCAATACCGCTTTGACGGGCCGGAAGACGCTCCTGTCCTGATCTTGGGTCCCTCACTGGGCACCACCTGGCACAGGTAGGCGAAGGCGTCCAGAGACGTCCATCCAGTCCAGACCGGGCATGTATGTCCGGGTTCGGGGCCGTGGGGTAGGTAGGTGTCCATGGGGTTCGTGACTCGCAGGTGACACCTGGAACGTAATGAAGCCCCGTCGGTCTGCTCCGGTGGGGCTTCATTGTGTGGCTGGTCAGAAGGGATCTGCGTCTGTGCAGGGGGCCGTCGCACTCCGGCTCGCCGCTTTCGAGGCCACAGAGGAGCGATGCGGATGGTAAGGCCAATCAGCAGCCCGCGGCAGGGGATCCCCACAGCGAACAAGGTCATAGCCCTTGACGGCTGCGTGGGCATCGCAGGCCATACCACGTGTGGCATGCACACGCCCCGGGAAGAGATGCCCCCTGCCCCACGAACCCTGCACTCCTGGCGCAGAAGCGGCGGCGACGGTGATTCGTGAGCTGAGTGTCCGCGAAAGCCGTAATCACGCACAGTCTGCTCGATAAGATCACCGGACGCAGACGGTGAGCGGGCCAGGATCGAAGGATGTAATGAGCGGGCAGTCCGATCCTTTCGAAGCATCCGCAGCGGCCCTCGGATACCTCTACCAACTCCGGATGGCTTTGCTGGTCTCGTACGCACGCCTTCGGCGCCGAATCATCACCAGGGACTCTTAAAGCCTCGTGGTTGATTCCTGAGGGAGGCGTTACGGGGTCTCTTCCTGGAGCCAGTCCGGTGTGTGTATTCCTTCGCCGCCGTACATCGGGAGCTTCAGCGACTCCCCGTAGCGGGCGAGTTGGCTCCAGGGGCGGTTGATGCCTGCGGAGCCGTAGTTGCGTACCCGGGCGACGGTGTCGAGGTCGAGTACGTCGACGAGGATCTCCTCGCCGGGGCCGGCCTGCTGGCGCACGATGCCCTCTGGGTCGACGACGGTGCTCTGTCCGACCCCGGCCGGGTCGCTAGCGTTGACGTTGATGACGTAGACCTGGTTGGTCCAGGCGTTGGCGCGTGCGCAGACCAGTTCCATCTCCCGGTCGCGGGTGGGGGTAAGGGTGGGCTGGATGACGATCTCCGCGCCCAGCCAGGCGAGTTGGCGCACTGTTTCGGGAAACGAGCCGTCGTAGCAGATGGCCAGGCCCACCCGGCCGGCGCCGGGGATGTCGAAGACGGTGAATTCGTGGCCGGGGGCGGTCTTCTCGTACGGCTGCCAGGGGAAGACCTTGCGGTAGCGGGCGGTGATCTCACCCTCCGGGGAGACGGCCAAGGCGGTGTTGTAGACGTGCCCGTCCTCCGCGCGCTCGTACACGCTTCCCGGGACCAGCCACAAGCCGGTCTCCGCTGCCAGGGCGCAGAGCCGATCGGTGAGCGAGCCGGGGATCGTGACGGCGGCCTGTTCCATCCAGTCGTCGGGTGACGGCTGCAGCAGGGCACCTTCTGCGGCGAGCAACAGCTCGGGCACGACGACGAGTTGGACATGGGGGAACAAGTCGCGGGTGGTTCGGACCTGGTCGGCGAAGCGCTGCCAACTTGCATCGAGGTCGTGAGGCACGGGGGTGGTCTGCAGGGCGGCGATGGCGAGCGTGCGCATGAGCGTGTCAGTCCTCGGTGATGGTGAGTGCGGCCACCGTGGTGCGGCCGTCGCGGAAGAAGCGGTGGAAGCGGCTGCGGGCGATGGTCAGGGCCAGGGCTCCGGTGGTTATGGAGCCGGCGCCGAGGAGGAAGACTCCGCCGATGCCGTGGAAGGAGGTGCTGCCGTAGGCCGGGTCGTACATGTCGTGGGCGCTGCGGGCGAAGGCGGCCAGCATCATCAGCCCGCCCAGCAGGGGCAGGATTCCGCGCAGCAGCAGGTCGCGGAGTGAGTTCCGCAGCTGCCCGCGGAAGTACCAGACGCAGGCGAGCGCGGTGGTGCCGTAGTAGCAGGCGATCAGCAGTCCGATGCACAGGATCGCGTCGCCGAGGAAGTCGGTGGAGACGAGCGTGAGCAGGACGAGCAGGCACGCGGCCGTCGCGCCGACGAAGAGGGTTCCGAAGCCGGGGGTGCGGTGCCGGGGGTGGATGCGGGCGAAGTCGGCTGGCAGGGCGCCGTGGGCAGCCATGGACAGGGTGCCGCGGGAGGAGCCGACGAGGCTGGTGAGCAGGGCGGAGACCGCGGACACGCAGACGGCCAGCTGCATCACCTTGGCCAGCGCTGTGCCGAGGACCGGTGGGGCGAGGGTGGACAGGATGTCGGCGGCGTTGTCGGGGTTGCCGAGCCCGGTGCCGCCGGTGCCGGTGCCGGCGAAGCTGATCGCCGCGAAGGCGGTGAACAGGTAGGTCCCAAGGAGTACGAGGGTGGAGATGACGGCGGCCTGACCGGCGACGCGTTCCCCGTCACGCGTCTCCTCGTTCGCGGTGATCAGCGCGTCCCAGCCCCAGTAGATGAACAGGCACAGCATCACCGCCTCGGCGAAGGGGCCGAAGCCGTCGATGGCGGAGGGGTTGAGCCAAGTCAGGGACGGGGTGACGGCGCCGGGCCGGGCGAAGGCGGCGGCCCCGAAGCCGAGCAGGGCCGCCAACTGCAGGCCGAGCAGTACGTACTGGACGGACGCCGCGAGATGCAGGCCCCGGTAGGCGATCGAGGTGACCGCCGCAAGGAGAGCCACCGCGGTGATCGTCACGGCCACGCTGCTGTCGGCGAGGGAGTGAAGGCCGAGCAACTGGAGCAGGTAGGTCGCGCCGACCTGGGAGAGGGCCGTCATCGCGATGAGTGTGGCGACCTGCACCACCCAGCCGCCGGTGAGCCAGCCGGTCAGCGGCCCGAACGCGCGGGTGGTCCACACGAAGGTGGTGCCGCAGTCCGGCATCTCGCGGTTCAGCTCGCGGAAGGCGAACGCGGTGAGCAGGATCGGGACGAAGCCGAGCAGCAGTGCGGCCGGCGCGAGATTCCCGACGGTCAGGGTCACGAAGCCGAGGGTGACGGCGATGCTGTAGGCCGGGGCGACGCAGGACAGGCCGAGAGTGACTGAGGCGAGCAGGCCCACCGAGCCCCCGCGCAGCCCCTTGCCCGGGGCGGGAGCAGGCCCCGTTCTGGCCTCGGCGTCGGTTGGGTCGGGCATGGTGCCTCCGTGGGGCGCAGGTTTGTTAAACGCAGATTTAAGACTGGGGTGCCTGGATCGTCAATAGGTGCAGGGTTATCTTTAAAACTGGATACAACAGAATGGTGAGGGGATCGTGGCGGCGAGAAAGGGCAGCAGCAAGGAGGCCCGTCGGGCTGAGCTGGGCAAGGCTGTGGAGCGCGCTCTGGTGGCGCGCGGTCTTGAGGGTCTGCGTCTGCGTGATGTCGCGGAGGAGGCGGGGGTCACCCCCGCCGCGGTGCTCTACTACGGCGACCTGGACGCTCTGGTCCACGCGGCCTACCAGCAGGCCATCGAGCGCTACAGCCAGGAACGCGAACGGGCCGCGAACCGCTTCACCGACGCACGCGACCAACTCGAATCCTGTATCGACAAGGGGGTTGCCAGCGGACCCGACGACGCGCTGACCCGGCTGCTCTTCGAGTACTGGCCGCGCTGCCTGCGTGACGCCAAGGCCGCGGCCCTCGACAGTGCGCTGACGGAACGCCAGATCGCCGTGTACTCAGGAATCCTGGTTCTGGGGCAGGCTCAGGGGCACTTCGCGTTGCAGGACCCGCCACGCCTGCTCGCCGCCAGCTTCGTCGCCATGGAGGACGGCTATCAGATGGAAGTCCTCGCCGGCCGCCGCACCCGCGCCGAAGTGATCACCGCCCTGCACGCCTATGCCCGCGCGGTCACGGGCCATGAATTGGCCGACCGTGTCTGAAGCGCTACGTGCTTGATGCGGCGGCGTCCGATGGGCCGGGCGTCGCCGTGAGCATCCGCCAGACGCGGCGGACCTGGCCCGCCATGTCGATGTCAGGGTCGCTCAGCCACTGGAGTTGGATGCCGTCGGACGCCGCGACGAGGGCGGAGGCGGTGAAGGCTGGGTCGAGGTCGGGGTTCTCCCGGCCCGCCCGCTGCTCGGCCGCGAGTTGCTCGGCGATCGTGGCTCGAAGCAGGGCGAAGCGTTCCTTGAAATACGGGTGCGCCGGGTGTGCGGGGTCGGTGGAGGCTGCGGCGAGGGTGACGTAGAGGCGTACGCGGGCGGAGTTGGCGGCGTTCGCCGTCAGGGCCCGGGCCAGGAACTCGCCCGGATCACGTACGGCGTCCGGGCCGCGGAAGCGGGCCTCGGCCGCCCGGTCGCTGGCGCGCAGGACCTCGGTCAGCAGGTGGTCCTTGGACTCGAAGTAGTGCATCAGCCCGGTCAGGCTGATGCCGCTCTCGTTGGCGACCGTCCGCAGGGTGGTGTTCCGCTCGCCCTCGCGGCCGAAGATCTCAAGGGTGACCTTGAGGATCTCCTCGCGCTTGGCGACCCCCTTGGGGTAGGAGCTTCTGGCTTTCACACGCCCACCCTATTCCGCCTGCGCGAACCCTTGCCCGCAAAAACAGTACGCCGTACTGTTTCTTGCCAGTCGCAGATGCGGCCCACCGAAAGAAGGTCCCGATGGCGAGACCCCCTGGGGAGCTCCGTGCTCCCTTCGCGCTCCCTGCCGATCCGGCGGGAGTGGCCCCGCCGGTCGACGGCCGGGCGCTGCGGCGCCTCATGGCATGCATCGGCCCCGCCAACCTCGGCATCGCCCTCGTATGGGGAGCCGTCCCCAGCACCCTCCTCGCCCTCCAGATCCAGCGCACGGTCGGCGAGGAAGCGAAGGTCGGCACGCTCGCGATCGTCACCACGGTGGGCGCGCTCGTCGCGATGGTCGCCCAGCCCGTCGCGGGAGCCGTCTCGGACCGGACCCGCAGCCGCTTCGGGAGGCGCGGGCCCTGGATCGTGGCCGGCACGGCGACCGGTGGCCTGGCCCTGATCGGCATGGCGTTCACACACTCCATACCGGCGATGGCGGCCCTCTGGTGCCTGGTGCAGATCGGCTACAACTTCGCGATGGGGCCGCTCTCGGCCGTCATGCCCGACCGGGTGCCGCCGCAGAAGCGGGGCCTGTTCTCCACCGTCTTCGGCCTCGGCGCCATGTGCGGCTCGTTGCTCGGCCAGGTCTTTGCCGCCGTCTTCGACGACCGGATCACCACGGCGTACGTACTGCTCGCCGCGCTCGCGACGACCCTGGCGGTCGTCCTCGTGACCCTCAACCCGGACCACTCGAGCCGG
Source organism: Streptomyces sp. NPDC057302 (assembly GCF_042667685.1). Lineage (NCBI taxonomy): Bacteria > Bacillati > Actinomycetota > Actinomycetes > Kitasatosporales > Streptomycetaceae > Streptomyces > Streptomyces sp. NPDC057302. The sequence goes on along the minus strand of NZ_JBHUZJ010000026.1, from coordinate 36,098 downwards.
GATGCGCCCCAAGGGCCCTTCCGTGTACGGGAGTTCCTAGGTGAGCTGTTGCCGAACCCGCGCAAACACCCGGACTTCTTCTGGGTGTTCATCGGCAGGCTGTGCACCAACCTGTCGTACTTCCTGGTCATCGGCTACAAGCTCTACATCCTCCAGGACTACATCGGCCTGCACGACGAGGCCATCGACCATGTCCCCGCTCTCGCACTGAGCGCCGTGGCGGGGCTGCTCCCGGCCGCTGTCGTCAGCGGACCCCTCTCGGACCGGCTCGGTCGGCGCAAGGTGTTCGTGGTGGCCTCGGCGTCCCTCATCGGCTGCGCCATGCTCATCCCCTTCGCCGTCCCCACCATGGCCGGAATGACCGCGATGGCCTTCCTGGTGGGCGTCGGCTTCGGCTGCTTCCAGGGCGTGGACACCGCCCTCATCTCTCAAGTGCTGCCGTCCGAGCGCTCCTTCGCCCGTGACCTCGGCGTCGTGAACGTCGCGGCCACCCTGCCGCAGGTCCTTGCCCCCGCCATCGCCGGAGCCGTCGTCCTGTGGCTCGGCGGGTACCGGACGCTCTTCCCCCTCGCCATGGCCTTCGCGCTGCTCGGTGCTGTGGCGGTCCTGCGAGTGAAGGGGGTCCGCTGACCGCAGCCGACCACCGCAATCTCCCACCGCGCATCAACCCGCACCACGCTCCAAGGAGAAGGCATGAACAACCTGCATCAGTCGGCGCAGACGCCCGGCGAGACGGTCGCCCGGCTGAGCCTCGCCGAGAAGGCCGATCTGACCACCGGCGCGGGCTGGTGGCACACCACCGCACTCCCCGACGCCGGGATCCCGGAGTTCCGCCTCTCGGACGGCCCCCATGGACTGCGGCTGCAGAACGACACCCAGGCCGACCAACTGGGCATCAACGGCAGCGCTCCGGCCACCTGCTTCCCGCCGGCCGTCACCCTGGCCTGCACTTGGGACACCGACCTTGCGGGGCGGGTCGGCGGGGCACTAGCCCGAGAGTGCCTCGCACACGGCGTGCACGTGCTGCTCGGACCAGGCGTCAACATCAAGCGCAGCCCGCTGTGCGGACGCAACTTCGAGTACTTCTCCGAAGACCCGCTGCTCAGTGGAGTGTTGGGAGCGGCCTGGGTCAAGGGACTGCAGGCGCAGGGTGTCGGGGCCTCGGTGAAGCACTTCGCCGCGAACAATCAGGAGACCGGCCGCATGTCGGTCAGTGCGGACATCGACGTACGGGCCCTGCGCGAGATCTACCTCCCGGCCTTCCGCCGCGTGCTGACCGAAGCCCGGCCCTGGACCGTCATGTGCGCGTACAACCGGGTCAACGGAGTGCACGCGTCACAGAATCCGTGGCTTCTGACGGACGTCCTGCGGGGCGAGTGGGCATTCGACGGCGTGGTCGTCTCCGACTGGGGAGCCGTCGTCGACCGGGCGCGGGCCCTCGCAGCCGGGCTCGACCTGGAGATGCCGTCCTCGTCCGGCGCCGGCCCCGCCCGGGCCGTCACGGCCGTGGAATCCGGTGAACTGTCCGAGGAAGCACTGGACCGCAGCGCCGCGCGGGTCGTGGCACTCGCCCGCAAGGCGACCGCGCACGCGCGCCCCGACGCCTCCTTCGACCCGGCTGCCCACCACGACCTGGCCCGCGAGGTCGCCACGCGCGGGGCGGTACTGCTCAAGAACGAAGGCGCGCTCCTCCCCCTGGACCCCGCCACACCCCAACGCATCGCGCTCATCGGCGAGTTCGCACGCACGCCGCGCTACCAGGGCGAGGGCAGCTCGCGCGTGACCCCGACCCGGCTCGACTCCGCACTGACCTCGGTCAGCGAGGCCGCACCCGCGGCGCACATCACCTTCGCTCCCGGCTTCCCCGTCGACGCTCCGGACACCGACGCGGCCACGCTGCACGAGGAGGCCGTCCGCACGGCCGAGAGTTCGGACGTCGCCGTGCTCTTCCTCGGTCTTCCGCCGAGCCTCGAGTCCGAGGGCTACGACCGCGAGCACATCGAACTCCCGGCCGAGCAGACCCGGTTGCTCGCCTCCGTGATCGCAGTGAACCCGAACACCGTCGTGGTCCTCGCCAACGGTGGCGTGGTCCGCCTGGCCGGGTGGATCGACGACGTACCGGCCGTCCTGGAGGGCTGGCTGCTCGGTCAGGCCGCCGGCTCGGCCACCGCTGATCTGCTGTTCGGCCGGGAGAACCCGTCGGGCCGCCTCGCGGAGACGATCCCGCAGCGACTCGCCGACACCCCGGCGCACCTGGCCTGGCCGGGCGAGAACGGTCATGTCACATACAGCGAGGGCCTGTTCGTCGGCTATCGCCACTACGACGCTCGCGACATGGCGGTCTCCTTCCCCTTCGGGCACGGCCTCTCGTACACCACCTTCGACTACGCGGACCTGCGCGTGGTCTCGGACGACGCCGGGCTCGATGTCACCGTGGCGGTCACCAACACCGGGGAGCGGGCAGGCCATGAGGTCGTCCAGGTGTACGTGGCCGCGCCGGGGGAGCGGGTCCGGCGCCCTGTACGGGAGCTGAAGGGTTTCGCCACCGTGTGGATCACGCCTGGCGAGACCCAGAACGTCACCGTCCGCATCTCCCGCGCCGACCTCGCCTATTTCGACACCGCAGCCGACACCTGGCTCGTCGAGGACGCCGACCACCGCATCGACATCGGGGCCTCCAGCCGCGACATCCGGCTGAGCGCAACCGTCCCGGTCACGGGCGACGCCCACGCCGAGCAGCCGGACGCCGACTCGACCGTCGAGGTATGGCTCGCCCACCCCGTGGGCGGCCCGGCCATCGAGGCACTCCTGCGCCGGGTCCAGAAGACCATGGGCGACGCCTACCCCAAGGAGGGAAGCCCCCGTCACCGGATGGTGGCCAACATGCGCCTCAGCCAGCTCGCCGGGCTCCCGATCGTCCCCCTGGGCTTCGACGACGTACAGGAACTGGTCGAGACGGTGCGGTCGGCCGCGGGCACCGGGAGCAAGGAGACCTCCTGACCCCCGGCGTGACCCCTCACGCGGCGACCGTACGGAAGCCGCAGTTCGCGCTGCTGGAGGCGGGCGTGTTGGCCGAGCGGGCGGCCACGCGGTAACGGTGGCAATAGGTGTGATGGCACAGGTAGGAGCCGCCGCGCATGACACGGCGCTCGCCGCTCCGCGGCCCCTTGGGGTCGGCGGCGGGGGAGTGGGCGTAGTAGTCGGGGGCGAACCAGTCCGCGCACCACTCCCAGACGTTCCCTGCGACTTCATACAGGCCGTGGCCGTTGGGCGGGTACGTGCGGACCGGTGCGGTCGCCAGCCAGCCGTCCGCACCAGTGTTGGCGTACGGGAACGTGCCCTGCCAGATGTTGCACAACCACCGTCCGTCGGGGGCGAGTTTATCTCCCCATGCGAAGCGGCGGCCATCGATTCCACCGCGGGCCGCGTACTCCCACTCGGCCTCGGTCGGCAGGCGGCGGCCCGCCCACGCGCAGTACGCCATGGCGTCGTCCCAGGCCACGTGCACCGCCGGGTGGTCCGGCTCCGCAGTGGACAGCGGGCCATGGGGGTGGCGCCAGTCGGCTCCCCATACGTCCAGCCACCACGGGGCTGCCGGGTCCCTCCCGATGACGTCGGCCCGCTCGGCGGCGACGGCCAGGTGGAACACGGCCGAGCTGCCCTCCTGTTCGGCGACGGTCACCCACGACGTGTCGTCGACGAAGGCCCGGAACATCGCCACGGTCACCGTCGTGACGTCGATGGCGAACGGGGTGACGCGTACCGCGTGCACCGGCTGTTCACCGTCCGCCGGATAGCCCTCGCCGAAGGAGTCGCCCATCAAGAACTCGTCTCTGGGGAGCTCGACTTGGGCGTGCGCGGGCGGTGTGTGGGCTGGCGCGGGCAGCGGGCCGGTGAAGCGGATCCGGGTTTCCGGTACGCAACATCCCATTGACGTCTCCATGACGCGAGTATATGAATTCTCACCTAGGTGAGACTGCACATAGCAAGATCGCACACCGCTTCCGCACAAGGGAGTCCACGTCCGTGAAGTTCGAGTACGTCCTGCTCGGCCTGCTGGCCCGTCGCCCCTACAGCGGGTACGACCTGCGCAAGTGGCTCGAGGTCGAGGGGCAGTTCCTGTGGGCGCGAGCCCACCACAGTCAGATCTACCGCAAGCTCGGGCAGATGGAGGTCGACGGCTGGGTGCGGCACGAGGTCGACGCGCGCGAAGGCCGCCCGGACGCCAAGGTGTACCGGCTCACACCGCGCGGGCGCGAGGTCCTCCTGGGATGGGTGCGCTCGCCCTACGAACCGCCCAGCCGCTTCCAGGAGATCGACTTCCTCGCGCGGTTCAGCGTCGCGGCGCCGCTCGACAAAGAGGCCGCGATCCGGATCGTCGGGGCCGAACTGGAACACCGCCGTGCGCAGATCGCCAAGAACCGGGACCGAGATCGCACCCTGACCTACGAGGACCCGGCACCCGGCCTCGACCAGGACCTCGACCTTCAGGTCCACGAGGCCCTCCACACGCTCGGCGCGTCCGCCATGGACCGCTGGGTGGCCTGGCTGGAGCGGACCCTGCGCAGCCTGACAGAAGGGAACCCCGTCCGATGAGGGCGATCATGGTGATGTTCGACAGCCTCAACCGGCACATGCTGCCGCCGTACGGAGGCGACTGGACCCACGCACCGAACTTTGCCCGCCTTGCCGAGCGGGCCGTCACCTTCGACAACGCGTACGCCGGTTCGATGCCCTGTATGCCGGCCCGCCGCGAACTGCACACCGGGCGGCACAACTTCCTGCACCGCAGCTGGGGCCCCCTCGAGCCGTTCGACGACTCCATGCCCGAACTCCTCAAGCAGAACGGCGTCTACACCCACCTCGTCAGCGACCACCCGCACTACTGGGAGGACGGCGGCGCCACCTACCACGGCCGCTACAACACCTGGGAGTTCTTCCGCGGACAGGAGGGCGACCCGTGGAAGGGCCAGGTGGCCGACCCGGAGATACCCGACGACCTGAAGCGGATGCGGTTCGGCTCCTACCGCCAGGACTGGGTGAACCGTCCCCACATGGCGACGGAGGACCGGCACCCGCAGACCCTCACCTTCGACGCGGGCCTGGAGTTCGTGCGGACGAACCAGGACGCCGACCGGTGGTTCGTGCAGATCGAGACCTTCGACCCGCACGAGCCGTTCTTCAGCCACCAGCCCTACAAGGACCTCTACCCTCACGACTACGACGGTCCGCACTTCGACTGGCCCGACTACAAGCGTGTGGTCGAAACCGATGGCCAGGTGGAGCACGCCCGCTTCGAGTACGGGGCGCTCCTGTCGATGTGCGACCACTCGCTCGGCCGGGTCCTGGACATCATGGACGAGCTGGAGTTGTGGGACGACACCCTGCTGATCGTCAACACCGACCACGGGCTGCTGCTGGGGGAGAAGGGCTGGTGGGGCAAGAGCGTCCAGCCATGGTTCAACGAACTGGTCCATCTGCCGCTGTTCGCCTGGGACCCGCGCAACCCCGCCGCGGGCGAGCGGCGTTCGGCGCTGGTGCAGACCGTGGACGTGGCGCCGACCTTGCTGGAGTTCTTCGGCGTCGACCGTCCCACCGACATGCAGGGTGCGCCACTCCCGGTCGCTGACGACACCCCGGTGCGGGAGGCGGGCCTGTTCGGCATCCACGGCGGACACGTCAACATCACGGACGGCCGCTACGTCTACATGCGGGCGCCCGCCTCACCCGACAACGCGCCCCTGTACGAACACACTCTGATGCCGACCCACATGCGGGGTCGCTTCTCGCCCGCCGAACTCGTGGACCTGGAACTGGCCGAGCCGTTCGCCTTCACCAAGAACGTGCGCACCCTGCGTGTGCCGGGCCGCACCCTCGTCAACCCTTACCACCACGGCACGCTCCTGTTCGACCTGGAGACCGACCCCGAGCAGGAGAATCCACTGGTCGACGATGCCGCCGAACTGCGCATGGCCACCCTGCTGGTGGAGCTGATGCGGGCCAACGACGCGCCGCCCAGCCAGTACGAACGCCTCGGCCTGCCTGCCCTTGGGCCGGTCACGGAGCAGCACTTGCTGGTCCGCTCCCAGCGTGAGCAGGCGGAGCGTGCCGCGCAGCCACTGCCGCGGGCCGAGGACTATCCGCAGGGCCGCCTCTCGCTGCACACCCCACTCAAGGCACTGATCTCCGATCCGGTCGCCGTCGAGGTGCTGCGCACACACCTGCCCGGTGTCGCCGACTCGGAGCTGCTGCAGATGATCGGCGCGACACCGCTCATCGACGTCGCCGCCATGGCGGGTGCGCTGTTCCCGCCCCCGAGTCTCCGTCGGGTCGCCGAGGAGCTCGCAAAGCTCTGAGGCCCTCGTGGCCACTTGAGCCGGTGACGGGGTTGCCGCCCCGTCACCGGCGTACGACCTCCCCTTCCCGCAGACCTCCCGCGAAGAAAGTCACAGAGAAAAGAGACGGCCCGATGCCCGAGCTTAGCCAGAGCCCCGTCATGCCCAGACCCGAGGTGCGGGTGAAAGGGCGCTGGCGGCAGTTGTCCCTGCTCGGCGGCACCATGCTGGTCGACAGCACCGAGGCGAGCCTGGTCAGCAGTCTCTTCCCGTTGATCCGGCAGTCCCTCGGGGTCTCGCTGGGCGCGCTCGGCATACTGACCGCCGCCGGGAAGATAGCGGGTGCCTTCACCGGGCCCCTGTGGGTGTGGGTGGCGGAGCGCTGGTCGCGCAAGAGCGTCCTCGTCGTGGCCACCGGGCTCTGGGGCGTGTGGGGGGTGGCTGCGGGCTACTCGCAGAACTTCACCCAACTCGTCGTCCTCTACACCATCCTGGCCGCAGGCTACGCGGCCGCGCACCCCATCATCACCGAACTGATCGGCGACCTCTTCGGGGGATCGACCCGCGGCCGCGCGGTCGGTGTGGTTTACGGCGCCGTCTCGCTGGTGAGCGCGGTGATCGGCCCGCTCAAGGGCCAGCTGGCGGGCATGGACGAGGGCTGGCGCTGGGGCTTGTGGGGCATCGGCACCTTCAACATCCTGCTCGGCCTCGCCATGTGGCTGTGGTTTCGCGACCCGGGGCGGGGTGCGTCCGAGGAACAGCTCGCCGACCTCGACCGCGCCACGCGCAACGCCCACTCGAAGCTGACCTGGACCAAGGCACTCTCGCTCCTCAAGATCCGCAGTTTGCTCGTCCTCTTGGTCTCCCGTCTCCTGTCGGGACATCTCCTGGTGGGCACCTTCGGCGTCGTCTACCTGGTGGACGTGTACGGCTTCAGCACGCAGAAAGCGTCCATCGTGCTGCTCCCCTTCGGTGTCGGCTACTTCCTGGGCACGCTCCTGGGTGGCTTCGCGGCGGACCGGGCCACCCGGCGCAGCCCCCGCCACGGTCTGGTCACGGTCCTTCAGGCGGCCCAGTTCGCCTTTGCGGGCTTCGCCTACCTCGGCACCCAGTTCGACTACGGGAGCATTGCCCTCTTCGGCGTCTTCTTCGCCCTCATGGGCGCGGCCCAGGGCATCAACCCGAGTGTCAATCGCCCCATGGTCATGGCCATCACCCCACCCGAGCTGCGCGGCGCCGCCTTCGCCATCTACGTCTCCGTCTTCGAGGCGATCGCCTGGGCCTCTTTCAGCCTCGGCGCCGGCTTCCTCGGCGACGCGATCGGGCTCCGCACCGTCTTCCTGTGGGCGCTCGTCATCCTCATGCTGGTCAACGGCATCTTCCTTACGCTTCTTCACCGCTCGTACGCCGAGGACGTGGCCCGAGTCCAGAGGGAACTGCACGCGCGCCGTGAACAGGCCCTCGACCCCACTACCTGACCCGCTGGCGACGGTCGAGGCGACGCCCTCGGTATCGGCGCCAACCTGCCTGCCGCCTGTATCGCCCCCAACCGCCGGGCCCGCTCGCCCGCCGCGACTTTTCCGCACACGGCCGCACAGAAGAGAGAAGCAGCTCATGACGCATGCACGACGTCTGCCCGAGGCATTCCTGTGGGGCGCCTCCACAGCCGCCCACCAGATCGAGGGCGGCAACACCAACAGCGACTGGTGGGAGTTCGAGCACACCGAGAACCCCATCGTCAAAGAGCCCAGCGGCGATGCCTGCGACAGCTACCACCGTTGGCGCGAGGACATGGACCTGCTGGCCGAACTTGGCTTCACCGATTACCGGTTCAGTATCGAATGGGCTCGCATCGAGCCGGCCCCGGGCGAGTTCTCCCGTGCCGCCATCGCCCACTACCGGCGCATGGTCGAGGGCGCCCGCGAACGCGGTCTGCGTCCCATGGTGACCTTGCACCACTTCACGACGCCCCTGTGGTTCGCCCGACGCGGCGGTTGGGCCGCCATCGGATCGGACGAAGTGTTCGCCCGCTACCTCACCGCGGCCGCACCCATCTTCGCCACGGACGTGGCGCACGTGTGCACCATCAACGAGCCCAACATTGTCGCCGTCATGGCTGCCGCACAGGCCGCCATCGCCTCCGGCCGGGCCGTGAACTTCGCCGAGGACCCGCCGGCTCCGGACGAGGCCACCACCGACGCTCTGGTACGAGCGCACACTCGAGCCGTCGACACGGTCAAGTCCCTTGCCCCGCACGTAAGTACCGGCTGGTCCGTCGCCAACCTGGTGTGCAAAGCCCTGCCCGGATCCGAGGAGGTCGCCGCGGTATTCCGGCACCCACGTGTGGACGTCTTCCTCGAAGCCGCCCGCGGCGACGACTGGCTCGGAGTGCAGGCATACACCCGCACTCTCATCGGCCCGAGCGGTCGACTGCCCGTACCCGAGGGCGTGGAACGCACCCTCACGGGATGGGAGTACTACCCGCAGGCGCTGGGCCATGCCGTGCGGCACAGCGCTTCCGTCACCGGCGGCACCCCTCTGATCGTCACCGAGAACGGCATCGCCACCGCCGACGACGGCCGCCGGATCCACTACACCACCGGCGCCCTGGACTCCATGGCCGCCGCAATGCGCGACGGCATCGACATCCGCGGCTACTTCCACTGGAGCGCCCTGGACAACTACGAATGGGGCCGCTACGAGCCGACCTTCGGCCTGATCGCCGTCGACCGCGAAACCTTCGTCCGTACGCCCAAGCCCTCGGCCGCCTGGCTCGGCGCCATCGGCCGCACCCGCGTGCTGCCCAGCGTGGCGTGAGGGCATCGCGCAGGCGCGGCGTTATTGCGGGGTGGTGTTGGCCTGTTGGCCTGCTGGCTTGCCGGATTGGCCAGGTCTCCGGGCAGATCCGGGATATGGACGCTCGTCTGGCCCGGCTACCTGGCTAGTGAAAGCTCATGCCCTGCAGCTGCTGGCCGTGGTGGGGATCGGTCCGGACTTGGCCGTCGCTCAGCGGATCACGGTGGGGACAACGCGGAACGCCCGGACAGTGAGTCGTCCTTCGCGGCCTTGCGCGGGGTCAGCCCCGTAAGACCCGCCGAGAAATCGTCCGTCGCCTCAAGCGCTATGCGGCCCGAGAGGTCTCCCACCTGGTCACAGTTACAGTCAGTACCCCGCTCATAGGGGCTGTAACGAAGGGGGCGTTGGTCCCTCGGCATGGCTCTGATGAGGCACCGAGGGCCAGGAGAGAAGGGGCCCGGTCGTGAGCAACCTGAACGAAGGTGCCGGCCCCGTGCCGTAAGACGATCGGCTGGAGTCAGATTCGGGATGCCCCCATGGCTGGGATTGAACATGCCCAGGGTTTGGTGGTGGAGATGCCGTGACAGGCAGGAGGATGGGTGGGTGCAGTCCTGGGCCTGGGATCTGACTCAGGTGTTGTTTGACCGAGGTGCCTCGGTGTCACAGTGTCGACTGCTGCCCGGGGACGGTGCGTTGTCGGTGCCGGGCTGGCAGGGCGTGTCCCGATAGGGGCCTGCCGTTCGTTCTGGCGTCCTCACGTTTCTGACCGCCCACGCGGTCCGGTGCCGGCAACGCGATGCGCCGTCGGACCGGGAGGGGTGTGTCCATTTTCGACCTGTCCAGTACGCCGCCTGCTGCGCAGACCCGTCGTCGTCTCCCTGCAGGAGCGGTAGTGCTGGGAATGGATATGCCATCGGACCAGGTAGTCGGAAGCCGTGAGGCGCCCGGAGAGTTCTTCCACCTGGTCAAACAGCTATAGTCAGGACCCCGCTCATAGGGGCTGTGTGACAGCGCATGTGATTTGAGGGGCTCCGTTTGATGGTGCCGACGGGGGCCTGTGTGTTCGGCGAACGGGCAAGGGGGGACCCGGCGCGCGACTGTCCAGGAGTAGTGTGCTCGCCCCTTCTGGTGGCGGCCGGGCGTACCCGTGCTGGCTGCCGCATGCCCCGCCTCCTTCTGCTTCAAGTGACGCGAGGCACAGGGGCGCCACGCGAGGGCTGGAAGATCGAGCCGGACAACCTAGCCGAGGTCTCTCCCCCCTGTGATTACGGAGAACCTCAAGCGGTTCGGCGAGTACTTCACCCACGAACTCGGCATTTTGCCCGCGGCCTTGGTCCGTCCGTGTCTCGACAGGAGTAGCTGCGCGGTGGTGAGTGCACCTGTAGGCAACGGGCCGACACGCCTTCAACCGGGTGATTAGTCAGTCCTTGCTCATAGCCACTCGTTCTGACGGGCAACCCTGATGTGATCAGCATCTTGCCCAGGAGGAACGTTGAGAAGAACTATCGCCGCCGCCGCGGCTCTCGCCGCACTCGGCTTTGTCGCCGTCCCGTCCACCGCGGACTCGCGAGAGTCCTGGAACACCCATGAGAAGTGTGTGCAGAAGGACTGGGACGGTCGTCGCATCCCCACGCGTACAGGCAACTCGGAGCTGGGTTGGATCCACTTCTCCAGGCCGCACAACATCACGTCGTGCAGGCTCATCAATGCCGCCCTCGACGGCAAACCTGACAAGAAGACCGACCAGCAGCGCAACCTCGAGTATTGGGGATCGGCCCTCCATAGTGGGCGCCAGGTCGACTTCGTGGTCAAAGTGCGCTATGCCAGGAAGACCGACGACGGCCGCTACACCGCCCCCGGCACGAAGGGGAAGATCGGCGTGATCACCGCCTACTGCAGAGGGGTGCAGAAGTGCCCGTCATGGGTCAACCGCTAGTGACCGTCTCCCCGGACGTGCTGTTCCGTACGCAGTGCGCCGTCGCGGATGCGCTGTGGCACTACACCACCACCCCGGTCGCCAAGCCATACTACGTGCGCGGGTGCATCCCAGACCTGGACGAGCCTCGGGTGACCGTTGCGCTGTGGACCGGTCCCGCGGCGCGCGAGAAGAAGAACCTCTTCCTGTCCATCCCGCTGGTGTCCGACGGTGTGCCCCTCTCGGCGACGCACGTCACCTTGGGGCTGCTGCGGCTGGGCCGGGGAACCCATATGTTCGGCTTCACCGGCCACCGGTTCGACGGCAAGCGCGTCCTTAACGGCAGCGCGCTGGTCAAGGGTGTCGCGGCGGCTTCACCACCTGGACAGAGCGGTGAACGGCAGGGGCCCAGAGGCTTCTACTTCGACCGGCCCGGACGGTTGACGAAGTACTGAGCAGAGCCGACCCAGAGCCCGCGTTCGCCGTGCGGCGCTGCTCTGTTGTGCTTGCCACGCGAAGGACCGTCGTGTTGAGGCCGACGCCCGCAGGGGATCGCTGGACGCTGTCGTACAACGTGAACAGTTTCGACATAGATGGACGTCGGAAGGTGCACTATTCCGCGACACAAGCATCTACAAGCCGCGGTTCTTGTCATTCCGGCCGAACCTGTCAGTCACTCCTGGATTCACGCCCCGCGGCTGCTCGCACCGGTGGGTATCGGCCCGGACAGTGCCGTCACGCTCCTGATCATCATGGGGGGCAATCCCGAGCGCTTGCACACCGAGGCGTCGTTCGCTGCCCTGTGCGAGGTCAGCCCCGTCGAGTGCTCCTCGGGCCGCCGGAGCTCGCGTCGGCTCAACCACGGCGGCGACCGGAAGGCGAACGCCGCCCTGCACCGCATCGTGTTCACTAGGCTGCGCCACGACCGCGCACGCAGGCGTACTGCGAACGCCGCACCCGGGAGGGCAAAACCCGTCGTGAGATCATCAGGTGCCTCAAGCGATATGCCGCCCGCGAGGTATCCAACCTGGTCAAAACGGTATCCAGCGACCCCCTGTCGGCCAGGTGCTGGCAGGGGGCCTCAGCGTTCGCCACCGGCGAGGTCTGATTGCACCGGTGCGGTGTTTGTGGGCACCTTGAGCGTCTGTTGCGGACGGCATGGCCAGGCGGGTTGGCGTCCGGGGCGCTCGTAGCTGTGGGCGGGTTGCGCTGGCCGTCGCGCATTGGACCAAGATGTCGACCTCTGCGGCGCATAACGATCGGCCGGTGTCAGATCGGAGCTGCCCTGAGAACCGGGACTGAGCATGCTCTCTGTTCTCGGGTCGGGCGCTGCGAGGGGCGGGAGGATTAGTGGGTGCTGTCCCGGGTCTGGGTCTGACTCCTGACTTTTCTGACCGAAGCGTCCCGGTGTCACGCTGTCGGCCGTTGTCCGGGGATGGTGCGTTGTCGGTGCTGGGCTGGCGGGGTGTGTCCCGATAGGGGCCTGCGATGGTTGTGGCGTCCTCACGATTCTGACCGTCCTACGCGGCCTGGCACCGGCAACACGACGCGCCGTCGGATTGGAAGGGGAGCGGGCATGTCCACTGCGACCGTGCCCAGTACGTCGTCTGTGCCGCAGACTCGCCGTCGCCGTCCTGCGGGGGAGGTGGTGCTGGGAGTGGATACGCACCGGGATGCCCACATGGCTGTGGCGCTCTCCGCGACCGGGACAGTGTTGGCCACCGACGAGTTCCCGGCCACTGCTGCCGGTTACCGGGATCTGCTGAAGTGGGCCCGGAAGTTGGGTGTGGTCAGGCGGGCCGGGGTGTAGGGGACCGGCTCCTTCGGAGCGTCCCTGTCGCGCTATTTGCTGGCGCAGGGTGTCGCCGTGTTGGACGTGAACCGGATGGACCGGGCGGATCGCCGTCGGCGCGGTAAGTCGGATCCGCTCGATACCCAGAACGCGGCGCGAGCCGTGCTGAGCGGGCGGGCGCGAGCCCGGGCCAAGGCGGGCGACGGGCCGGTGCAGATCGCCAGGATGTACAAGCTCACGAAGGTGTCGGCCGTCAAGGCCCGCACTCAGGCCATCAATCAGCTCAAGTCCGTCCGCATCACTGCTGATCCAGCCTTGCGGGAAGAGCTGGCTGGACTGGGTAATGCCGAACTCTTCCGTACCTGTGCGGGCTTCGCCGAAGTGAGCAGTTACGAGTGGGCCGGCGAGGAGTCGGTGCTGCAGGCCACTCGGATCACCTTGGGGTTGTTGGCTCACCGGATCGGCCAGATCTCCGAGCAGATCAGGGAAGTGGACACTCGTCTGGCTCGGCTCCTCGAGGGTCATGCCCCGCAGCTGCTGGAGGTGGTGGGGATCGGTCCGGACACGGCGGTTGCTCTGCTGATCGCGGTAGGGGACAACCCGGAACGGCTTCGCAGCGAGGCGTCGTTCGCCGCCTTGTGCGGGGTCAGTCCCGTCGAGCGCTCCTCGGGGCGCAGTCAGTTCCGCCGCCTCAACCGCGGCGGCGACCGGCAGGCCAATGCAGCGCTCCACCGCATCGTGTTCACCCGTCTGCGGGTCGACCCACGCACCCAGAACTATTTCGAGCGCCGGATCAAGGAGGGCAAGACCCGGCGCGAGATCATCCGATGCCTCAAACGCTATGCCACCCGAGAGGTCTTCCACCTCATCGGACAGCCACAGTCAGGAACCCGCTCATCGGGAGATGTGTGTTGAATTTCGTGACATGAAGAACCTCCGCCGGTGAGCTCCGGCGGGGGTTCGTGTGTGGCGGGCTGCGAGGGCGCGCAGGGTCAGGTGTGGGCACTGCTGCACTCCGGCTCGCCGCTCTCGAGCACCAGGGGCAAGGACGTGTTGATGACCCGCGTGCTACGAAGTACCGGCCGCTGCTGAACCTTCTTGTCCTCGCGCGGGGTGTCGTTGGCGGGGGGCGGCACCGCGGGACCTGTCCGACCACCAGCCCTGGTGGTGTGATGCTCCGGATAACCGGCGCCAGGCCCGGGCGTGCTCGCCCTGGCCAGTCCGTCTTAGAAGTTCGATTTTTTTCACTGAGAAGCTGCTTCTCCGAAGGAGTAGGCAGAAATCAGGGGCCCCGGCCAGGGCGAGATCAAATGGTACCGGCATCGCTCTCCTTGGCCAGCGCCCACACGTAGTACCACTTGTCCTCGCGGAGATGGCGGGTGTTATTTTCTGCGGCAGAGTGGATGATGGACCACACCCCGCCCGATGCGCCAACAGTGGCGATGGCCGCCTGCAGAGCTGGCCCGTATACGGCCACGAGGATCGCGCCAACGGATCCGATCAGGGCACCGCTAGCGGAGACAGCCCCCTTCCTCCGTGCCTTCTGCATTTCAAATCGCATAGAACGCACTTGGTCTTTGATGTCCATACCGAGCCTTAGGAGTTCACGCTCCGACTGGACGGCATTCAGCGAATCATCGATCGCCAGCAGACTGCTTTGAAGAAAACCCCGGAAAGCGACATACGAATCGAACTCATCGGCTGTGATTTTGCTGAAGGTTCTCAGGTCGACGCCCTCGATGAACGGAAGATCTATTTGCAGGATGGGGCGAACCACTTGACTTTTGATCGGCTCGGCTCCCGAAGCGTCCACAGCCCGTCCGTTCCGGATCAGATAGTCGACGGCGTGAATCCTGCCGAAGTATCCGGTGTTAAATGTGAGCGACTGCGTCCAATAGTTCGGAAGATACCAAACGAGGCCCATCTTAAGCATTCTTTCAGCGCCCAGGATCCATTCGCCAAGTCGTTCGAGGCTGGGGCAGTGGATTCCGTACTTAATTGACTCTCGGCTGGCCGCGCCGTACATCTTATTGGGGATACCAGAAAAGGTGTACTCGCCCAGGCGATGGCCAACTTCATGGTTCTCGTGAGTGAGCAGCAATGTGTCGGACACCAGCGCTGCGCGCATAGTGAGAGCAGCGAGCCCAATACTTTCAGTGGAAAGTCCTACATGGAATCGTGAGCGCGAAATGCGCTTCGCGGTGACCAGCTTCATTGCCGCCCCCGTGTCAGTCCCTTTGATGAGGCCATTTGAATAGTGCATCGCCACAGCTCTACTGCTTAGTTGTTTCCCGTCGATTCCCCTAGAAATGGTTTGCATGCGGTTTGCGATCGCGCGGCTCTGGACTGGTTGCTTGCGCCTCAACATGCAATCCATTCTGCGGCAAGCCGCACGTCGTGGTGGTAGCTATGGAGGAATTCGCCGGTGTTGCCATGGGTCGCCAAGCATGGCCTGGCGAACGTCCCGGCCCTTGAGCCTGCAGTCCTGCAGGTCTTCCCGTTCTTGAGTCGGGCCAAGGCGCGCTCGGCACCCGCTCTGCCAGCGGCAATCGCAACGGACGGCCCCGCTGACATCGACACTGCGACGACGCGCCAGCGCCACCAGCTGTTCGAACTGCGACGGGCTCAACGCGGAGGTGCAGACCTGCGGCCACCAATCAGGCAGGGGGCATCTTCATGGCCGGGCAACGGCTGTACAGGGACGGGGCCTTCGGCATGCTGTGAACACCGCGCGGACCGGAAAGCTGCCGTAATTAAGAACTAATAGGAAATTGCTGAAATACTTATTGAGTTGCGTAATGATCCTGTCGTTTCTATGTCGCGTTCGCGGTACGCGTTGCGTGCGCCATCCGGTGCCTATTCTGCTCTAGCCTGATTACGTGCCCTGTGGGGGGCGGCATCCTCTACGCCGGAAAGCGGAGTTCAATGCTCAAGCAGCTCGATGCGTGGCTGGAATCTCCTGAGAAGGGCCCGTTCAAATCTGTTGCGGAAGTCTTCAAGGGCGTGGCCCAGGTTGACTTCATGCCGAGCGTCCTGTGCGGCGTCTTCTTCGTGGCCGCGCTCTTCGCCGCCGGCTGGGAGTACGGTCTCTACGGTCTGCTCGGCACTGCCGTGTCCACTGCCACGGCGTATCTGCTGGGCGCGGACAAGGGGCGGATCAAGGCAGGACTGGAAGGCTTCAACGGCACTCTGGTGGCGACCGGTTACGCCGCATTTCTCGGGGCCGACCACCCCTCCACGGTGCTGCTTTCGATCGGCGGATGTATCACGGTGGTCGTGGTGACTTCGGCTCTCGCGAACATTCTGGCTACCTGGAACCTCCCGACGTTCACCATCCCGTTCTGCATCATGGCGAGCGCGATGACGATCGCCGCGCCCAGCTTCGAGCGCGTCTGGCACCAAGGGCCCGGGCTCTCCGCGCTGTCCGAGGCCAGCAGCGACGCCACCCATCTGAGCTGGCACGACCTTTGGCACGCCTTCTTCGCCAATGTCAGTCAGATCTTCTTCATGCCGCAGTGGTACGTCGGCCTGCTCTTCCTCATCGGCATCTTCGTGGCCAGTTGGTTCGCGGGCGTGATGGCCTGTGTCGGGAGCGGTGTCGCCATCTTCACGGCCTGGGCGCTGGGTTCACCGGCTGCGGGGGTGGAGCAGGGACTGATGGGCTACAACGCCGTCCTGGTCGCCATGGCGCTGTGCGGTGTCTTCGTCAAGGTCAGCGGCTGGAGCTTCGCGTACGCCGTGATCGGCGCTGCCGCGGCCACCGGGCTGACCGCGGCGATGACCAACTTCTTCGATCCCTTTGGCGGGCACACCTTCACCTGGCCGTTCGTGCTGACCGCAGTGGCCTTCGTTGCCGCCGTGCCCGCTCTGGACCGCCTCCAGCGAACCTGACCGCCGAATGGCGCCCGCCGGACCCCGCCAGTGGTCCGTGAGTAATCGAAAGCGAGTAATGCGATGAATCTTGCGCCGCGAGAGATCGACAAGCTGTACGTCTATATTGTGGCCGACCTGGCCAGAAAGCGTCGGGAGCGCGGCCTCAAACTGAATTACAGCGAGGCTGTCGCGCTCATCAGCGAGGCCATCCTCGAGGGTGCCCGTGACTCCAAGACGGTCGCGGAGTGCATGGAGTTGGGGAAGACCATTGTCGGCTCCGATGATGTGATGGACGGTGTCCGGGACATGGCCTCGCTGATCCAGATCGAGGCGACCTTCCCGGACGGCACCAAACTGGTCTCCTGTCATGACCCCGTGGGCGCCTGAGTGATGGCGAGCGCCGTGGCCGCTGCGGTGCAGGCCGGCGCCGCCACGGTCGTGCACACCGGCGGCCATGAGTGCGGACCGGACATGCCCGGCTTCCACGTCGTGCGCGGCGGACGCCGCACCATGGCGGCCGTCAGCGAGGCGCTCGTGTCATCGGATGCGCCGGTGTGTGTGGTTCCGATGACGCTCGGCCGCGATCCGCGGCTGGTCGCCGACACTGCCCGCGCCCTGCGCTGGCTGGCTGCGGACGAGGCCAAGGGCCGGTTGGTGCTCGCCGAACCATTCGGGACCAAGGACCACTTGATCTCCTGGCTGCGCACCGCGGTACAAAAAGCCGCGTCCTGGCCTGGACACACGGCGGACTCCGCGATCCTGATCACGGCGACCGCGGCCGGCCCCTTCGAGGATGCGGAACTTTTCCGCATCGCCCGTCTCGTCCGGCAGTACGGGCAGCACCGGCTGGTCGAGGTGGCCTTCACGGGGGGTGATCCGGACCTGGAAGAGGGTGTGGAGCGCTGCCTCCGGCTCGGTGCCGACCGGGTCACGATGGTCCCGGCGGGTTTCGGGGCCTCGGGGGCCCGGCGCGACTGCCAGGCCGTGGACGGAGGGCCGCTGCTCAGCCCGTCCGCTATCAGCGGCGTCCTGCAGGCGCGCACGCGCGAAGCCCTGCATCGGCTCGCGCATGGGCACGACGGCATCCACGGGGGCCTCGATGCCGAGCACGGTCACGGTTACGCGCACTCCCATCCGCACGACACGACCACTGGTCACACGCACATCACCCCCCACGCGCACCACCATTGAGAAGGGAGGCCACCTATGTCGGGTGGCGTCACATACCAATACGGCGACGGAGAGATCGAGCTCAACGCCGGCCGGGCCAAGGCCACGGTCACCGTGGCCAACACCGGCGACCGGGCGATCCAGGTCGGCTCGCACTATCACTTCTTCGAGGCCAACCGGGCGCTCGATTTCGACCGCAACGAAGCGTTCGGGATGCATCTGGACATTCCCGCGGGCACCTCGGTGCGCTTCGAGCCGGGCGCCACGCGTGACGTCGACCTGACCGCGTTCGCCGGACATCGGCGGCTGATCGGCTTCAGCAACCTCACCGGTGGAGGCGTCCACGCCGGAGACACCCGAACCAAAGCCATGGCCCGTGCGGTGCAGCACGGCTTCAAGGGCGCACGCACGGAAGGCGAGAACAGCTGATGGCCACTTTGCCGCGTAAGCAGTACACCGACCTGTTCGGACCCACGGTCGGTGATCGCTTCACCCTGGCCGACACCAATCTGGTCGTCGAGGTGACCAAGGACTACAACGAAGGCCACTACGGCGACGAGGTCGTCTACGGCGGCGGCAAGACCTTCCGCGACGGCATGGCCCAGGACCCGCAGGCCACCGGCGCGCAGGGGGCCCTGGACACGGTCATCACCAATGTCGTGGTGCTCGACCCGATCCTGGGCGTCGTCAAGGGGGACATCGGCATCAAGGACGGCAGGATCGCGGGCATCGGGAAGTCCGGCAACCCGCACACCCAGTCCGGCGTCGATTCACGACTGGTCATCGGCCCCGGCACGGAGGTCATCGCCGGCGAGCACCAGATCGCCACCGCGGGCGGCATCGACAGTCACATCCACTTCATTTCGCCGCAGCAGGCGCTGCCCGCGCTGTCCAACGGCATCACCACCATGATCGGCGGCGGTACCGGCCCGGCGGACGGCACCAACGGTGTCACCAGCACACCGGGTGCGTGGAACCTGGCCCGGATGTTCCAGGCCGTCGAGGACCTGCCGGTCAACACCGGTCTGCTGGGCAAGGGCAACGGCTCGCTGCCCGGTGCGTTGGTGGAGCAGGTCGAGGCCGGGGCGTGCGGCCTGAAGGTGCACGAGGACTACGGCGCCACCCCGGCCGCCCTGGACTGCGCCTTGACGGTGGCCGACGACTACGACGTCCAGGTCGCGGTGCACACCGACACGCTGAACGAGGGCGGCTACTTCGAGGACACCCGCTCCGCGATCGACGGCCGTACCATTCACACCTTCCACAGCGAGGGCGCGGGCGGCGGGCACGCACCCGACATCATGCGCGTCACCGGCGAATCCAACGTCCTGCCTTCCTCCACCAACCCGACGCTGCCGTACACGATCAACTCGATCGACGAGCTGCTCGACATGGTGATGGTCTGTCACCACCTCAGCCACGACATCCCCGAGGACGTCTCCTTCGCCGACTCCCGGGTGCGCGCCGAGACCATCGCCGCCGAAACCGTGCTGCACGACGAAGGCGTCATCTCGATCTTTTCCTCCGACTCGCAGGCCATGGGCCGCATCGGTGAATCCTTCTTGCGCGCCTTCCAGACCGCGCACCACTGCAAGGACCAGCGCGGCAAGCTCGACGGCGACACCGAGCGCAACGACAACTTCCGGGTGCTTCGCTACCTGGCCAAGATGACCATCAACCCGGCGATCGCGACGGGCACCGCCGAACACATCGGCTCCCTGGAAACCGGGAAGATCGCCGACATCGCACTGTGGCCGATCAGTTCCTTCGCCGCCAAGCCTCGCCTCGTGATCAAGGGCGGCCTGATCAACTGGGCTCAGATGGGCGACCCGAACGCCTCGCTGCCCACGCCGCAGCCGGTCTACTACCGGCCGATGTTCGGTGCGCACGGCAAAGCCAAGCAGGCCACCCGAGTGACGTTCATGTCGCAGGCGGGCATCGATGCTGGCATCCCCCAGAAGCTGGGCTTGGACTCGCTGGTGCTTCCGGTCAAGCACTGTCGTTCGGTGGGTAAACAGCACATGGTGCGCAACGACCGGACCCCGAAGGTCGAGGTCGACCCGGAGACGTACAAGGTCAAGCTCGACGGCGAGGTCGCCACCATCGAGCCGGCGCAGTCGCTCCCGCTCAGCCAGCTCTTCTATCTGGCATGAGTGCGGAAGAATCCGTGTCCCAGGGCGGCCTGGACGCCCTGTTGATCAGCCTCCAGCTGACCGACTCAGCCTTCCCCAGCGGGTTCTACACCCTCTCGCACGGACTGGAGGGCTATGCCCAGGCCAAGGCCATCACCCCGGACACGGTCGAGGTGCTCCTGGCCGACTTGCTGCGCCACTCGGTCGGCCCGGCCGACGCCACCGCACTCGCGCTGGCCCACCGGGCCGCCCGGGCGGGTGACTTCGCGCGCGTGAGCGAGACCGATCGCCGGCTGTACGCGACCAAGCTCAACCGCGAGCTGCGACTTGCGGTCACCCGCACCGGTCGGCAACTCCTCGACATCGCGCGGGAGTCGGTGGGCGGCATCGCGTTGGACCGCTACGCCAAACTGGTCACCGCCAAACATGCCCCCGGCTGTCAGGCGGTGGTGGCGGGCGTCACCTATGCGGCGGCCGGGGCACCGGTCGAACAAGCCGTGGCAAGCGACCTGTTCGCGTTCTGCGCGAGCTTCGTCGGCGCCGCCCTTCGGCTGCGCCTCACCGACCACCGCAGGGCCCAGGTGGTACTGCGATCGATCGCCCCGGTGATCACCGAGGTCACAGCTGGCGCAGTGCTGCGCGACCTGGCCGACCTCGGCGGCTGCGTACCCATGGCCGACGTGATGTCTGGCCGCCATGAGCGGGCTGAGGCCCGGCTGTTCGCTTCCTGATGCCCGGCCTTGATGTCCGACGAATCGATGAGAGGGACGAAAACCCATGAGGGACAACGTGTTGCGGGTAGGCATCGGCGGTCCGGTCGGCTCCGGCAAGACCGCGCTGATCGAAGCGCTGGTGCCGGTGCTGATCAAGCGCGGTCACCGCCCCGCGGTGATCACCAACGACATCTACACCCAGGAGGACGCCCAGCATGTCCGTCGGGCACTGGAAGGCATGCTCGAACCCGAGCGCGTGGTCGGCGTCGAGACCGGAGCCTGCCCGCACACCGCGGTACGTGACGATCCGACCATGAACCTGGCCGCCGGTGCCGAACTCCTGGAGAGCTTCCCCGACGTCGACACCCTGCTCTACGAGTCGGGCGGCGACAACCTCACCCTCACCTTCAGCCCGGTCCTCGTCGACCTGTTCCTGTTCGTGCTCGACACGGCCGAGGGAGAGAAGATGCCCCGCAAGCGCGGCCCTGGCATCACCGAATGCGACCTCCTGGTCATCAACAAGATCGACATCGCGCAGTACGTGCGCTGCGATCTCGGTGTCATGGAGTCGGACGCCCACCGGGTACGAGAGGGCCGTCCGGTGGCTTTGACGAACTGCCTCACCGGCCAGGGCTTGGACCAGGTGACCGACCTGCTGGAGTCCTACCGCAAGGTTGCGGTGTGACCTCCGCCGTTACCAGGCCCGCTCGCCGCGGCAGACGGCCCGCACCCGCGGCGCCCGACGCAACGCAGGCGGCAGCGCGGGAGACCGCCGTCCGGCCGGCCCCTGGCCTCACCTCGCCGGTCGCCGACCGGCTGGCGCCCGCACACTACGAGCCCGAGCGCATCCCCTACGAGGTCAGAAGGCACGCAGGGACTCCGGACACGCTCGGCGTGGGCCGCCCCGGCAAAGTGGGCCTCCTCGAGCTGTCCTTCGAGCAGCGCGGCGCGCGCACCGAACTCGTGCGTCACTACCAGAAGTCACCCCTGCAGATCATGCGGCCGCTCTACTACGATCCGGCCCGCCCCGACCTGCCCATCACCCAGCTGATGGCCACGGGCGGCGGCATCCTGCAGGGCGACCGGCTCCGGACGGACCTGCACTGCGGTCCCGATACGGCGCTGCACCTCACCTCTCAGTCGGCCACGAAGCTCTACCGGATGGAGTGCGACTACGCCACCCAGCTCGTCAACCTCCATCTGGGGGACAGGAGCTATGTCGAGTACTTGCCCGAGCCCGTCATCCCTTTCGCCGGTTCCCGGTTCTACCAGCGCACCATGATCACCGCCGCTCCCTCGGCGACGGTGCTCGCCGGAGAGGTGCTCTACGCGGGCCGGCTCGCCTACGGTGAGCGTCACGCCTATGAGATCTTCGCCTCCGACCTCGAACTTCGGCGCCCCGGCGGGGATCTGGTGCTCGTCGACCCGATGCGGCTGGAGCCAGGCGGGAGCGGTGTGCGCGGCCCCGCCGTGCTCCAGGAACACGACGTCGTCGGCACCTTTTACGCGATCACTTCGCTCGCGCCGGCCGCACAGGTCGCCGACACCCTGCACGCCGCGCTCGCCTCGACGGGCATCAGCTGCGGGGTCAGCACCTTGCCCCAGGAATGCGGTGCATGGGCACGGTTCCTGACCGACGACCCGCAGGCCGCGACAGCCGCCGCCCGAAGCGCGTGGGATGCCGTACGCAAACTGCTGATCGGCGTCCCCGCACCCCTGATGCGCAAGTCCTGACGCCCCTCGCTCCGGCCGCGGGCCGGGGCGCTGCACCCCGCGGAGTTACCGATGCTCTTGGCCGCCTCCCTCGACACGGGCGACAGCGCCTGGCTGCTGGCCAGCACCGCCATGGTGCTCCTGATGACCCCTGGTCTCGCCTTCTTCTACGGAGGCATGGTCCGCACCCAGCACGTCCTGGTCATGCTCAAAATGAGCTTCGCCTGCCTGGCCCTGGTAACCCTGCTCTGGCTTGCGGTCGGGTATTCGCTGGCCTTCGGGCCGGACATCGGCGGCGGGATGCTCGGCAATCTCGACCACGCGTTCTTCCGCGGCATCGGGATGAATGAACTGCACAACACCATCCCCGAGACCGTGTTCGCCTGCTTCCAGATGTCGTTCGCGATCATCACCGTGGCACTGATCAGCGGCTCCATCGCGGGCCGCGCCACGATGCGGGGCTGGCTGGTCTTCGTCGTCGTCTGGACGCTGCTGGTGTACATCCCCCTGGCGCACTGGGTCTTCTCACCCGAGGGCTGGGTGGTCGCCCATCTCGGCGCACTGGACTTCGCCGGCGGTCTGCCCGTGGAGCTCAACTCCGGAGCGGCTGGCCTGGCGGTGGCCATCGCGCTGCGCAAGCGCAAGGACTTCGAGCGTCAGCCGATCCGGCCGCACAACCTGCCATTGGTCGTCATCGGCCTGGCACTCCTGTGGTTCGGCTGGTTCGGCTTCAATGCCGGGTCCGCGCTCAAGGATGCCGGCGGTGCGCCCACCGCCTTCCTCAACACCCAGCTCGCGGCCTGCGCCGCGATGGTCGGCTGGCCGCTCATCGAGAAGTGGCGCCTGGGCCACGTGGAGATGCTCGGCGTCGCCTCGGCCGCGGTGGCCGGCATGGTTGCCATTACCCCGTCCTGCGGCGAGGTCTCCCCCCTGGGGGCGGTGTGCATCGGCTTCATGGCCGGCGTCGTCTGCGCCTTCGCCGTCAACTTCAAGTTCAAGCTCGGCGTCGACGACACCCTTGACGTGGTCGGTGTCCACGGCTGGGGCGGCATCGTCGGCACCTTGTCCATCGGGCTGTTCGCAACGGCCCAGATGAGCGGCAAGAAGGGCCTCTTCTACGGCGGCGGGTTCGACCAGCTGTGGCGCCAGGCCGTCGCCGTACTCGCCTGCGGATCCTTCTCCTTCGTCGTCACCTGGCTGATCGCCAAGGCCATCGACAAGACGATCGGGTTCCGCACCAAGGAGGAGTACGAGGACGTCCCGGGCGAGGAGGAGGAGATCGCGTACGACAACGCGACCCTCGACGAGATCCAGGCGCGCCTGGACAAGCCGCGCCTCACCGCGCCCCAGCCGGCAGCAGCCCGCACCAGCGCGGACACCGAGAAGCTGGGCGAGATCCTCGACCTGCTCGAACGACGGGAGCGCGAGAAGTGACCTGCCACCGACACCGCCCCGTTCCCGTTCCCGTTCTGTGTGAGGACCCTTCATGAACACACTGTTCGACTCCGGCAACACCGCCTGGCTGATGATGTCGGCGGCCCTGGTGCTCCTCATGGCCCCGGGCCTCGCCTTCTTCTACGGCGGCATGGTCAAGACCGAGCAGATCATCGCGATGCTGAAGATGTGCTTCGTCTGCGTCGCCTTCGTCACGCTCATCTGGTGGGCCCTCGGCTACACCCTCGTTTTCGGTCCGGATGCCGCCGGTCTCGGCATGATCGGCACGCTCGACCACGCATTCATGCGCGGCATCGGCCCGAGCACAAAGACCGGCGATGTCCCCACCGTCATCTACTCGGTCTTCCACATGTGCTTCGCGATCGTCACCGTGGCCCTGATCAGCGGCTCGGTGGCTGGACGGGCCAAGATGAGCGGCTGGATCGCCTTCGTGTGCGTCTGGACGCTCTTGGTCTACGTCCCCATGGCGCACTGGGTCTTCGACCCCGACGGCTGGGTCGCCAAGCAGGTCCAGGCCGTCGACTTCTCCGGCGGCACCGTCGTCGAACTCAGCTCCGGCACAGCCGGGTTGGCGCTCGCCATCGTCGCCGGCAAGCGCAAGGACTTCGAGCGTCAGACCATCCGCCCGCACAACCTGCCGCTCGTCGTCATCGGCCTGGCACTCCTGTGGTTCGGCTGGTTCGGCTTCAACGCCGGCTCCTACCTCACCGGACCGGGCTCCACCGCGATGGCTTTCCTGAACACCCAGTTCGCCGCGGGCGCCGCCATGGCCGGCTGGGGCGTCACGGCCTACTGGCGCACCCGCCAGGTCACCCTCCTGGACATGTGCATGGGCGCGGTGACCGGCATGGTCTCCATGACCCCGCTGGCCGCCGGCATCACCCCGGTCTGGGCCACCACCATCGGCTTCCTCGCCGGGCTCACCTGCGCGTTCGCCATCAGCTGGAAGTACCGCCTGGGAGTGGACGACACCCTGGACGTCGTCGGCATCCACGGCTGGGGCGGCCTCTTCGGCATGGTCATGGCCGGACTCGCGGCAACTGGCGCCGTGACAGGGCAAAAGGGCCTCTTCTACGGCGGCTCCTGGAACCTGCTCGGCCGCCAACTCGTCGCCATCCTTGCCCTCGGTCTCTTCTCCTTCGTGATGACGGCCATCATCGGCAAGCTCATCGACATGACCGTCGGTCTGCGTCAGCCCGGCGGCATCACCGAGCACGAGCAGGTCTACGAGAGTGACGTCGCCACCCAGCTCCAGGACGTCACCGACGCACTGCGCGGGCCGAAGGCCCCCACCGACAAGGACCAGGCAGCGCAGATCATCGACCAGTTGCAGGAGCTGCTGGCACGGCGCGACGCACGCAAGTAATGCCCAGGGGCCTTCGGTTGGCGCACCGCCCCCTTCCTGTCCCACGACCACTGCACCGAGTTCACCATGGCCTTCTTGCCAGGAGTCGGACACGGAATGCCCATGACTTACCAGCAGAAGGCGTCATGGCCCCGAATGCGCCCGGACGAGTGGGTAGGTATTTCGACGATGAGTCGACTAGTGGTGGTTGTCGGGCTGCCCATCGACGGTGCAACTGACGTGCTCCGCACGTCAGTTGCCAGGCAGCTGCCGGTGGGGCAGCCTCGATCGGCTTCGTGGTGCAGACGTTCTGCCTGGGCCGGTAAGGAAATTTCAGCGGAGTGATCAATTGCAGAGATACCCTTCCCGATATGGGATGGTTCATCACCCTGAAGGACGCCGCCCGTTCCGGTCTGCGCGTCGAGCGGACAAGGCTCGAACCGCTGGTCACGTTACGTGCGACGGCCGGGCTCGCGCTGTCGGGGGGAACGGCCCTGTGGCTGTTCGGCGGGACCGCGGCCGCGGCTGCCGCTTACGGTGCGCTGCTGGGTGGGATCGCGGTGTTCCAGCGCAGCTGGCGGCCGGATCCGGTGCTCCCGGTGGCCTCTGCGCTGACGCTTGGCATCACCAGTTTCCTGAGCTACCTGACCGGTGGACATCTGCTGCTGTTTCTCGCCCTGGTAGCGCTGTGGACGTTTCTGGGCGGCATGGCCTGGTCGCTCGGCGCGAACGCGGGCAGCCTCGGCACGACCAACGCCGCCGTAATGCTGGTGACCGTCACCCTGCCGGCAACCTTCATGGAGTCGCTGGGACAGGCCGCTCTGATGACCGCCGGCGGTCTGGTCCAAGCGGCCCTGGTGGTGCTCTTCCCGATTCGCCGGTGGGGGCGCCGTCGTGACGCGCTCGCCGACGCTCTGGCCGCCGAAGCCGACTACGCCCGCCGTCTGCGGGAGGATCCGGCCGCGCCGTTCACCCCGGGGCCCTTCGCCCAGGCCCGCGACGCGGCCATGCTCAGCGCACGCCAAGTACGCCGCCGTCCCCCTGAACTGCACGGCGCCCGGGGCCTGGCCGAGCTGATCCGCCCGGTTCTGGCCACCCTCGCCGACCCCTCCGTCACCGGAGCGCCGAAGAGCCTCACCGGCGAGCGGGCCCAGGAAATTCTCGGGGGAGCGGCCGAAATCCTCGACGCGCAGGCCCGTGCGATCCGCCACGGCCGACCGGTCGAGCTGTCGGCTTGGGCCGTCGCCGCCATCGAAGTCCCCAAGAGCGGCCATGCCCTGACCGGCCCCGCCGAGCAGACGGCTGTCCGTCTGCGCGCCCTGCTGCACGACGTCATCGAGACCACCGGCGGGGAACACTCCGGGAGCAGCGGCCCCGAGGAGGAGGACGCGACCGCGCTCGTGCGGCCCTCGGTGTCCGACGAGGTCAAGACCGCGGCTCGTACGCTGCACGGTCAACTGCACCGCGACTCACCGGTGTTCCGGCACGCGGTACGCACCACGGTCGTCGTGGTCGTGGGTGATGTTGTCGGCCGCCTCCTACCGTTCGGACACGGCTACTGGGTCCCGCTGGTCGCCATCTTGATCATGCGTCCTGGGTTCACCCAGACATACAGCCGGGCCACGGCCCGCATCGGGGGAAACATCGGCGGCCTCCTCATCGCCGGAACCATCGTGCAGCTCGCCCAGCCAGGAGCACTCGTGAACGCGGTCCTGTCCGTGATCTGTGGAGGGTTGATCCTGCTGTTCATGTACACGGGGTACGCACCCGTGCAGGCCGCCGCGGCCGCGTACACCATCTTCACCCTCGCCATGGCCGGCGAGGGCCTGGACCAGTCGGTGCCAGCCCGCCTCAACCTGACCCTGATCGGCGGGTTCCTGGCCATGCTGGCCTACGCTCTCTACCCCTCCTGGGAGACTCCTCGTCTGCGCACCCGCCTCGCCGACTGGACCCGGGCCGACCTCCGTTACACCGCCACGGTCGTACGGCACTACGCCGAACCCGGCGCGCGCACCGCCCGCGAGAGCCGCGAAGCCGTCCTGGAGGCCCGAGCCGCCCTCCTTGCCTGGCGGGGCGCGGTGGCCCTCGCCGCCAAGGAACCCGTCCGCCACCGCGGCCTGTCGCACACCACGGAAACCGGCGCCGAGCACGCCTTGGCCGAGGTCGCCCGGATCACCATGCTCCTGGAAGCTAATCTTCCTGTTCCCGGCAGCAGAGCCGTCACCGCTGCGGCGCCTCTAGCGATCGCCCTGCAGCAATCGGCCGATGATGCGGCAAAGGCGGTGCGCGACCGTCGCATCCCCACGTGGGGACCGATTCGGGCCGCCCTCACCGGCTGGGACAGCCAAGGACCGACGGATGAGATGGTGCAGCGAACCGGGGTCCTTCTCCTCGCCGCTCTGGACGAGCTCTCCACCTCTCTGCAATATGGCTCGCCCCCCGTCCCGCCTGGCAATAGCCCTGCACCCCCGCCCGCCGGCACTCGGTCCCCATAGAGCCAGGTGCCACGACGCACCAGCGCGCGGCTGGCCCTGGAAGGCCACACACGGAAGAGTTCAAAAGGGAAGCGTTCGAGCGGCCGATGGCACTTGTTCGCCCCGCCTCGCTTGCGGAAGAAGGACCGGACCGCACCAGAGGTGGGGAAAATAACGTCCGCCCGCGAGTTCAAGAACGCAATCACCCCTCGGGCCGGGTCCCTCTCATCGGCATGCTCGCCCTCCGGCTGCTATGCATCGCCTCGTATGCCAAGAGCGCTGCACACCCCGAAGCGTTGCCGGGATCGCCGCTCGACCCGCGCGTGATCCGCGACGAGAAGGCGGCGCGTCAGACTGCCCGGCGCGACGTTCCAGGCCCTGGAGTTGCCCTGGGTGAGTGTCTCGTACTTCCTGGCGCCGTCGAGCAGCACCAGGATCTTCCGGAGGAGCTGATCTTCGGTTTCCTGTGGATTCACGACGACTTGAGCCTATTGCGGATACGTGCGGAAGAGCGCGGCATTTATACCGATGGCCAGACTGTCGACAGCGCTGCCAGGTGAATGAATTGGGATGGGGGCGTCGTCGACCATCTCGGCGCCGAGCGCTTGGCCTGGTCCGCATGTTTTCCATGAGTGCTGGGCCGCCGACGCCCTCGGGGGAGCCGGGGAAGTTCTCTACCTCGGTGGTCGTGGTCAGTGTGAGCCGCCCACGAAGATCGACCCTGCCGAAGAGCAGGGGCTTCAGGTTGGCGCGGGCCGTGTAGAGGGCGGCGGTGTATCCGGCGGGGCCGGAGCCGATGACCTCGCGTATGACGTCCCGTTCAATGATCGCGCTCACGCCTCCTGCTGGGCGTCGATCTCGGCGACGAGGGTCTCGATGCGGGTCTTGATCTCGTCGCGGATAGGGCGGACGGCATCGACTCCCTGGCCTGCGGGGTCTTCGAGTGCCCAGTCGAGGTACTTCTTGCCGGGGAAGATCGGGCAGGCGTCGCCGCAGCCCATGGTGATGACGTAGTCGGACGCCTTGACGGCTTCGGTGGTCAGGATCTTCGGCTTCTGGTCGGCGATGTCGATGCCGACCTCCTTCATGGCCTCGACGGCGGCCGGGTTGACCTGGTCGCCGGGGATCGACCCGGCGGAGCGGACCTCGATCCGGTCGCCCGCGAGGTGGTTGAGGAATCCGGCGGCCATCTGCGAGCGCCCGGCGTTGTGGACGCAGACGAAGAGCACGGAGGCGAGGGGAGAAGTGGTCATGGGGTCTTCCTAACAAGCAGAGAGCGGTCAACAGGGACTGCCGATGGGTGTGTTCAGGTGCCCGGCAGGGTGTCGAGCAGGGCAGTGATGCGGGTGTCGATGTCGTCACGGATGGCGCGGATCACGGCGATGGGTGCACCGTCGGGGTCCGGGACCGGCCAGTCCAGGTAGCGTCGGCCCGCGACGACGGGACAGGCATTACCGCAGCCAATCGTGATGACGATGTCGGCGGCCTGGACGACCTCGTCGGTCAGCGGCTTGGGGTAGGCGTCGGCGAGGTCCACGCCCGCTTCGACCAGAGCCTGGGCGACCCCGCGCTCCACCTCGCTGGCCGGGGTCGTGCCGGCGGAGGACACCGTGACCCGGTCTCCCGCGCGGTGCGCCAGGAGCGCCGCGGCCATCTGCGAGCGCCTGGCGTTGAGGCTGCAGACGAACAGCACCCGCGGAGGTCCGCCGCCCTGTGCGCCCTCGACGCGGGCGAGGGCGTCCAGACGTTCGCCGACGAGCCGCTCGGACAGCACCACCAGGTGCGTACGGATGCGGGATTGTTCGGCCAGGCGCCGGTCGAAGTCGGTGAGCAGCAGTCGCACGGTCTCCACGGAGAAGCGGCCCGCGTGCCGGGAGGCGAGACGGGCGACTCTGGCGGAGAGCCGCTCGTCGGGGAACAGGGGGAGCGGGGGCGCGGTCATGAGGGAACCCTTTCGGAGGGCCCTACGGTTCAGTCCGGACTGGTATCAGCACCGAATGATGTGACAATATCAGTCCATGCTGACTTCAGTCGATGCTGATGCGATCCGGGTCCTTGGCGACCCGCTCCGTCTGAAAATCGTGACCCTGCTCGCCCAGGAGACGCTCTGTACGACGCACTTGGTGGAGGAGACCGGCGCCAAGCAGACCAACCTCTCCAACCACATGAAGGTGCTGCGCGAAGCCGGTCTGGTGGAGACCGAGCCGTGCGGCCGCTTCACCTACTACAAGCTGCGCCCCGAGGTCCTGGCCTCGGTCTCCGAGCAGTTCGCCGAGCTCGCCGAGTCCGCCCGCACTGCCGCCGCGAACAAGAGGGCCTGCTGATGAGCCGCACCGACACCACCCCGCAGACGGACCAGGGCGCGGCGTCCGGCGACGGCGTCGTCGCCAAGCTGTCCACGCTCGACCGGTACCTGGCCGTGTGGATCCTCATCGCGATGGCCGTCGGCCTCGGTCTGGGGCGGCTGATCCCGGGCATGAATGACGCGCTCGCCAAGGTCGAGATCGGCGGCATCTCGCTGCCGATCGCGATCGGGCTGCTGATCATGATGTACCCGGTCCTCGCCAAGGTCCGCTACGACAAGCTCGACGCCGTCACCGGCGACCGCAAACTGATGGTCTCGTCGCTGGTCATCAACTGGATCGTCGGCCCGGCCGTCATGTTCGCGCTCGCCTGGATCTTCCTGCCGGACCTGCCCGAGTACCGCACCGGCCTGATCATCGTCGGCCTGGCCCGCTGCATCGCCATGGTCATCATCTGGAACGACCTCGCCTGCGGCGACCGCGAAGCCGCCGCCGTCCTGGTCGCACTCAACTCCGTCTTCCAGGTCATCGCGTTCGGCCTGCTCGGCTGGTTCTACCTCGACCTGCTGCCGGGCTGGCTGGGCCTGGGCGACGGCGAGAAGCTCGACATCTCCATGTGGAAGATCGCGCTGAACGTCGTCATCTTCCTCGGCATCCCGCTCCTCGCGGGCTTCCTCACCCGCCGCGTCGGCGAGAAGAAGCTCGGCCGACAGAAGTACGAGTCCAACTTCCTTCCCAAGATCGGCCCGTGGGCGCTCTACGGCCTGCTCTTCACGATCGTCATCCTCTTCGCGCTGCAGGGCAAGACCATCACCTCGCAGCCGGTGGACGTCGTCCGTATCGCGTTGCCGCTGCTCGTGTACTTCGCGGTGATGTTCTTCGGCACCTTCCTGGTGGGCAAGGGGCTTGGTCTCGCCTACGACCGCACCGCGACCCTCGCGTTCACGGCTGCGGGCAACAACTTCGAGCTGGCCATCGCCGTGGCCATCGCGACCTTCGGCGTCACCTCCGGCCAGGCGCTGTCCGGTGTCGTCGGCCCGCTCATCGAAGTGCCCGTCCTGATCGGCCTGGTGTACGTCGCGCTGGCCTGGCGCAGGAAGTTCGCCGCCGACGCGGTGACAACGGCCCCGTGACGCATGCGGTGGATGTGGTGGTGATCGGTGGCGGGCAGGCCGGGCTTCGCCGCCGGATATCACCTGCGCCGCCAGAAGCTCGACTTCGTCATCCTGGATGCCCAGAGCGATCCGGGCGGCGCCTGGCAACGCACCTGGGATTCGCTGCACCTGTTCTCCCCGGCCGCGTTCTCCTCCCTGCCGGGGCGGCTCATGCCCGCCCAGAGCGGTGAGGAGTACCCGGACGCCGGACACGTCGTCAACTACCTGGACGACTACGAACAGCGCCACGACCTGCCCGTGCAGCACCCGGTCCGGGTGAGCGCCGTACGACCCGAGGGCAAACGGCTGCGGGTGGAGGCGGACGGGGGCGCCTGGTCGGCGCGGGCGGTCATCTCGGCGACCGGCACCTGGTGGCGCCCGTTCTTGCCCGCGGTCGCGGGCCGTGAGGTGTTCACCGGCCGCCAGCTGCACACAGTCACTACCGCAGTCCGGCCGACTTCGCCGGGAATGGGGTATCCCCTGCTCGAACGCAGTTGAGAGCTTGGGGAAGGGTCGTCGTGGTCGGCGGAGGGAACTCCGGCGCGCAGATCGCCGCCGACCTCGCCCTGGCCGGCGTCGAGTTGACCTGGGTCACCCAGCGCCCGGCACGGTTCCTGGCCGACGACATCGACGGGCGCGCCCTGTTCGACGCCGCGACCGCCCGCCGCCGCGCCCTCGATCAAGGCGAGGCCGATACCGGCGGGGTGGCCTCCCTCGGTGACATCGTCACTGTCTCCCCGGTACGCGCTGCCCGCGACGCCGGGCTCCTCAAAGCCCAGCCGATGTTCCAGCGCCTGACCAGAGGCGGAGTGGAATGGGCCGACGAGACCTCTACTCGCGCCGACGCGGTGATCTGGTGCACGGGTTTTAGGCCCGCCCTGTCGCACCTGGCCCCGCTGGGCCTGCGCGGGACATGCGGACGCATCGCCACCGAGGGCACCCGCGCGCTTGGTGAACCCCGGCTGCA
This sequence comes from Streptomyces sp. NPDC057302, assembly GCF_042667685.1. Lineage (NCBI taxonomy): Bacteria > Bacillati > Actinomycetota > Actinomycetes > Kitasatosporales > Streptomycetaceae > Streptomyces > Streptomyces sp. NPDC057302. The sequence goes on along the minus strand of NZ_JBHUZJ010000026.1, from coordinate 3,961 downwards.
TCTGCTCGGATACGGCGACTGGACCGGCCCCGCCTCTGCCACCCTGATCGGTGTCGGCCGTACCGCCCGGGAGATGGCCCGCGACGTCGCACGACTTCTGACGCAGTGAACCTGCTCGCAGCCAAGGTCCTCACCCGCGTCCGATCAGGTGCGGGGTAGCTGGACATTCGGGTCAAGTCCGCATGCTCAGTCGTGGCGGGCGAGCTTGACCGCGGAGACGAGCAGAACCACGGCCAACGCGGGGATAAGCACCAGATCCGAGAACACGCCGAGCAGTAGCCCGCCCAGCGCCGCCCCAGCCACCGAGCCTCCGGCCATGACCAGGGTGAATCGGAGATTGGTGTCGGCGTACACCCCAATGTGGCCCCGGCAAGATTTCCGTGAAGCTGGGATGTGCCTCCATGCGCCGGTGACACTCCGTCACAGGAAGCGGCATTGTCGGCGAGTGTGATGACCTCGTACGGATTGTGTCTCCGCATCTTGTTGCGGTGCGGGTGGAACGGGTGTGGGTGGCGGGCGGCGTGGTCCGTATCGCGGCCTGCACCCGTGAGTTGACGGTGACGTGTCCTGACTGCGGCCGCGGTTCCGCGCGGACGCACAGCCGCTATCACCGCGCACTGGCGGATGTCGCTGTCGGCGGCCGCCCGGTCGTGATCGGGCTGTCGGTACGCCGGCTGTTCTGCGACGGCCCGGACTGCGGTCGGCGGACGTTCGTGGAGCAGGTGGAGGGACTGACGGTGCGCTATCAACGCCGCAGCCCACTGCTGCAGCACCTGGTGCAGATGGCCGGGGTGTTGCTCGCCGGCCGTGGCGGTGCCCGGCTGCTGCAGATTCTGAAGGTGCCGTTGTCGCGGACGAGCGTGCTGTTCCACGTGATGCGCTTGCCGCTTCCGGAGACGGCGACACCACGGGTGCTGGGTGTGGATGACTTCGCGCTGTACGCGGACGTATACGGCACCCTGCTGGTGGATGCCGATACCCGGCTGCCGATCGAGCTGTGGGCCGGCCGCGACGCCGAGCAGCTGGCCGCCTGGCTGCGGACGCATCCCGGCGTTGAGGTCGTCTGCCGGGACGGCTCGTTGGTCTACCGGCAGGGCGTCACCGACGGCGCCCCGGGTGCGGTGCAGGTCAGCGACCGCTTCCATCTGTGGCAGGGATTGTCGAAGAGAGTCGGGGACATTGCCGCCGCGCACCGCGGCTGCCTGCCCGCGGCAGTTCCCGATCCTGACGCGGCACCGTCGCCATCGAGCTCAACGGCGCCGTCCGACCAAGCCGAAACCCGTGCCCGTCGCCACGCGAAGAACCTCTTCGATGCGGTGCACGCGGTGACCGACACCGGCATCTCACTCCACGCCGCAGCCCACCAACTTGGCCTGAACCGGCGCACCGTGGGCAAGTATGCGCGAGCCGCCACCTGGCAGGAATGCGTACGCCGCACTCCCACCCGTCGGCCCACCAGCCTCGATCCGTATCTGGAGTACCTGCGGCAGCGGTGGGAGGAGGGCGAGCACACCGCGACGGTGCTGCACCAGGAGATCGTCGCCAAGGGCTACCGGGGCCACTACCAGCGGGTCAAGATGGCCATCGCACCGCTCCGCCGGGGACTGCCGATCGATACGCCGCGCGAGCGACCGCCCTCGCCCCGGCAGGTCGCCCGCTGGATCACCACCGCGCCATCCCGGCGCAGCCTGCACGCCGCCGAGGCACTCGGGCGACTGTTCGAGCACTGCCCAGAACTGACCCAGACCCACGACCTGGTACGTCAGTTCGCCGCCATGCTCGACACCGGCGACGCCGACCAGCTGCCGGGCTGGCTCGATGGCCTGATCGCCTCACACCTGCCCGCACTGGCCAGCCTGGCCAACGCTATCCGCGAAGACCAGCCCGCAGTCATCCAGGGCATCACCACCCCGTTCAACTCCGGCGTCAACGAAGGCCGCATCACCGATCTGAAACTCCAGAAGCGGATCATGGCAGGACGCGCAGGAGTGCCCCTCCTACGCCACCGCGTGATCCTGATGGCGCACCTCCGACGCCAACACCCATGACGGAGTGTCACCGGCGCATGGAGGCGCATCCCAGCTTCACGGAAATCTTGCCGGGGCCACTTTTACGTGAACGCCGACACCTAGACCTCCGCGCCTGATGGCGGCGGATAGCCCGCCCACAGACGGAGGTGCTCGGTGATCGCGCTGCGCGGCCCCGCCGACTCGGCCTACGACCGCCCCTGTACATGTCGTGTGGCCCAAGGGCGCCAGCCGGTAAGAGCCAGAGTGCACGGCACTGCCGACGAGGGCGCCAATGGGTGCATCCGCCTACCCGACGGCCAGCCTCTGGGCGTGAGGCAAGGTGATCGGACCACCCCTGCGCCAGGGGAGGCGCTTCACGCAGGGAGCGCCTCCCCTGGCATTGCCCTTCGTGGGATAGGACGTCACGTGCCCGATCCCATGTTGGCTCCGCCGCTGCTCCCATTCCCACCCCTTTCCCCGTTCTCGCTCCCCGCAGACTCGGCCGGAGGGAGGCCGGCCCGCGCCCGGACGACATCGGCCCAGGCATGCATCACAAGGGCTGTCCCCTTGAGCACCCCGTAGATGCCGAGCACGATGGCAGCGGGTGCACCTCCGACGGCCGTAACAACCTGGGCGGCATCAGCCGGAGTGAGTTGCCCGGTCTCGGTGCGTTCGAGCAGGTGAGCCGCAGCATGGTAAGTGAGCACGAGCAGAATGAGCGAGAAGGCCAAGAGAATCAGGGAAGACCGTGCCTCCGCGTTGGCCTTCAGCCGAGTCAGTGCTCCGAGTTGGATTCGTTCTTGCTGCCGAACCTGATCTTCCGCCTGCTTCAGGTTGAGCTCCAGAGATTGCTCCCGATGGCGCTGCAGCGAGTCCTCTCGTGCCTTTTGCGTCCGAGCGATTCCGAGGCGCCTTTCACGCTCCTCCGGCTTCACCGCCGCTTCGCGCCCCAACTTCCTTTCCATTTCCTCCAGGTATTGGTCGACGGGAATCGGACCAATTGCAGAAATCCGCTCCATCCTTCGCTTGTCGTCCGTGAACTTGTCCCGGAGGGGCTGCCAGTAATGAAGTTGGCGGGCAGTCTTCACTAGCGTCTCGGAGTGGCGGTCCTGCCCTACCAGCCAGACGAGGGGAAGCAGCGCCGCTACAGTCACCGCACCATAGGCGGAGAGCGAATCAGTCGGCGCATCCGCCAGCACAAAGAGCGCAGCTGCAACAAGACCTGCAGAAAGGGCGCTTGCCCCACCGAGCCATGATGCCAAGCGCACTCGACCTCGCCACGTACCTGTCATGGGGCACATGATCGCTACTCCCCCTCGACCGCTCCGCCGGCTCAGCTAAACGTGACGTACTCGTAACTGTTCTCTGCTCCGAAGACAGCTCCTCTACCGGTCACGACTCACCCCGTGCCCTCGGTGACCGAAGCTGGACTTCCCCGAATGGTGCCGGGGCTATGTTCCGCCGGTGGCACCAGAACGAGCTGTTCGTGAAGTTCCATGACCGGCTGCATGGGGGCAGGTGAGGGGGGGCGAGAGACGAACGGAAAGCATCGCCGCGCAGCCGGTGAAGGGGGTCCGTGACGCTGCCGGCCGCTTCACGCGGCTATGACGGCGGCACGTCGATCGACAGGCGGAAGTGGAACCTCTTGACGGCTCCCGCGGCGATCCTTGGGAACGGCCTTGCCGAGGCGCCGATGAGTGCGACACGGCCTTCGTAAGCCGCGATGTGAGCTCGACGGACGCGCTTAGTACTCCAGTGTGACTTCACGATCTTGTAGGGACCCTGGTCGGGAACGGGTGCGGTCACCGTGTGATCATCGAGGGTTGTGTGGATTCCTTTCGCCTGGCCAAGCCAGATAGGTGATCACAGGACGAGCATGAGTTTGCCGCCGGGGCGGCGGGATTGGCTGAGCTTGGCCGCTTCCTGGATCTGGTCGAGGGCGTAGGTGCGGG
>NZ_JBHUZJ010000025.1:0-106068 GCF_042667685.1 Streptomyces sp. NPDC057302 | reverse complement strand
CATATCTGGCGTTGACTTTTGGCACGCTGTTGAGTTCTCAAGGAACGGACGCTTCCTTTGTACTCACCCTCTCGGGCTTTCCTCCGGGCGCTTCCCTTCGGTGTTTCATTTTGTCTTGCTGTGTTTCGTTCTTGCGTTTCCGACTCTATCAGACTCTTTCGTGTCCGATTTTCCTCGGTGCCTTTCAGGTTTCCGCTCCGGCCTTTCGGCTTTCGCGTTTCCCTTTCCGGCGAGTCCGACTCTACCAGATCCTTTCGGGCCTGATTCCCAGTCAGCGGGGCTTGTCTTCCCGGCTGTTGGGCCGTTCCGACGAGTGAGACTTTAGCGGAATCCTGGCTCCCGATCCAAATCGGGGCGTCCTTTCGAACGCGGATTCCTCATTTCGCAAAAGCGCATGAAAACGAGCAGACGACGGGGCATCGAAGATGACACGGCATCGATCGTTTGAATGGTTCTGTTCTTGCGGAATGGCTGCCCGGGGACCGACCAGGGGTCGGCGCTCACGTCGGGCAACTCGGAGAACACTACGTACGCGGTCTGGGCGTGTCAACCCTGGTACATGGCGTCCCCGGCTGGCTACTGTAGGAGGCGTGACAACGCATGCGCACACCCAGCTGTGGTGGGCCGCCTGACGGCGGCCGTACACACGCATGTACTCAACGGCTGCCGACTCGGCGGCCGTTCTTGTTTCTCCCCCTGGAGGACCCGGAGCCCGGTCGGCGGGCCGGCGGTCCTGACCAGGAGGCGGAGAGATGACGAGGATCTTCAGCGGGATCAAGCCGACGGGGCATCTGACCCTGGGGAACTACCTGGGCGCCGTGCGCCAGTGGGCAGAGGTTGATCAGCACCGCGCCGAGTCGCTGTTCAGCATCGTCGACCTGCACGCCCTGACCGTGGACCACGATCCCGGGCGGGTGCGCAGGCTCAGTCGGCAGGCGGCGACGCTGCTGCTCGCGTCGGGGATCGATCCCGAGCGGGCCACCGTGTTCGTACAGAGTCATGTGGACGAGCACGCCCGGCTCTCGTATCTGCTCGAGTGCGTCGCGACGGACGGCGAGATGCGGCGGATGATCCAGTACAAGGAGAAGTCCGCCCTCGAGCGGGCGCGCGGCGGGAGCGTGCGGCTTTCGCTGCTCACCTATCCCGTGCTGATGGCGGCGGACATCCTCGCCTACGGGGCGGACCAGGTGCCGGTCGGTGACGACCAGGTGCAGCACGTCGAGCTGACCCGGGATCTGGCGGTGCGGTTCAACCAGCGGTACGGAGCCACGTTCGTGGTGCCGCGGGCCACGTATCCCAAGGTGGCGGCCAGGGTCATGGATCTGCAGGATCCGACGTCGAAGATGGGGAAGTCCGGCGATGCCGGGGCCGGGATCGTCTATCTGCTCGACGAGCCGGACGTCGTACGGAAGAAGATCATGCGCGCTGTCACGGACAGCGGGAGCGAGGTCGAGTACGACCGGGAGGCCAAGCCGGGGATCTCGAACCTGCTGGAGATCCTCGCGTCCTGTGAGGGTGGGAACCCCGAGGGCTTGAGCGGTGTATATGAAACGTACGGGGCTTTGAAGAAGGACACCGCCGACGCCGTGGTGGAGGTGCTGAGGCCCTTGCAGGAGAAACACAAGGAGCTGGTTGCTGATCCCGCGTATGTGGAGGAGGTGTTGCGGCGGGGAGCTGAGCGGGCCAGAGCGATGTCCAGGCCGACGGTGGACACCGCCTATCGCGCGATCGGCCTGCTGCCGCCGGTGAACGAGGAGCTGTAGGCGGCGCGAGGGCTGGGCAGGGGCGGTTGACGTGTGCCCCTGCCCGGGAGGTCAGCTGTTGTTGCCGGAGGCCAGCTCGCGGCTGCGGTCGCGGGCGGCTTCGAGGGCGGCGATGAGGGCTGCTCGTACACCGTGGTTCTCGAGCTCGCGGATGGCGTTGATGGTGGTGCCGGCCGGGGACGTGACGTTCTCGCGGAGCTTGACCGGGTGTTCGCCGCTGTCGCGGAGCATCACGGCGGCGCCGATCGCGGCCTGGACGATCAGGTCGTGGGCCTTGTCGCGGGGCAGGCCGAGGAGGATGCCGGCGTCGGTCATGGCTTCGACCAGGTAGTAGAAGTACGCCGGGCCCGAGCCGGAGAGGGCCGTGCAGGCGTCCTGCTGGGTCTCGGGGACGCGCAGGGTCTTGCCGACGGCGCCGAAGATCGCTTCGGCGTGGGCGAGGTGCGTCGCGGTGGCGTGGCCGCCTGCGGAGATGACGGACATGCCCTCGTCCACGAGGACGGGAGTGTTGGGCATGACGCGGACGACGGGGGTGCCTGCGGCGAGGCGCTCCTCGATGAAGGAGGTGGTGATGCCGGCGGCGGCGCTGATGACCAGGCGGTCGGGGGTGATGTGCGGGGCGAGCTCGTCGAGGAGGCGGCCCATGTCCTGCGGCTTGACGGCGAGGATGAGGGTGTCGGCCTGCTTGGCGGCGTCGGCGTTGCTGACGGGGTCCACGCCGTAGCGGGTGCGCAGTTCTGCGGCGCGTTCGGAGCGGCGGGTGGTGACCAGGAGGTCGGCGGGGGCCCAGCCGGCCCGGATCATTCCGCTGAGGAGGGCTTCGCCGATCTTGCCGGTGCCGAGGACTGCGACGGGCTGGGGCATGTGTGGGTCACCCTCCGGGTGCGGTTCAGCGGGGATCGTTCTGGTCCGGTCATCCTCGCATTGGTGGGTCAGGCCGTGCGGCGGCGGAGGGTGGCGGCGCCCAGGGCGAGGACGAGTACGGCGCAGCCCGCGACGATCACGGCGTCGCGAACGAAGTCGCCGGTGACGGAGGAGTGGCGCAGGACTTCGTTCATGCCGTCCACGGCGTACGACATGGGCAGGACGTTCGAGATCGATTCGAGGAGCGGCGCCATCTTGTCGCGCGGGGTGAACAGGCCGCAGAGGAGGAGCTGGGGGAAGATCACGGCCGGCATGAACTGGACGGCCTGGAACTCGGAGGCCGCGAAGGCCGAGACGAAGAGGCCGAGCGCCGTGCCGAGCAGGGCGTCGAGGAGGGCGACCAGGAGCAGCAGCCAGGCGGAGCCGGTGACGTCCAGGCCCAGGGCCCACAGGGCGAGGCCGGTGGCGAGGACGGACTGGATGACGGCGAGGAATCCGAAGGCGAGGGCGTAGCCAGCGATGAGGTCGCCCTTGCCCAGGGGCATCGCGAGGAGGCGTTCGAGGGTGCCGGAGGTGCGTTCGCGGAGGGTGGCGATGGAGGTCACCAGGAACATCGTGATGAGGGGGAAGATGCCGAGGAGCGAGGCGCCGATGGAGTCGAAGGTCTGCGGGCTGCCGTCGAACACGTAGCGCAGGAGCAGCAGCATCACGCAGGGGACGAGCAGCATCAGCGCGATGGAGCGGGGGTCGTGGCGGAGCTGCCTGAGGACACGGGCCGCGGTGGCGAGGGTGCGGTGGGTGTTCATCGGGGGCTCCTGGTGGAGGTGTCGCCGGTGGTGCTGGTGGAGGTGGGGGTGGTGTCGTCGCGCTTGGCGGTGGCGATGGCCTGGTCGACGAGGTGGAGGAAGGCGGCTTCGACGGTTTCGGAGGCCGTGCTGGTCCGCAGAGCCTCCGGGGTGGCGTCGGCGAGGAGCTCGCCTTCGCGCATGAGGAGGAGGCGGTGGCAGCGTTCGGCCTCGTCCATGACGTGGGAGGAGACGAGGATCGTGGTGCCCCCGGTCGGCGGCGATGGAGTGGAAGAGGTTCCACAGGTCGCGGCGGAGTACGGGGTCGAGGCCGACGGTGGGTTCGTCGAGCACGAGGAGCTCGGGGGCGCCGAGGAGTGCCACCGCCAGGGAGACGCGGCTGCGCTGGCCTCCGGAGAGGTTGCCCGCGAGGGCGTCGGCGTGGGTCGTCAGGTCGACGTCTTCGATGGCTCGGGTGACGTGGTCGTGGCGGCGGCGGGCGGCGGGGCCTCGGCCGGGGTCCAGGACGGCGGCGAAGTAGTCCAGGTTCTGGCGGACGGTGAGGTCGTCGTAGACGGAGGGGTGCTGGGTGACGTAGCCGATGCGGGAGCGGAGGGTGGGGGCGCCTGCTGGTTCGTCGAGGACTTTCAGGGTGCCGGTGACTTTGGCCTGGGTGCCGACCGTGGCGCGCATGAGCGTGGATTTGCCGCAGCCCGAGGGGCCCAGGAGGCCGGTGATCTGGCCCTTCGGGACGGTGAAGTCCAGGGAGCGGAGGACTGTGCGCAGGCCTCGGACGACGGTCAGGTCCCTCGCCTCGATGGCGGGCGGTTCCTCGGTGGGCGGTTGCTCGGTGGGTGACTCCACCCTATTCATCATGTGATGAATATTGCTCCTCCGCCGCAGGGGTCGTCAAGGGTCGGTCCGGTATTCAGGAGTGGGGTGGGCCCGGGGCTCCGGGGGCCGTCTTGGTCAGGCCTTCTTCTTCTTGCGGCCCGGGTTGCCCGTGCGGCGGGCCGTGCGCTTCGCGTACTGCTCGCGGGCGGCCTCGTACTCCTCGCGGTGGAGCTTCTCGCCGGGGGCCTCGGTCAGGGAGCGGAAGAAGTAGGCGAGGAGGACGCCGACGAAGCCGATCGTCATGAGGCCGCGCATCGACGACTGGGACGCCGGGTCGTGGCGGCGGGTGAAGCCCTCCCAGGCGCGGCGGAAGGCGATCGCGCTGCAGATCGAGAACATGACGAGGACCAGGAAGTTCACGAACGTCCCCACGTCCGCGACCGCCATGCCCTCGTACGCGAAACGCAGCACGAAACAGCCTGCCGCGGCCGCCAGCAGCGAGCCTGCCGCGACGCCCGCTCGGCGCGCGCCGTAGCCGTTGTCGTGGTCGACCCAGGTCGTGCCGAAGAAACGGAGGGGCTCGGGCTGCGGGCCGGGGGCCGTCGCCGGTGTCGCGGCTGTCGCCTGCGTGCGGTCGGGGGTGCTCGAATCTGCGCTCACCCTTCGAGTATCGCCCGTGGTGGCCGCCGGGCGGGTGCAGGGCGTGGCGGGGCGGGGCGATCTCGACGCGTGGGAGGGGTGCGGGGTGGGTGCGGGGTGGGCGCGCCCTATTCGTCCCCCGCCTTGCCCTCCCCTACCACTTGGCGGCTAGTTTGGGTTGCAGGACAGATAAATGGGCGCGTGCGAAAACTGATGCAGGTGGGACGGGGAGGTCGGGAGAGTGTCGCTCCGCGGAGGTGACCCAGCTGAGATCGGCGGCTATCCGCTGGAGGCGCGTCTCGGCTCGGGCGGCATGGGCACGGTCTATCTGGCGCGTACGGCATCCGGGCGCCCTGTCGCGATCAAGCTGATCCACCAGCAGTTCGCCGGGGACGAGGAGTTCCGTATCCGCTTCCGGCAGGAGGTGGCGGCGGCGCGGCGGGTGAGCGGCGCGTTCACCGCGGCCGTGGTCGACGCGGATCCCGAGGCCGAGCACCCCTGGATGGCGACGGCCTATATAGAGGGACACACCCTCGCCCAGCACATCGCCAAGATGGGCCCGCTGACGGGCACCGGCCTGCGCACGCTCGCCATCGGACTGACGGAGGCGCTGCGCGACATCCACCGGGTGGGCGTCGTGCACCGCGACCTGAAGCCGTCGAACGTCGTCCTCTCGCCCGAGGGCCCGCGCGTCATCGACTTCGGCATCTCGCGCGCCGCGGACCAGCAGACGCTGACGATGACGGGGCGGGTCATCGGTACGCCGCCGTTCATGTCGCCGGAGCAGTTGCAGGCGCCGCGCGGGGTCGGGCCGCGGTCCGACGTCTTCTCGCTGGGCACGCTGCTGGTGTACGCGGCAACGGGGCAGGGGCCGTTCGACGCGGACAGCCCGTATATGACGGCTTATCAAGTGGTGCATGAGGCACCGGAGTTGAAGTACGTTCCGGCCGCCCTGCGCGCGGTGGTCGAGCCGTGCCTCGACAAGGACCCGGACGCGCGGCCGTCGGCCGACCGGCTCCTCGAACTGCTGCGGGATCTTCCTGCCGAGCTGGGGGACGCGGAGAGCGCGCCGGGCAGTCGTACGCGGGACACGGATACGCAGCATCACCGGTCGTCCACGGCCACGCGGGTGGCTGCCGCAGGGACGAAGGACAGCGCCTCGCTCGACGGGGCCGGTCACGACGGGACCGGTCACGACGGTGGCACCTTCAGCCGTCGTCTGCGGCGTCGTTGGCGTCCCGTGCTCGCCGCCGCCGTCGCCGTGGCCGCGATCGGCGGCGGTGTCGCGGCGGTGACGTCCGGCGGTTCCGACGGGCCGGGCAGCGGCCCCGGCAAGGACGGCAAGGAACGCAGCGTCGCGGCGGCCGCCGAGCTGCCGACCGGGTTCAAGCCGTGGCAGAAGACGGTGCAGGGCGGTCGCAAGGACATCCCGGACGAGCTGCGGTGCGTGGCCCGTAAGGACGACGCGCTGTTCTGTGGCGGCGGTGGCGTCGTCGCGACCCGGATCAGGCCCGCCGACGGCTCCCGCGTCTGGACGGAGAAGAGCCCCGGCGTTCCCGTGCAGGGCATGCATCTGGTGGGCGTCACCCACGACACGGTCATCGGCTACCGCTTCGCCGCCGAGGACCGTCCCCAGGATCCCCGGACCGAAGTGGTGGCCCTCGACGCGGACTCGGGCGACGAGCTGTGGTCCGAGCCGTCCGGCGCCCAGTCGATGGCCGTCACGGGCCGGTCGAACGACGCCGTGCTGTTCGGCTCCGCCGTCGTCACCGTCGACGCGGCCAACGCGCGCTTCGAGGCCCGGGACGCGCACAGCGGCAAGGTCGCCTGGAGGACGCCGTTCCCTACGGGCTCCAAGTGCGCCCCGGTTCCGGCGGGGGCCCGGCTGTACGCGATGTGCGCGCCGGAGGCCGAGTTGGCCGCGACCGAGGTGCGCACCCAGGTCCTGCGTACCGTCGACCGCTCGTCGGGGACGCTGGGCGAGGCCGTCGCCGTCAAGGGGCCCGCCGTTCCGATGGGCGTCGCCGGCGGTGACCTCGTACTCCTTCATCAGCGTATGGAGGGGCTTTCGGCGGTCGGCTACGACGGGGTGTCGCGGGTCGGTCCGGCCTCGCGGAAGGTGTCGTACGCGCGGCTCGCGAAGACGTATGCGGGGACGCCCGGCATGGCCGGCGGCACGCTCTTCGTGACCGGGCAGACCGGTCTCGTCACCGCGCTCGATCCCGCGACGGCGCGGCAGAAGTGGTCGCGGCAGACGAGTGTGGAGGGTGCTTCGGGGCCGGTGGCCGGGGGTGGGGCGCTGTACTTCAGCTCGGCGACCGGGCGGGTGGTGGCGCTTTCGCCGCGGGACGGGGAGCCGTTGTGGACGACGGGACCTCGGGCCGAGGGGCTTACGGGTGAGGTGGGGGCCAGTGGGCGGGTGGCTGTCGCCGGGGGTGTGGTGGTCGTGGCCGCGGCCAAGAACACGGTGTTCTCGTTCGACGCGACGAAGCCGCCCAGGTCCGGGTGACCCTGGGCGGCTTCGCTCGGCGCTTGTTCTCTTGGGTCTCGGTGTTCAGCAGCGTGGGGCCACGTAGCCGTCGCTGCCTGTGCGGACGTACGTGTCGGAGACGTAGCGGCCGCTGCCGATGCGGTCCCAGAGCTTTGATGTGCCCGTGGGGCCCGTGACCTTCTCGCCCGGCTTCTGGCAGTGGATCGTCACCAGGGTGCCTGCGGAGAGGCGGCCTACTTTGCCGTACGAGGTGCCTGGTCCTGAGCGGACGTTGACGTCGGCGGCTATGGCGTATGTCTTTGCCGCCGCGGCTTCGATTGCCTCTGCGGATTCTGGTGCGATGACGTTCTCGCTCATGCTTCTCTCCCCCGTGAGCGGTGGCTCGGGGCCACCTTGGCATGTTCGTCACTGGGTGGACGCGTGAGCGGGGTGGGGTGGTTGCGGAGGTCGGGATTCCTTTCCCCGACCCCGCCCCTTCCCGAAAACCGGCTCGGCGCCGGGGCCTTGCGCACCGTCGATCACCGGCTCCGCCGAGTTCGTCCTCAAACGCCGGACGGGCTGAAATACCCGTCCGGGCGGGGTGGGTGGGAGAGCCCTCGGGGGGCAGGAGCGCCGGGCAGGCGCGAAAGCCGGACCGGCTGGAAGGGCCGGGAACCGTGTCGGCCCGGACCGGTGTAATTCCGGTCCGGGCCCGCGGTCTCAGAGGTAGGCGTCTGCGCTAGCCCAGCTTCGTGACGTCTCGGACCGCGCCTCGGTCCGCGCTTGTGGCCATGGCCGCGTAGGCCCGCAGTGCTGCCGAGACCTTGCGTTCGCGGGACTTGGGGGCGTAGACGCCGGCCAGGGACTCGCGGCGGCGGGTCAGTTCGGCGTCGTCCACGAGGAGTTCGATGCCGCGGTTCGGGATGTCGATGCGGATGCGGTCGCCGTCCTCGACCAGGGCGATCGTGCCGCCGGACGCCGCCTCGGGCGACGCGTGGCCGATCGAGAGGCCCGACGTGCCGCCGGAGAAGCGGCCGTCCGTGACCAGGGCGCAGGCCTTGCCGAGGCCGCGGCCCTTCAGGAACGAGGTGGGGTAGAGCATCTCCTGCATGCCGGGGCCGCCCTTGGGGCCCTCGTAGCGGATGACGACCACGTCGCCTTCCTTGATCTGCTTCTTGAGGATCTTGTCGACCGCTTCTTCCTGCGACTCGCAGACCACCGCGGGACCCTCGAACGTCCAGATCGACTCGTCGACGCCCGCCGTCTTCACGACGCAGCCGTCCACCGCCAGGTTGCCCTTGAGGACCGCGAGGCCGCCGTCCTCCGAGTACGCGTGGGCCGCGTCCCTGATGCAGCCGCCCGCGGCGTCCGTGTCCAGGGTGGCCCAGCGCTTCGACTGGGAGAAGGCCGTCGCCGAGCGCTCGCAGCCCGGGGCCGCGTGCCACAGCTCGACCGCCTCGGCGGAGGGCGAACCGCCGCGCACGTCCCAGGTCTCCAGCCAGTCCTTGATGGACTGGGAGTGGACCGTGTGCACGTCCTCGTTCAGGAGGCCCGCGCGGTACAGCTCGCCGAGGATCGCGGGGATGCCGCCGGCGCGGTGCACGTCCTCCATGTAGTACGTGCCGCCGGGCGCCACGTTCGGGGCGACCTTGGCCAGGCAGGGGACGCGGCGCGAGACCTCGTCCATGTCGGCCAGGGTGTAGTCGAGCTCGGCCTCCTGCGCCGCGGCGAGCAGGTGCAGGATCGTGTTCGTGGAGCCGCCCATGGAGATGTCGAGCGCCATGGCGTTGTCGAAGGCGGCGCGGGTGGCGATGTTGCGCGGCAGGACCGAGGCGTCGTCGCCGTCGTAGTACCGCTTGGCGATCTCGACGACCGTCTCGCCCGCCCGCTCGTACAGCGCCTTGCGGGCGGTGTGCGTGGCGAGCACCGAGCCGTTGCCGGGCAGGGAGAGGCCGATGGCCTCGGTCAGGCAGTTCATCGAGTTGGCCGTGAACATGCCGGAACAGCTGCCGCAGGTCGGGCAGGCGTTCTCCTCGATGCGGAGGATGTCCTCGTCCGAGACGCTCTCGTCGACCGCGTCGCTGATCGCGTTCACCAGGTCGAGTTTTCGGACCGTGCCGTCCACCAGCGTGGCCTTGCCGGCCTCCATCGGGCCACCGGAGACGAAGACCGTCGGGATGTTGAGCCGCAGGGCCGCGTTCAGCATGCCGGGGGTGATCTTGTCGCAGTTGGAGATGCAGATCAGGGCGTCGGCGCAGTGCGCCTCCACCATGTACTCCACGGAGTCCGCGATCAGGTCGCGCGAGGGCAGCGAGTAGAGCATGCCGCCGTGGCCCATCGCGATGCCGTCGTCCACCGCGATCGTGTTGAACTCGCGCGGGATGGCGCCCGCCGCGGTGATCGCCTCGGAGACGATCCGGCCGACCGGCTGGAGGTGGGTGTGGCCGGGGACGAACTCGGTGAAGGAGTTGGCGACGGCGATGATCGGCTTCCGCCCGATGTCCGCGCCGGGTACACCGGAGGCACGCATAAGCGCGCGTGCGCCCGCCATGTTGCGGCCGTGGGTGACTGTGCGGGACCTGAGCTCGGGCATCGTCGCTCGCTCCTTCAGAGATCTCAGAGACATAAGAATCGACTGTTGTCGAGCGTACGCCGACGCTCCACGATCTGGACAGCCTGTCCGGATGGCGGGACGACCGTCTCGGTGAGCGGTTGTCGAGCGGTTGTCCCGGGCACTGCTTCTACGGGCCGGTCAGATGCGCCTGCACCACCGGCGCGATCCGCGCGATGATCGCCTCCGGGTCGGCGGAGGCCAGCGGCTCCACCTGGATCACGTACCGCAGCATCGCCGTGCCCACCAGCTGCGCGGCCGCCAGTTCCGCCCGCAGCTCCGCGTCCGCCTTGTCGATCCGGCCCGCCATCCTGGCGAGCAGCTGCGTCGCGATCAGGCGGCGGAAGACGGCCGCCGCTGTGTCGTTGTTCACCGCCGAGCGCACGATCGCGAGCAGCGGCAGGCGGGTCGCGGGGTTCTCCCAGACGCCGAAGATGAAGCGGGTCAAGCGCTCGCCGACGTCGTCGAGCGGGCCGTCCTCGATCGCCGCGGGCGCGTCGAGCGCGGGCGCGAAGGCCACCGCGATCGACGCCTCGAAGACCTGCTCCTTGGTGCCGAAGTAGTGGTGCACCAGCGCCGAGTCCACCCCGGCCGCCTTGGCGATCCCGCGCACGGACGTCTTCTCGTACCCACGGGCGGAGAACTCGGCGCGGGCCGCCTGAAGGATGCGGTCCCGCATCGCCGGACCCTCGGCGGACTGCGTACGTGAGGGCCGTCCCCTGCGGCGCGGAGCCGCACCGCCCGGTGCCGGATCCGTCACGGGCGGGGCACCTTCACCGCGGACGCCAGATGCAGCCGCGTATAGGCGAGGGCCTCGGCGAGGTCCGCCTCGCGTTCGGCGCTGGACATCGCACGGCGCGTGTTGACCTCGATGACGACGTGCCCGTCGAAGCCGCTCGTCGCCAGGCGCTCCAGGAGTTCGGCGCAGGGCTGTGTGCCGCGGCCGGGCACCAGGTGCTCGTCCTTGGCGGAGCCCTTGCCGTCGGCGAGGTGGACGTGGCCGAGGCGGTCGCCCATGCGGTCGATCATCTGCATCGCGTCCGTGCGGGCGGTCGCGGTGTGGCTGAGGTCGACCGTGAAGTGGCGGTAGTCGTCCTTGGTGACGTCCCAGTCGGGGGCGTAGGCGAGCATCTCGCGGTCGCGGTAGCGCCACGGGTACATGTTCTCGACGGCGAACCGGACGTCCGTCTCGTCCGCCATCCGCCAGATTCCGTCGACGAAGGCGTTCGCGTACCCGCGCTGCCAGCGGAAGGGCGGATGCACGACGACGGTCGACGCGCCCAGCTTCTCGGCGGCGGTCTGGGCGCGCTGGAGTTTGATCCAGGGGTCCGTCGACCACACGCGCTGCGTGATCAGGAGACACGGCGCGTGCACGGCGAGGATCGGGATCTGGTGGTAGTCGCTGAGTCTGCGCAGGGCCTCGATGTCCTGGCTGACGGGGTCGGTCCACACCATGACCTCGACACCGTCGTAGCCCAGGCGTGCCGCTATCTCGAAGGCCGTCGCCGTCGACTCCGGATAGACCGAGGCCGTCGACAGGGCGACCTTCGCATCCGGGATGCGCACCACTGGTTCTGCCACGAGGGACAGCGTACGGGCCGCGCCCGGGCGCCGGGGAGGTGGTCCAGGTGGTCTCCCGCACACCTGAGCCGTATGTGACGTGCGTCAACCGAAGCGGTTGCTTCCTAACCCGCCGGAAGGTGGTCGAGCCTGCGCAGGATCACGCCCTCGCGCAGCGCCCACGGGCAGATCTCCAGGGTCTCGACCCCGAAGAGATCCATCGCGCCCTCGGCGACGAGCGCCCCCGCGAGCAGCTGTCCGGCCCGCCCTTCGGAGACTCCGGGCAGCTCGGCGCGTTCCACCGCCGTCATCGCGGCCAGCTGCGGGACCCAGTCCTCCAGGGACTTCCGCTTGAGCTCGCGCTGGACGTAGAGGCCGTCGGCGGAGCGCGCCGCGCCCGCGAGCCTGGCCAGCTGCTTGAACGTCTTGGATGTCGCCACGACG
This sequence comes from Streptomyces sp. NPDC057302, assembly GCF_042667685.1. Classification (NCBI taxonomy): domain Bacteria; kingdom Bacillati; phylum Actinomycetota; class Actinomycetes; order Kitasatosporales; family Streptomycetaceae; genus Streptomyces; species Streptomyces sp. NPDC057302. Next base: position 94,098 of record NZ_JBHUZJ010000025.1, on the reverse strand, counting down.
TGGTCCGGGGCGCCGAAGCGGCTGAACTCGCCCACCGAGCGCGCGATCTGGGCGCGCGCGTGCCGCCGCAGCGCCCGCACGTCGGCGGGGTCCGGCGGGTCCTGGGTGAACCAGGCGGAGGTCAGGCGGCCCGCGCCGAGCGGCAGGCTGACGGCGGCGTCCGGTTCCTCGTCGATGCCGTACGCGATTTCGAGCGAGCCGCCGCCGATGTCGATGACCAGGAGCTTTCCCGCCGACCAGCCGAACCAGCGGCGGGCCGCGAGGAAGGTGAGGCGGGCCTCCTCGGCCCCGGTGAGGACCTGGAGGTCGACGCCGGTCTCCTCCTTGACCCGGGCCAGCACCTGGTCGGCGTTGCTGGCCTCGCGGACGGCGGAGGTCGCGAACGGCAGCAGGTCCTCCACGCCCTTGTCCTCGGCGGCCTCCATCGCGTCACGGACGGTGGCGACGAGGAGGTCGACGCCTTCGGGGCCGATCGCCCCGGCCTCGTCGAGGAGTTGGGCGAGGCGCAGGTCGGCCTTGTGCGAATACGCGGGCAGCGGGCGCGCGCCGGGGTGGGCGTCCACCACCAGCAGATGCACCGTGTTCGAACCTACGTCGAGGACACCGAGTCTCATATACGGAACGCTACTGCGCGTACGGCGGTCGCTGGTCCTCGGACCGGGTACCGCGCGCATACCCTGGAGACGTGCCAAAGACGAAAAAGGCGAAGACCGACAAAACACAGTCGAAGAATAAGTCGGGGAAGCCGGAGAAGCCTGGGAAGCCGGTGAAGGCGGGGAAGCCTGGGAAGGTGCAGCCGGACGAGAAGGGCCTCGACTTCGCCCGCGCCTGGGTGGAGTTCCCGGATCCCGCGGACGACGAGCAGGTCTTCCGCTGCGATCTGACATGGCTGACCTCTCGGTGGAGCTGCATCTTCGGCAGTGGCTGCCAGGGCATCGCGGCCGGCCGGGCGGACGACGGCTGCTGCACGCTGGGCGCGCACTTCTCCGACGAGGACGACGAGAAGCGGGTCGCCGAGTCCGTGGCGCGGCTCACGCCGGACATCTGGCAGCACCACGACATCGGCACGGTGAGCGGCTGGGTGTCGACGGACGACGACGGCGAGCGCCAGACCCGCCCGTACAACGGCTCCTGCATCTTCCAGAACCGCCCCGGTTTCGCCGGGGGCGCGGGGTGCTCGCTGCACATCCTCGCGCTGAAGGAGGGGCGCGAGCCGCTGGAGACGAAGCCGGACGTCTGCTGGCAGCTGCCGGTGCGGCGGACGTACGACTGGATCGACCGGCCCGACGACACACGGATCCTTCAGGTGTCCATCGGGGAGTACGACCGGCGCGGCTGGGGCCCCGGCGGCCACGATCTGCACTGGTGGTGCACGTCGGCGACGTCGGCGCACGGCGCCGGTGACCCGGTGTACGTCTCCTACCGCCCCGAGCTGACGGAGCTGATGGGCAAGGAGGGCTACGACCGGCTCGCGGAGCTGTGCGAGGAACGCCTGGCCTCCCAGCTGCCGTTGCTCGCACCGCACCCCGCGGATCCTCCCCGGCAGCAGGGCTAGCGCGCACTAGGGCTCGCTGGGGCTCGGGTCGCCGCTGTCGCTCGGCGGCGGCGTCGAGTTGCCCGGGTCCGACGGGGTCGGGGTCGGGTCCGGGGTCGAAGGCGTCGGGTCCGGGTCCGGCGGGGTCGGGGTCGGATCCGGGGTCGAGGGGGTCGGCCTGGGCTTCGGTGGTGTCGGGGTCGGCCGGGGGCCGGGATGCGTCGGGCGGCCCGAACCGCTTCCCTGCCCGTTGATCGAGATGATCGCCCCCGACGGCGCGATGGAGACCCGCGCGCTCCAGTGGCCCGCCGGCTCCCTCGTACGGTCGACGTACACCCGGATCGTGAACGTCTCGCCCGGCGCGAGCGTGCCCGACGACCGGCTCAGGTAGAGCCAGGACGCGCCCGTGCTCGCCGACCAGTGGACCGGCTCGCCGCCCGACGCGGAGAGCGTGATCAGTGTCGTCCCGCCGCTCTGCTGGGCCGAGACCGTGAGGCGTCCGGCGCCGGTTCCCGAGCGAGACGGCGGCGATCCGGAGCTGATGACCTCCACGGAGACGTCCGGTGAGTGGCTGCCCGCGGTGAAGCGGGGGTCGGGGGGCGTGTCCGCGTTGCCCGCGTTCTCGTAGTCCTCGCGCCCGCGGTCGCCGTTCGCCCCGTCGGCGCCGGACTCGCTCGCGCTGACCGAGCGGCCGTCCTGGCCCTCACCGGTCAGCGGCGCACCCCGATATGCCGCCCAGAGCGCGAGCACCGGGGCCGCCACGACGGTGGCGACGACCGTCGTCGTCACGGCACGCGCGCGCATCCGGTCGCGGCGGGCCGCGTGGTCCTTGGGGTCCACCGGGAAGCCGCGCCGGTCGAAGCGCGGACCGCCGCCCCGCGCGCGCGGCACGTGCGCCATCGCCACGTGCACGGCGGCCCGCGGGGCCTCGATGACGGGCAGCGCGGCCGGGGAGGCCGCCGTACCGGGCCAGGCCCCCGATCCGGCGCGCTCGGCGGTGCGGCGGCAGCGCGGGCAGTCGTCGACGTGCCGCACGAGCTCGCGTCGCAGGGCCGTGCCCAGGAGGAGCTGGTTGTCGCCGGTGAGGCGGGCGACGATCGGGCAGGTGCCGGTCTCCACGACGGCGAGCGCGGCCCGGGTGCGCTCCACCTCGCAGGCGGCGGACGCCAGGAGGTCGCGGGTCCTGCCCACGTCCATACCGACGACCGAGGCGACCTCCTGCGGGGAGAGCTGGTGGCGTACGGCGAGCTCCAGGGCCTCGCGCTGCTCGGGGGTCGTCCCCGCGGCCTCCGGCCAGGCCAGCTGGGCGAGTTCGCGGCGCCGCTGCTTCTGCGTCTCGTCCGGCGGTGCGTCGGACTCGGCGGGCTTGGGGACGCGGGACGCCGATCCGGAGGCGTGCGCGCCCTGCCGCTTGCGCTTGGCGTCGGCGAGGGCGCGCAGGCAGACCCAGCGGGCGAGCGCGTACAGCCAGGACTTCAGGTCGCTCTCGGACGCCGGGCCGCGCGAACCGCGGCGCTCGGCGATGGCGAGCACGTCGCCCAGGGCCGAGGTCGCGGCGTCGTGATCGCAGAGCACGGAAAGGCAGTACGTGAACAGGCCGTCCAGACAGGCCTCATAGCGTGCGGGCGGCGCCTGCGGCACCGAGCGGGGCACAACGCGCTGGCGCGCGTCACGATGCGCCCGGTGTGCGCCGGTTGCTTGGGTGGGGGATTCCGGCCTGCTGCTCATCACCCGTGCGAAGTTAGGCGGATGATGCCGCGCCCCTCCTCCACCTTGAGCACATTTAATCCTTACGGGTGAACAGATCCCTCAAAAGGGGACAGGAACCCTTGATTCCGTGACGCACGCGCCGAGCCGTGCGGATCGCGCGGGCCGCCGTCCGGTCCTGGTGCGTCGTTGTCAGTCCTGCCCGCTACGGTTCGGTTCATGGCCACCCGTACGAAGTCCGGCAAAGACCGGCCGTCCTACCGCTGCACCGAGTGCGGCTGGCAGACGGCCAAGTGGCTCGGCCGCTGCCCCGAGTGCCAGGCCTGGGGGACGGTCGAGGAGTACGGAGCGCCCGCGGTCCGCACCACGGCCCCCGGCCGTGTCACCTCCTCCGCCCTGCCCATCGGCCAGGTCGACGGCCGCCAGGCCACCGCACGCTCCACCGGCGTACCCGAGTTCGACCGCGTCCTGGGCGGCGGCCTCGTCCCGGGCGCCGTGGCGCTCCTCGCGGGCGAGCCGGGCGTCGGCAAGTCGACGCTGCTCCTGGACGTCGCGGCGAAGTCGGCCAGCGACGAGCACCGCACGCTCTACGTCACCGGCGAGGAGTCGGCGAGCCAGGTCCGGCTGCGCGCCGACCGCATCAAGGCGATCGACGACCACCTCTATCTGGCGGCGGAGACCGATCTGGCCGCCGTCCTCGGCCACTTGGACGCGGTCAAGCCGTCCCTCCTGATCCTCGACTCGGTCCAGACGATCGCCTCCCCGGAGATCGACGGGGCGCCGGGCGGCATGGCCCAGGTGCGCGAGGTGGCGGGCGCGCTGATCCGCGCCTCCAAGGAGCGCGGCATGTCCACGCTCCTGGTCGGTCACGTCACCAAGGACGGCGCGATCGCGGGCCCCCGCCTCCTGGAGCACCTCGTGGACGTCGTCCTGTCCTTCGAGGGCGACCGCCACGCCCGCCTGCGTCTCGTACGGGGCGTCAAGAACCGTTACGGGACGACGGACGAGGTCGGCTGCTTCGAACTGCACGACGAGGGCATCACCGGCCTCACCGACCCCAGCGGTCTCTTCCTCACCCGCCGTGCGGAGGCCGTCCCCGGCACCTGTCTGACGGTCACGCTCGAAGGGCGCCGCCCCCTGGTGGCCGAGGTCCAGGCGCTCACAGTCGACTCCCAGATCCCTTCCCCCCGCCGCACCACGTCCGGCCTCGAAACCTCCCGCGTCTCGATGATGCTGGCCGTCCTGGAGCAGCGGGGCCGCATCACGGCGCTCGGCAAGCGCGACATCTACAGCGCGACGGTCGGCGGGGTGAAGCTCTCCGAGCCGGCCGCGGACCTCGCGATCGCCCTCGCCCTGGCCAGCGCGGCGAGCGACACCCCGCTGCCGAAAAATCTCGTGGCGATCGGCGAGGTGGGCCTCGCGGGCGAGGTCAGACGGGTCACGGGGGTCCAGCGCAGGCTGGCCGAAGCTCACCGTCTGGGCTTCACACACGCCCTCGTCCCCGCCGATCCGGGCAAGGTGCCACCCGGTATGAAGGTCACCGAAGTCGCCGACATGGGGGACGCCCTGCGTGTCCTTCCGAGGTCGCGTCGCAGAGAGGCCCCACGGGAGGACGAAGAGCGCCGGTAGACTTTGCCCTGGTCTCGCCCATCCGTACGAAGTAGAGGTACGGACCGGGCTTGGACAACCCGCGACCCGAGGAGTGCAGTGGCAGCCAACGACCGGGCGTCAGCTCCCGGCAAGCCCGGCGGAAGCTCCGGTGCCGAAGGGCTGATGCGCGCCTCCCTGAGCGCGGTCGCGCCCGGCACAGGCCTGCGCGACGGACTCGAGCGCATCCTCCGCGGCAACACCGGAGGGCTCATCGTCCTCGGCTGGGACAAGACCGTCGAGTCGATGTGCACGGGTGGTTTCATCCTGGACGTCGAGTTCACGGCGACGCGCCTGCGCGAGCTCTGCAAGCTCGACGGCGGCATCGTCGTCGACAAGGACATCACCAAGATCCTGCGGGCGGGCGTGCAGCTCGTCCCCGACCCGACGATCCCCACCGAGGAGACGGGCACCCGGCACCGCACCGCGGACCGCGTGTCCAAGCAGGTGGGTTTCCCCATCGTCTCCGTCTCCCAGTCCATGCGTCTGATCGCGCTCTACGTGGACGGGCAGCGCAAGGTCCTGGAGGACTCGGCGGCGATCCTGTCCCGCGCGAACCAGGCCCTGGCGACCCTTGAGCGCTACAAGCTGCGCCTCGACGAGGTGGCGGGCACGCTGTCCGCCCTGGAGATCGAGGACTTGGTGACGGTGCGGGACGTCACCGCCGTCGCCCAGCGCCTGGAGATGGTGCGCCGGATCGCCACGGAGATCGCCGAGTACGTGGTGGAGCTGGGCACGGACGGCCGTCTCCTCGCCCTCCAGCTGGACGAGTTGATCGCGGGCGTCGAGCCCGAGCGCGAGCTGGTCGTCCGGGACTACGTGCCCGAGCCGACCGCCAAGCGCTCCCGCACGGTCGAGGAGGCGCTCTTCGAGCTGGACGCACTGAGCCATGCGGAGCTGCTCGAACTGCCGACCGTGGCGCGGGCGTTGGGGTACACAGGCTCTCCGGAGGCGCTGGATTCCGCGGTCTCGCCGCGGGGCTTCCGGCTCCTTGCCAAGGTGCCGCGGCTTCCCGGCGCGATCATCGACCGGCTCGTGGAGCACTTCGGCGGTCTGCAGAAGCTGCTCGCCGCGAGCGTCGATGATCTGCAGACGGTGGACGGCGTGGGCGAGGCGCGGGCCCGGAGTGTTCGCGAGGGGCTCTCGCGGCTCGCCGAGTCGTCGATTCTGGAGCGGTACGTCTAGAGGGACAGAGGGTGCGGTCCGTCTAGGGGGTGCGGGTGAGTGGGGGGGGCGAATTCCCGCTCACCCACCCGATCACCCACCCGATCACCCCGCAGGTCAGCCCTCTTTGAGCACGAACGAAGCCTGCACCGAGCCCAGCCCCGGCGACTTGGCCTCGACGAGATAGGTGCCCGCTCCCGCGCTTCCCGCCGAAGGCGTGGCGCAGTTCGGCTCGCTCCCCCGGCCGTCCCACTGGACGGTGTGCGTGACGCGCCCGTCGCCCGGCACCCGCAGCAGCAGGCCCCCGCCACCGGCGGGGCAGTCCGCCGAGGACCAGATCTCCTTGTCGTTGTCGGCCTGAGTGATCGTCAGCACGGTCTTCTTGCCGCCGAGATCCACCTTGCAGGCCTTGCCCGCGCCGTTCTGGGCGATGAGCTCGAACTTGGGCTTCTCGCCGATCTCGTACGTGTTGTGGACGCTGCGCAGCTTCAACTTCACGTCGCCGCTCACGCAGTTGGGCAGGCTCGTCCCCGCGGGCAGCTGTCCGCCCGATCCGCCGCCGCCCTTGGCGTCGCCGTCCGAGCCGCCGCCGGAGCCCCCTGAACCGCCGGACCCCTCGGAGTCACCGCCGCCGCCACCCGAGCCGCCCGAGCCTTCCGAACCGCCGGAGCCGGAGTCGCCCTCGTCGCCCGACTCGTCGCGTCCGCCCGGGTTTTGACTGATGGCGGGCCCGGAGCCGGAAGGTCCCGGCGTGATGGACGTGGCCGGATCGGAGCCCGACGGGCCGTCGGCGCCGTCGTTCCTGCCCCCACCCCCCAGGGTGAGCACCCACACGACCAGAAGCGCCATCAGCCCGATCAAGGACAGCAGAACGGCCCTCCGACGCCAGTAGATGGTGGAGGGAAGCGGCCCGACCGGATTGCGCAGAGATCCCACGGCCCAAACCTTACGAGAGATCCGCGCCTTGTCCTGCCCCACCCGCCGCCCAGAGCAACAAAGTTTCCGGATCATCATCTCGGAACGGAAGACTCCGCTTCGCTACCCCTGTCTTTCGTCAGGGGTAGTCACCGGACGATCGCCCGATGTGACGATTCGGGCCCACTACGTACCGTCCGTAATCATGGACACCATGGACGACGATCTCTATCGCGATGTCACCGACTTCGCCCACGACACCCCCACCTGGTTCCAGCACCTCGCCGAGGTGTGGACGGAGCTCGGCCTGCTGCTCTTCGGCGTGCTCTTCATCGTCGCCTGGTGGCGGGCACGGCGCGGCGACCCGCGCGCCCTCGCGATAGCTGTCCTCGCGCCCCTCGTCACCGCGGTGGCTTATGTGTGCAGCGAGTTGCTCAAGTCCGCGGTCGACGAGGAGCGCCCCTGCCGGGCGGTCTCCGGCGCGCTCACCTCGCTCGTCGAATGCCCCGCGTACGGCGACTGGTCCTTCCCCAGCAACCACTCGACGATCGCGGGAGCCGCGGCCGTCGGCCTCGCGCTCGCCTGGCCGCGGATCGCCGCGCTGACGCTGCCGATGGCCGTGCTCATGGCGTTCTCGCGGGTCTTCGTGGGCGTGCACTATCCGCATGACGTGGCCGTGGGGCTGCTCCTCGGCGCCGCGCTCGCCTTCCTCCTCGTACGCATGACGACGCGGCCCGTGGCACGTGTCGTCGAGGCGATGCGCGGTTCGTCGACGGGCGTCGTCAGGTGGTTCGCGGGTCCGGGGAGTCCGACACCGCAGGCATCGACGCGGGCGACCTCGCACCGGCGGCGCGCGACGCACCGCCGCTGAGGCCCGGCCCCCGCCTCGTCAGAGCCGCACAAGTCCCGCCTCGTAGGCGACGATCGCCGCCTGGACGCGGTTCTTGACCCCGAGCCGGTCGAGGACCGCGCTCACGTACGCCTTGACCGTGCCCTCAACGAGATGGAGCCGGGCGGCGATCTCCGGGTTGGAGAGCCCTTCCCCGACGAGGCCGAGCACCTCACGCTCGCGCGGGGTGAGGACCGCGGTCCTGGCGCGGGCGTCGGCGCCGCGGACCGTGCGCTGGGCGCCATAGCCGTCGATGACATGGCGGGCCACCTTGGGCGAGAGGAAGGCGGCGCCGCCCGCGACCGCGCGGACGCCCGCGATGAGTTCGTGCGGGTCGCCGGACTTCAGCAGGAAGCCGGTGGCGCCGCCGCTCAGCGCCCGTGCGACGTACGCGTCCTCGGAGAAGGTCGTCAGCATCGCGACCGCGGTGCCGGGCATCGTCCGTACGATCTCCTCGCCCGCGGCGAGGCCGTCGAGCCCCGGCATGCGGATGTCGAGCAGCGCGACGTCCGGCCGGTGCGCCTGAACGAGCGCGACGGCCTCCCGGCCGTCGGCCGCCTCCGCGACGACCTCGATGCCCTCGCCCGCGCCGAGGATGGCGCGGACGCCCGCGCGGATCATGGCCTCGTCATCGGCCAGCAGTACGCGGATCACCGCACCCACTCCTTCTCGTGCTCCCGCACTTCGCGCCCGATTCCTGCCCTGGTCCCGGCCTTGGTCCCAGCTTTGGTCCCGGCCTTGGGGATCACACTCTTCTCCACGACGACGCCACCCCCGAAACAGACCCTGAAGTGCTCGACGGTGACGAACAGTTCACCGCTGGCGCGGTAGTAGCGGCAGTCGGCGCCTTCGGGGGGCGGGGTCGGGGCGCGCTCCTTCGGCGGGTCGGACGCGGCTCTGTCGGGCAGCAGCCGTTCGGCTTCGGGCTGCGGCTGGCCGACCGTGAGCCGGGCGAAGTCGGCCGGTTCGAGTACGGCGTGGGACCTGGAGTACGCGTACCAGGCGAAGGCGCCGCCCACCAGGAGTACGCCGGTGGCCAGGGCCGCCCCGAAGGCGAGGACGGTCCGCCGTCTGGCGTGCGCGAGGCCGGGTACGGGCTGCGCCTGGCGGGGCTCCGGGGCCGCGCCCTGCGCGGGGAGGTGGGCCGCGACGCGGAAGCCGTCGCCGTGCGGCCCGGCTTCGAAGGTCCCGCCGAGGTCCTCGACCCTGGTGCGCAGGCCCAGGAGGCCCGAGCCGGCGCCGGGGCCCGCGCCCTGCCCCTGGGCGGCTCCATTGCCGACGACGACGGTGGTCTCCGTCACCTCCACCGTCACGTGCGCGCCGGGGGCGTGCTTGGCGGCGTTGGTCAGGGCTTCCTGGACGACCCGGTAGACGGTGCGCTCGGACTCCGTCCCGGTCAATTCCGTACGCTCCCGCTCACCCTCCGCGGTGTAGCGGACCGCGAGGCCCGAGTCGGCGGCCCGCTCGACCAGGGCCCGCACGCTCTCTCCCGCCGGGGCGAGGGGTGCGACCTCATCGCCCTCCTCTCTCAGCAGCCCGATGATCTCGTGCAGCCGGTCCGTGGCGTCCGACGCGGCCACGCGCAGGTCGGCGACGGCGCCGCGGTGCCGTTCCGGCAGGTCGGCGGCCACTTGGAGGGCGCCGGCCCGTACCGCGATGAGGCTCAGTTCGTGGCCGAGGGAGTCGTGCATGTCCTGGGCGATGCGGGCCCGTTCGCGCAGCCGGGCCCGGTCGGCGACGATGCGCTGTTCGCGCTCCAGCTGGGCGGCGCGGGACCAGCCCGCGGCGGCGAGTTCGCGGCCCTGGCGGAGGTAGCGCCCGGCGAGCCACGGGAAGACGGCCCCGAAGAGGAGCGTGCCCATGAGCACGAGCCACTCCACTACCGGGTCGACCCCGCGTACGACGATCTTGGCCGTGCCCACCAGGGCGGTGGCCCCGAAGAGGAGCAGGGCGGGGCGGATGTGGTCGGCCCTGCGGCCCATGAGCAGCGCGAAGACCGCGAGGGCGGGGCCGTACGAGAGTGTGAACAGGGACGGCGCCGCTATCAGCTCCAGGGCTGCCACCGCCGCGAAGGCCGCGGGGGGCCAGCGGCGCCAGGTGGCTGCGGCCAGGCCCAGGACGGCGATCCCGGCCGCCTGCTGCCAGCTCGACCGGGGCTCGTTCAGCCCCGCTCGGTCGACGGTCGACGCGGGGATGACCAATGCTGCCCAGAGGAGGGCATCCGCCCGGCGTCCGCTTCTCACGTTCCCGAAGCTACTTGCTGGCCCCTGGCCTCCACCCCTGCCGATCGTCAGGTCCTGGCCCCTGCTGTGGCCCTGCAGTCGCCCCTGCCCGAACAAGCCTCCCCACCCACCCGCCCGATCACCCCGCATCCGCCCCTGGCCGAACAAGCTCTCCCGCCCACCCACCCGATTGCCCCGCGGTGTCCAGGGGCTGGGGCGCGCGCCTCACGCAGACACGGGGCGGGTGGGTGGGCCAACCGCGCAGCGGGGTGAGCGCAGTGCGCAGGCCGGTGCGGGCGATCCGCACGCACCCGCACCCGGGAGCGCGCCCGAGGGGACGTGCCGGTATGTCTGCCCGGAGCACGGTTCGCGGCACTCCGGAACCGAAGTAGCCCCGCGGCCACCGGACGATAGCGAGGACGGACATACCGGCGCGGCCCCGCCCCCAAGCCGGACCAGCACCGCACCCCGCACCCCGCACCCGGCCCCGGCCCCGGCCCCGGCCCCGGCCCCAAAGCGGACCAACACCGCACCTCGCCCCCACCCCCGGCCCCGCCTGGCCCACCCCCCGCCGCCCCCATGGCAGGATCGTCCTGCCATGACTGCGCCCACGAAGCCCACGCCAATGTCAGACGCCCCCGAGATCCCCGAGCCCGCCGGCGAGGCCCTGCACGGTCCCGTCATCGCCTGGTTCGACGCCAACGCGCGCGATCTGCCGTGGCGTCGGCCCGACGCCGGGCCCTGGGGTGTGATGGTCAGCGAGTTCATGCTGCAGCAGACGCCGGTCAGCCGCGTCCTGCCCGTGTACGAGCAGTGGATCGCCCGCTGGCCCCGCCCCGCCGACCTAGCCAAGGAAGCCCCGGGCGAAGCCGTCCGCGCCTGGGGACGCCTCGGCTACCCCCGCCGCGCCCTGCGGCTGCACGGTGCCGCCGTCGCCATAACGGAACGGCACGGCGGCGACGTACCCACCAAGCACTCGCAGCTGCTCGCGCTGCCCGGCATCGGCGAGTACACGGCCGCGGCCGTGGCGTCGTTCGCGTACGGGCAGCGGCACGCCGTGCTCGACACCAACGTGCGCCGCGTCTTCGCCCGCGCCGTCACCGGCGCCCAGTACCCCCCGAACGCCACCACCGCCGCCGAGCGCAAGCTCGCCCGCGCCCTCCTGCCCCAGGACGAGCGCACGGCCTCCCGCTGGGCCGCAGCCTCCATGGAGCTCGGCGCCCTCGTCTGCACCGCCAAGAACGAGAACTGCGCCCGCTGCCCCATCGCGGAGCAGTGCGCGTGGCAGGCGGCGGGCAAACCGGCGCACCAGGGTCCGGCCCGCCGCGGCCAGACCTACGCGGGCACGGACCGCCAGGTCCGCGGCAAGCTGCTCGCGGTGCTCAGAGAGGCCGTGGCTCCCGTGCCGCAGGCATCCCTCGACCGTGTGTGGGACGAGCCCGTGCAGCGGGCCCGCGCCCTGGACGGTCTCGTCTCCGACGGCCTCGTGGAACCGCTCCCCGAAGGCCTCTACCGCCTGCCTCTGACCTGACCTGACCTGACAAGCACCGCAGAGACGCTCGACCCGCAGTGGGCAAACCACCGCGAAACGGCCCCGCTTTACGTCCCGCCTACTTCTGTTACACAACCGACGGAAGGCCGTGCGCCCCCCGCTGGCTGCTCCGCACAGCCTCGTGACAACGCCTCCGTAGCTTCATAGCCGTACCGCACAAGCAGCGGTGGTCGGTGAACGGAGGCGGTTGGGTATGGCGCACGGCGAGGTGCTCGAGTTCGAAGAGTACGTCCGCACTCGGCAGGATGCCCTGCTGCGCAGTGCCCGGCGCCTGGTCCCCGACCCCGTCGACGCCCAGGACCTGCTGCAGACCGCGCTCGTGCGGACGTACGGCCGCTGGGACGGCATAGCCGACAAGCGGCTCGCGGACGCCTATCTGCGCCGCGTCATGATCAACACGCGTACGGAGTGGTGGCGGGCCCGCAAGCTCGAAGAGGTCCCCACCGAGCAGCTGCCCGACGCGAGCGTGGAAGACTCCACCGAACAGCATGCGGACCGCGCCCTCCTGATGGACATCATGAAGGTGCTCGCACCCAAGCAGCGCAGCGTCGTCGTGCTGCGACACTGGGAGCAGATGTCCACAGAGGAGACGGCCGCGGCACTGGGCATGTCCGCGGGCACGGTCAAGAGCACCCTGCACCGGGCGCTCGCACGGCTCCGCCAGGAGCTGGAGAGCCGGGACCGCGCGGAGCCCGCCACCGGCGCGCTCGAACGTGAGGAGCGGGAGCGTTGCGCGGCCTAAGCACCCGGGCTTGCAGGACGGGCAGGACGTTGAAGGCGGGGAGTTCGGCCGTGGCCGCGCTCGCCGCCATCGGCCTTTTGCTCTCCGCCTGCTCGACGGGCGGCTCCGGCGCCCGTGACGAGGGTCCGGGCAACCGGGGCGAGACGGTGATGTCCCCGACGCCGTCCCCCACACCTACCGCGACGTCCGCGCCCTCGCCGCCCTCCGCCACCGAGGCGGTCAGGATCGTCAAGGACGACCCGAAGGTCAGCCAGGCGGTCAAGCGGGAGCTGAAGCCCTGCGTCGCCGACGAGTACCCGGTGGACGTCTCGTACGGCAACCTGACCGGAGGATCCGCTGCCGATGTCGTCGTGAACATCATGACCTGCGGCGATGCGGTCGGTACCAGCACTTACGTGTATCGCACCGAGGGCAAGAAGTACGAGAATGTCTTCCAGGACGAGGAGCCACCCGTCTACGCGGAGATCGACCGGGGCGACCTGGTGGTCACCAAGCAGCTGTACGAGAAGGGCGACCCGGTGTCGTACCCCTCCGGCGAGGACGTCATCACGTACGAGTGGGCGGCGAACCACTTCAGGGAGACGGACCGCATCCGCAATCACTACAGCAGCGCGGCGGGCGGCGATGCTCCCGCTCCGACGGAGAACTGAGAGAACCGAGAGGACTGAGAGCCCCCCGATGGCAGAGCACACCCACGTCCTGTTCGTCGAGGACGACGACGTCATCCGCGAGGCGACGCAGCTCGCGCTCGAACGGGACGGCTTCGTCGTCACGGCGATGCCCGACGGCCTGCTCGGCCTGGAGGCGTTCCGTGCCGACCGGCCCGACATCGCCCTCCTCGACGTGATGGTGCCCGGCCTCGACGGCGTCTCGCTGTGCCGCCGCATCCGCGACGAGTCCACCGTCCCGGTGATCATGCTCTCGGCGCGTGCCGACTCCATCGACGTCGTACTGGGCCTCGAGGCGGGGGCCGACGACTACGTGACCAAGCCCTTCGACGGCGCCGTCCTGGTGGCCAGGATCCGCGCCGTGCTGCGCCGCTTCGGCCACGCGAGCGGCCCCGACTCGGGGGCGCCCGCCGGCGGTGAGGGCGGTGCGCCGGACGGCGGTGTGCTGCACTTCGGCGATCTGGAGATCGACACGGAGGGTATGGAGGTCCGCAAGGACGGCACCACGGTGGCGCTGACGCCGACCGAGATGCGCCTGCTGCTCGAATTCTCCTCCGCGCCCGGCACGGTCCTCTCCCGCGACAAGCTCTTGGAGCGCGTGTGGGACTACGGCTGGGGCGGTGACACCCGCGTCGTCGACGTCCATGTGCAGCGGCTGCGCACGAAGGTGGGCCAGGACCGGATCGAGACGGTCCGCGGCTTCGGCTACAAGCTCAAGGCGTGAGCCACGACGGCACGGCGGACGACGGCATGACCGCCGAGGAACTGAACGGCACGGCGCGGCTCCACGCCGCGGCGCATCGCGGGGGACGTATATGAGCAGGGGGACGATGGCAGGGCTGCGCGCCCGCGTCCTGACGAGACTGGGCCCCCGCCTGCGCACCGGCGTGCGCTGGAAGATCAGCGCGGCGATCGCGCTGGTCGGCGCCCTGGTCGCGGTGGCGCTGAGCCTGGTCGTGCACAACGCGGCCCGCGTCTCGATGCTCGACAACGCGCGCGACGTGCAGGACGAGCGGATCCAGTACGCCCAGCGGATCTACGAGACGTCCGGGCGGACGGGCCAGTTCGGCATGAAGGTCGACGACCCGGAGATGCCCAAGGAACTCCTCGGGAAGGTGCTCGCCGGGCGCCGCGCGACCTACGTGGAGGACCACGCCAGCGGCGTCCCGGACATCTGGGCTGCGGTGCCGCTGAGCGACGGCCACATCCTGTCGCTGCACACCCGCTTCACCGACCGCAGCGCCACCGTCATGAAGGACCTCGACCAGGCCCTGGTCATCGGCTCCATCTCGGTCGTCTTCGGCGGCTGCGCGCTCGGCGTGCTGATCGGTGGCCAGCTCTCGCGGCGCCTGCGCAAGGCGGCGACCGCGGCGCAGGAGGTCGCCCAGGGGCAGACCGACGTGAGCGTACGAGATGCCATCGGCGGAGTCGTGCGCGACGAGACCGATGACCTGGCGCGCTCGGTGGACGCGATGGCGGACGCCCTCAAGCAGCGCCTCGAAGCCGAGCGGCGGGTGACGGCCGACATCGCGCACGAGCTGCGTACGCCGGTGACCGGCCTGCTCACGGCGGCCGAACTGCTTCCGCCGGGGCGCCCGACCGAGCTGGTCAGGGACCGCGCGCAGGCGATGCGCACGCTGGTCGAGGACGTACTCGAAGTGGCCCGTCTGGACAGCGCGGCCGAGCGGGCCGAGTTGCAGGACCTGCTCCTCGGCGAGTTCGTGACGCGGCGGATCGCGGTGCTCAACTCGGACGTGAGCGTGACGGTGGTGCACGAGTCGGAGGTCACCACCGACCCGCGCCGCCTGGAGCGCATCCTGGGCAATCTGCTCGCCAACGCGGCCAAGCACGGGAAGCCGCCGGTCGAGGTCAGTGTCGAGGGGCGCGTGGTGCGGGTGCGCGACCACGGCCCCGGTTTCCCCGCGGGTCTCCTGGAGGAGGGCCCGAGCCGCTTCCGCACCGGCAGCACGGACCGCGCGGGCGTCGGCCACGGCCTGGGTCTGACGATCGCCGCGGGCCAGGCGCGGGTGCTCGGCGCGCGGCTCACGTTCCGCAACGTGACGCCGGCGGGCGCGGCCCCCGACGACCCGGCGGAGGGCGCGGTGGCGGTTCTCTGGCTGCCGGAACACGCCCCGACCAACACGGGCAGCTTCCCGATCCTGCAGCTGCCGGACAAGTACAAGTAGCGGCGACGGCAACGGACTACGAGTAGCGGCGACGGCAACGGGCCCCCGGCACCAGAAGGTGCCGGGGGCCCGTTTCAGCCGAGGGGAGCAGGGCCGCGGGTCAGACGGCCTCTGCAACCGCGTCCCGCGGACCAGGTGCGGCGTCCCCGGCCGCACCCCCGGCCGGCTTCTCGTCCCCGGAGTCGGAGCCCTTGGGCTCGGAATCCTTGGGCTCGGAGTCCTTGGGCCCAGCCCCTCGCAGGGGGACCTCCTTGACGAAGAACGCCGCGATCAGCGCGGCGACCCCGATGACGGCCCCCAGCAGGAACGCCGAGTGCGTACCGGCGGAGACAGCGTGCTGATAGGCGTCCCGCACCGGTGCGGCCAGCTTCGCCAGGCTGTCGGCGTCCAGCTGCGCGGACTGCTCGGTGACCTTGCCGCCCAGCTGCCCGGCGCGCTCGGACATCGTGTGCTCGACCCGGTTGTTGAAGAGCGCGCCCATGATCGCGACACCGAACGAGGAGCCGAGCGTACGGAAGAGCGTGGCCGACGACGACGCGACGCCCATGTCCTTCATCTCGACGCTGTTCTGCGCCACCAGCATGGTGATCTGCATCAGGCAGCCCATGCCCGCACCGAGCACCGCCATGTAGACGCCCGACATGAACCGCGTGGTGTCGGTGTCCATCGTGGACAGCAGAAACAGACCGAGGACCATCAGTACGGTGCCGGCGATCGGGAAGATCTTGTACTTGCCGGTGGAGGTGGTGAACCGGCCCGAGAAGAACGAGACGACCATCATCGACAGCAGCATCGGAAGCAGCAGCAGCCCGGAGTTGGTGGCCGATGCGCCCTGCACCGCCTGCTGGTAGAGCGGCAGGAACAGCATCGCGCCGAACATCACGAAGCCGGTGAGGAATCCGATCACCGACATCAGCGTGAAGTTGAGGTTGCGGAAGATGTGCAGCGGCAGGATCGGTTCCGCGGCCTTCTTCTGCACGACGACGAAGCCGATGAGCGCGACGACGCCGATCGCGATGAGCTCCATGATCACGGTCGAGGTCCAGGCGTACTCCGTGCCGCCCCAGGTCGTGACGAGCACGAGCGAGCTGATGCCCACGGTGAGGAGCGCCGCACCGAGGTAGTCGATGCGCCCCTTCGCCTTCTTCTTCGGCAGGTGCAGCACGGCGGTCACCATGGCGAGCGCGACGGCGCCCAGCGGCAGGTTGATGTAGAAGGCCCAGCGCCAGCCGAGGTGGTCGGTGATGGTGCCGCCGACGAGCGGGCCGCCGATCATGGCGACCGCCATGACGCCGGTCATCATGCCCATGTACTTGCCGCGCTCCCGCGGCGTGACGAGCTCACCGATGATCGCCATGACGCCGACCATCAGACCGCCCGCGCCGAGCCCCTGGACGGCGCGGAAGCCGATCAGCTGGCCCATGTCCTGCGCCATGCCGCTGAGCACGGAACCGAGCAGGAAGATGACTATGGAGGTGAGGAAGACGCCCTTGCGCCCGTACATGTCGCCGAGCTTGCCCCAGATCGGGGTCGATGCCGCGGTCGCCAGCATGTACGCGGTGACGACCCACGACAGGTGTTCCATGCCGCCGAGGTCACCGACGATCGTCGGCATCGCGGGGCTGACGATCATGTTGTCGAGCATCGCCAGCAGGATCGTCACCATCAGCGCCATCATCACGACGCGCACGCTGCGCGGCTGTGGCGCTTCCTTCGCCTGCTCCCCCGTCTGTTTCCTGATCTCCGCCATGTTCCCCACTCCCCGGTTCACCCGACTGCTTACGACTGCCTGTTGCCACTTGCCTGCCGCCACTTACTTGCCGACCGGCAAGCTGGCTACACTGAGGGAAACTAGACCCCTAACTAGCCGGGCGTCAAGTAAGTAAAATCGGGTCCAAGGATTCGAGTCGAGGGAGCCGAGGAGCACCAAGATGGTCACGGGCACGGGCGCAGGCACGGGCAAGCAGCAGCGCCGCGGGGACACCCGCCAGCGCATCCAGGACGTGGCCCTCGAACTCTTCGCCGAGCAGGGCTACGAGAAGACGTCACTGCGCGAGATCGCGGAGCGCCTCGAGGTCACGAAGGCGGCGCTGTACTACCACTTCAAGACCAAGGAAGACATCCTCACCAGCATCTTCGAGGACCTGACCAAGCCCATCGACGAACTGGTGGAGTGGAGCAAGGACCAGCCGCACACGCTGGAGGTCAAGCGGACGATCCTGACCCGCTACAGCGAGATCCTCAAGGGCGCGTCCTCGCTCTTCCGCTTCATGCAGGAGAACCAGGCGACGATGCGGGACCTGAAGACGGGCGAGACCTTCAAGGACCGGATGTTCAGCCTGCTCGACGTCCTCAGGGAGCCGGGGGCGCCGATGACGGCGCAGGTGCGCTGCTTCAGCGCGCTGTTCACGATGCACGGCGGGATGTTCGTGCTCAAGGACGCCGAAGGCGACCCCGAGGAGAAGCGCAAGGCCATCCTGGAGGTCGCCATCGATCTGGTGACACGGGCGCACGAAGGCGCCTGATCCACTACTGGGTCGGGGTCAGACGGTGACGCCCGCGGCACGCAGGAACGCGACCGGGTCCACGGCGGAGCCGTAGTTCGGGGTCGTACGGATCTCGAAGTGCAGGTGCGGGCCGCTGGAGTTGCCGGTGTTGCCGGAAGCGGCGATGTGCTGGCCGGTGCCGACGGTCTGGCCGACGCGTACGTCGATCTTCGACAGGTGCGCGTACTGCGAGAACGTGCCGTTGTCGTGCTTGATCACGATGGCGTTGCCGTACGCGGGACCGTCACCGGCGCCGTTGCCGCCGGCCTTGACGACGGTGCCGTTGTGCACGGCCTCGACGGAGGTGCCGATCGAGACGGCGAAGTCCTGGCCGGAGTGCTTGCTGGACCACATGTTGCCGCCGAGGCCGAAGCCCGCGGAGAGCGTGTACTTGTCGACCGGGTCCTGCCAGGCGACGGCCTTCTTGGCGGCGGCCTGCTGGGCCTTGCCCGCGGCCTTGGCCTGCGCGTCGGCCTGCGCCGATATCGAGCCCGCGGAGACGCCGGGCAGCGCGCCGCCCTTGGCGTCGGCGGCGGCCGCGACCCCGGAACCGAGAACGGCCGATGCGCCGAGCCCGAGGCCCGCGACGGCGACGACGGCCGTCCGCGTACGGAGCGTCCGCGTACGGAGCAGGGACAGGCCGGACTGGTGGGACGTGGCGCGCTTCGACATGGCGGATGACCTCCGGGATGGGGGAGCGTGCGGCATGCGGCGCATGCCGGGCTTCGTGTGACGTGCGGTGCGGTGTTGTTGCACGTCGGGCTTCGTGTGACGTGCGGTGCGATGCGGTGCACGCCGGGCTTCAGGTGACGTGCGGTGCGGTGCGGTGCACGTCGGGCATATGGGGACCCGACACACGCAGCTCTGCGTCCCGCCGGGTTGGCCATCCCTTGGTAACCCGCACCCCACCTCCCACCCAAACCCCCCATCTACTACCGAAAGCCGTAGCCACTCGCCCGACTTTCTGCTCCTTGACACCCCCAAATCCCGACAATTCCCCCTTCAACGACTTGCCGCATTTAGCCGCCACAGACGGGTTTAACCCCACTTCGGGAAGGTCCCTCGGGCCAGCACTGGCCCCGGCCGGACTCTCGGCCCCCCGATGAGCCGAAGGTCCCGGAGGTTGCGAGCCGAAGGTCCTCTCCCCCGCCCGGAACGCTCCCACTATTCCGCCTAGTACCGGACATAACGCCTGTGCGTCATGTCACCGGCCCCCGAGATCCACAACCTCCCGAATGTGACCGCCGCTACGCTGCGGCGCATGGATCCCGCGGTCATAGGCGCCCGGCTCGCCTCGAGCGTCGTAGCCCCTCTGATCAAGAAACTGTTCGTACGGGAGGGGCCTGGCGCGGGCCTGGTGGACAGGCCGGTGCGGCTGTCGGGGCTTGTGTCTTTCCGGGGCGAGAAGCAGACCCTGACGGAGAAGGACCTCACCAAACTGGCCGGTGAACTGGTCCACCAGGCGCTGCGCACGGGCGAGCGGGCCATCACCGCCGAGGAGCGCCAGGCGGTCACGGACGCCCTGACCCGCACGCTGCACGCGCTGGGCGACCTGACCTTGAGCGACGTGGAGGCGGTCGAGCTGGGCCCCCGGGCTCTGGCCGTCCGGCTCCGGGGCGCGGCGGACGCTCCGGAGCGGGGCCTGTCGGCGGACGCGACGTACTTCTACGAGCGCCTGCTCGACACGACGTGCCTGCACATCCTGCAGTTCTTCACGCAGCGGTCCTCCTTCGTGGCCCGGACACTGGTCGAGCAGAGCCGTGCGCAGGGCGAGCTGATCGCGAAGGTGGACGCGCTGATCGCGCGGAATCCGCTGCCGGGGGCGGAGGACGTGGCGTTTGAGCAGCGGTATCTCGCGTACGTCGCGAAGAAGCACGGGAAGCTGACGATCTTCGGGATCGATCTGTCCCGTTCACCGGCGAAGTGGCCCCTGGACGCCGCGTACATGTCCCTGGAGGCGACGAACACATTCGACTCGCTCCATCCGACGGCCCAGGAGATTGCCGACGCCCTGGCCATGACCAGCCCCACGATCAGGCAGTGGGCGGACCAGGGAAACGAGTCGGCCCCCACGCTCCGTCCCGCCGATCAAGCCCTCGCCACCCACGACCGCGTCCTGCTGCGAGGCGAGGCCGGCTCCGGCAAGACCACGCTCATCCAGTGGCTGGCGGTGAGTGCCGCGCGCTCCGCCCCGGACGGCGGCCGCATGACGTACCTCCACGACCGCATCCCCTTCGTACTCCCGCTGCGCACCCTCACGCGCCACGGCGAGCGCCTCCCCGCCCCCAAGGACTTCCTCTCCGCGGTCGACTCCCCGCTGGCCGGCACAGAGCCCGGCGGATGGGAGTCCCGCGTCCTCACGGCGGGGCGCGCTCTCGTCCTGGTGGACGGCATCGACGAGATCCCCGACACCGAGCGCTCCCGCACCCGCGCCTGGCTCAGCGACCTGATCGACGCCTACCCCGGCAACCGCTGGCTGGTCACGTCCCGGCCCTCTGCCGTACGCGAGGACTGGCTCGCCGAGGAGGACTTCACCGAGCTCACGCTCTCGCCCATGAGCCGTGCGGACGCCGCCGCGTTCATCAGCCGCTGGCACGTGGCCGCTCGCACGGGTGCGGCGGACGAGGACGCAGCGCTCGTCTCGTACGAGAGTCAGCTCCTCGACGCGGTGCGCGCGAAGCCGGACCTAGGGCTTCTGGCCACCAACCCCCTGATGTGCGGCCTGATCTGCGCGCTGCACCGCGACCGCAGAGGCTTCCTCCCTCTCGGCCGCAAGGACCTCTATACGGCAGCCCTGTCCATGCTCCTCATCCGCCGCGACCGCGAGCGCCACATGGACGTACCCGACCTACGGGAGGAGCCGCAGCTGCAACTCCTCCAGCGCCTCGCCTACTGGCTGATCCGCAACGGCCGTACGAGCATGGACCGTTCGAGGGCAGAGGCGATCATCGCGGACGCGCTCCCCGCGGTCCCGGAGGTGGCGGCGCTCGGTGACGCGACGTCGGTCTTCGAGTACTTCCTCCACCGCAGTGGTCTTCTGCGCGAACCGGGGCCGGGCACGGTCGAGTTCGTCCACCGCACGTTCCAGGACTTCCTCGGCGCACGCGCGGCGGTCGACGGGGGCGACTTCGGCGTGCTGGCACGCCATGCGGCGGACGATCAGTGGGAGGACGTCGTCCGCATGGCAGTGGCGCATGCGCGTCCTCGCGAGCGAGCCGAATTCTTCGGAGAACTGCTGGCCTTCGGCGACGCACACACCGAGGAACGGGCGCGGGTACGAGTGCATCTGCTCGCGGCGGCCTGCCTGGAGTACGCGGCCGAGCTGGATCCCGCGGTGCGGGAGCAGGTGGAGCGACGGGTGGCCGACGTGATTCCGCCCCGCAGCCCGGAGGCCGCGCGCGAGCTCGCGGCGGTCGGCCCGATGGTTCTGGACCTGCTGCCGGGCCCGGACGGGCTGGGCGACCAGGCGGCCGGTCACGTCGCGATCACCGCGACGGGCATCCCGTCGGACGCCGCGATCCCCTTTCTCGCCCGCTTCGCGCGCCACCCCGCCCTTGCCGTGCACAGCCAGCTCATGTGGGGGTGGAGCCGCTACGACTGCCGCAGGTACGCGGAACAGGTGATCTCTCAACTCGACGACGGCGAAACCTACTTCACGATCCGCAGCGCGGGTCAGATAGCGGAGATCGAACGGCTGGGGATCCGCCCCAGGCTCCTGGACATCCGGGAGACCGTCTCCCCCGCGGCCGCCTCCCGCCTCCTGACGGCCTGCGTCCCCACTTTCCTCTCGCTCAGGGTGCCCCCTTCGCGCCTCACTTCCGAGGCACTTCACGCGCTGCGAGAGCTTGATCAACTGCGGCTCATCGACATCGACGAGCCCTGGAGCCTGAGCCTGTTGCCCACCGAGGCCCCGCTGCGCACGCTGGGAATCTTCGACTCCGCTCGCGCTGCGGACGACGTGCACCGCCTGGACCGATGGCCGGAGCTGGAGTGGGTCCTCTTCGGCGAGACGGACCTCCACGACTCGCCCTCTGCTTGGGAAGCCCTGACGCGTCTCCACCACCTCACCCGGCTGGACGTGACCTCCAGCCTCCTTGCCCATGCACCGGCAGGGCTGACGTTGCACGGCGTGACGGAGCTGTCCTTGCTCCACGAGGGCGCCGACTGGGAATCGGCGACGTCGAACGTCACGAGACTCTTCCCGGACCTCACGCACCTGTCCGTGTACGGGCTCACCGGCCAGGAGAAGATCCACGCCGCTCCCTTGGCGCGCCTGTCCTCCCTGAGGCACCTGACGATCTCCACCCCCCAGGTGTCCGCCCTCGACGCGCTCCCCTCACACATCGAGATTCACGAGCCCAACTCGCAGTGACGTGCCGCTCAAATAGGCCAGCCCCTGACCTACATCCCCCCTAGCGTCTGAAGCTCCCCTTCGACGAGGGGAGCACCGAAGCCGGCCCCCGGAGGAGCGACCGATGAGCCACGTCACTACCGCCCAGCCCGAAGGCACCCCCACCTGGATCGACCTCCGCGTGCCCGACTTCGACCGTGCCCTGGAGTTCTACGGAGCCCTCTTCGGCTGGGAGTACTCCGAGGAGCCCACGCAAGGCGAGCGCAGCGCCACCTGCCTGCTTCGGGGGACGCCCGTCGCGGCCATCACGCAGTCGGCGGCCACCACCGGCTTCGGCTGGACCATGTACTTCGCCACCTCCGACTGCGACGCCGCCGCCAAGCGCATCACCGAAGCGGGCGGCACCCTGCTCAAGGGGCCGGTGGACGTCATGGGCCAAGGCGCCCGCATCGCCATCGCCGAGGATTCCGTGGGCGCCCGCTTCGGCCTCTGGGAGGCCCGCACGCGCATCGGCTGCGAGCTCGTGAACGAGCCGGGCTCGCTCGTCCGCAACGACCTGCTCACCCCGGATCCCGACCGGGCCCGCACGTTCTACTCGGCGGTCTTCGGCTACACGCTGGACCTCAACGACCTCATGCCGGACATGGACTTCACCTTCCTGCGCCGCCCCGACGGCCACGAGATCGGCGGCATCTTCGGCACCCCGGCCGCCGACTCCGCGTCGACGTGGGCCACCACCTTCGAGGTGGCCGACACCGACGCCGCGGCACGGCAGGCCACCGCCTCCGGCGGCACCTCCACCACCCCGGAGGACATCCCGTACGGCAGGATCGCCACCCTCACCGACCCCGCGGGCAACGAGTTCTCCGTCATCACGAGGCCCTGAAGAGCACCACAGCAGGCTCGACGCGGGCCCGGTCACCCATTCGGGGGATGTGACACCAACTCGGGCTTGCAAAGGCTCATTACCCGGGTCTCGGCCTCACGAGCAAGAGGATCGAGGACAAGGAGAGCTGGGGCACCATGGTCCTCCTGGACAAACTCGGAAGCCGCCCCGAGTCACCGGCGCACGGAATACCCCACCCCCACAAGGAAGTTGCTCCGGCATGACGACCACAGAAGCGGACGCACCCTTCGACCCCTACGCCCTGCTCGCCCGGAGCAGCCTCGGCGTCCTGGCGACGATCAAGGCCGACGGCCGCCCCCAGCTCTCGCCCGTCATGCCCTCGTACGACCCCTCCGACGGCGTGATCCGCGTATCGACGACCGCGCGGACGGCGAAGATCGCGAACCTGCGTCGTGACCCCCGCGCCACGCTGGAGGTGACCAGCCCCGACGGCCGCGCCTGGGCCACCGCCGAGGGGACGGCCACCCTCGTCGGCCCGGGGACGGACCCGCGGGGTCCCGAGGTCCAGGCCCTGGTCGACTATTACCGTGCCGCCGCCGGTGAGCATCCGGACTGGGACGAGTACCGCAAGGTCATGGTGGCCGACCGCCGGGTGCTGATCACCATGACCGTCGACAACGTGTACGGCACCAAGCTCGGCTGACGGCGCCCAGCGCCCGGCGGCTTGCGGCTTGCGGCTTGCGGCTTGCGGCTTGCGGATCGGGGCAACACCGGCCCCCCAGGCGTCAGTTACGTCCGAACCACCGCCGCCCCGCAGCCCTTCACCTACTCTCGTCACATGGTTGAAGCCACCACGCTGGGCGCCCGCATCGCGTCCGGCGTCGTCGTGCCGCTCATCAAGAAGCTCTTCGTGGCCGATCAGCCGGGCGCGGCCCTGGTGGAGAAGCCGGTCAGGATTTCCGCGCTCGTCTCGTTCAGCGGCGAGAAGCGCGGCGTCACTCCGAAGGACGTCGAGAAGGTCGCCGACGAGCTCGTCCGCAGGGCGCTCAAGGCCGCCGGGCCCCACGAACCGCCCGTCGAACCGGCCGAAGCCCTCGCCGTACGCAACGCCCTCGCCCACTCGCTCGCCGCCCTCGGCACCATCACCGTCGAGGACTTCGAAGCCGTGTCCATGGGGCCGGAGGGCTTCGCGAACCTCCTGCGCGCCAACGCGGGCACCGTCGTCGTCTCCTTCGGCCTCGGCGCGAGCGGCGAACTCCTCTACGAGCAGCTCCTGCGCACCGCCTCCCTGCACATCCTGAACTTCTTCACCCGGCGGTCCACTTATATTGCGCGCCAACTGACTTTTCAGACACAGCAGTTGGACCGGCTCGTGCAGGCCATCGACATTCTTCTCGACCGGCTGCCCTCCCAGAGCTCCGAAGACGCCGCCTTCGAGGCCCGCTACGCCACCCACGTGGCACAGCGCCACGGCACCCTCACCATCTACGGACTCGACGCGGGCACCAGCGAGTGGCCCCTCGACACCGCCTACCTCAGTCTGGAGGCGACCCGCGAGCGCACCGGGCCCGGCGGCAGAGGGCTGCACGTCCCCGCCGAGCAGGTCCTCGCCCAGCACGACCAGGTCCTGCTGCGCGGCGTCGCCGGATCCGGCAAGACCACCCTCGTCCAGTGGCTCGCCGTGACGGCCGCGAGCCGGACGTACGAGCACGGGCTCACGCACCTCGTCGGGCGGGTGCCCTTCGTGCTTCCGATGCGGCGGATCCTGCGGCCGGGGGCCGAGCTGCCCATCCCGGGGGACTTCCTCAAGGCCGTCGCCTGCCCGGTCGCGGGCGATCAGCCCGCGGGCTGGGTCGACCGCGTCCTGCGGGCCCGGCGCGGCGTGCTCCTCGTGGACGGGATAGACGAGATCGCCGGTGAGCGGCGGGAGTCCGCCCGCCGGTGGCTGCGCGAGCTGACGCGGACCTTCCCGGGCAACCTGTGGCTCGTCACCTCACGCCCCTCCGCCGTCCCCGAGCAGTGGCTGACCGCCGCCGGCTTCAACGAACTGACGCTCTCCCCGATGGCCCGCCACGACGTCGCCACGTTCGTCCGCCGCTGGCACCACGCCGCCGGGGCGGACGAGTCCACCGGGGATTCCCTGCTGCGGGCCGTGCGGACCACGACCGAGCTCAACCGCCTCGCCACCAACCCCCTGATGTGCGGCATGCTCTGCGCGCTGCACCGCGACCGGAACGGCTTTCTGCCCGAGGACAGGAAGTCGCTGTACGAGGCCGCGCTCCACATGCTGCTCGAACGGCGCGACCGGGAGCGTGGGTTGGACGATCCGGGCGGGGTGCGCATCCCGTACGCCATCCAGATCCAGCTCCTCCAGCGGCTCGCGTGGTGGCTCATCCGCAACAGCCGCTCGGAGATGGACCGTCCGGACGCGCTGCACATCATCACGCAGGCGCTTCCCTCGCTGAACCTGAGCAGCGGCGCGGAGGAGATCTACACCTCGCTCCTGCTGCGCTCCGGGCTGCTGCGGGAACCCGCCGACGGGCGCGTCGACTTCCTGCACCGCACGTTCCAGGACTATCTCGGATCCCGCCTCGCCGTGCAGGAACTCGACTTCGATCTGCTCCTGAACAACGCGGACAAGGACCAGTGGGAGGACGTCGTCCTGCTCGCCATCGCCCACGCCCGGCCGAAGGAGGCCGAGCTGATGCTGCGGCGCCTCGTCGAGCAGGGCACCCCGCGCGGCAAACTCCTCGCCGCGGCCGGACTGCCGTACGCGGCGGAGGTCGCGCCGGCGGTCCGTTCCTTCGTGGAGGTCGGCGTGCGGCTGCTCGTGCCGCCCGGATCCACCGTGGAGGCCGAGGAGCTGGCGCGGGCCGGGGGCGAGCTGGTGCTGTCGCTGCTGCCCGGCGCGGAAGGCCTCGACAGCCGCGCGGCACGCCTGGTGGCGCGTACGGCAAGCGAGTTGCACAGCGAGTCCGCGCTGCACTTCCTCACCCAGTTCCGCGAGCACCCCAGCATCGACGTCCAGCAGACCCTCGCCGCGTCCTGGCCGCACTTCGACCGTGAGCTGTACGCCCAGGAGATACTCGCGCACCTGCCCCGCCAGGCCCGCGTCACCGTACGCGACGCCGACGACCTCCGCGCCCTGCGCTCCATCGGCGGCTGGGCGGACATCCAGGTCGTCGGCGCCTACCGCGTCGAGGACCTGACCGAACTCATCGTGCGCGAACAGCTCACCCGGCTCGGCCTCGAAGCGTCCCACCCCGTCGAAGGACTGGCCTGGCTCTCGGTCTTCCCCGCCCTCAGAAGGGTCCATGTGGCCTCGGACGTCAGCGAGGCCGTCGCCCAGCAGGTGCCGGACCGGATCGAACTCATCACCCCACCGCCGTGGAGGGTTTGACCTACCCTTGACCCTCCACGACACACGAAATCCCACCCGCAGGGACCCCCTATGTCCATGGAGCCCGTTGTCCGCATCCCCTCGACGCTCGCCACACCCCTGGTACAACGGCTCATCCGCCTGCCACCCCCGCTGCCGCCCGCCACGCCCGACCTGATCGCCGCCCTCACCACCTGGCGCGGCGCCGACGCCCCGGCGACACCGGACGACGTCCATCGCACGGCCGCCGACTTCGTGCACCTCGCCGCCGAGGCGCACACCGCGCCGACGACCGAACTCACCTCCGTGGTCGACGTGTTGACGCGCACGCTGCTCGCCATCGGGGAGCTGGACCTCACGGACGTGGACGCCGTGCGCCTGGGTCCGCAGGACTACGCGCGGCGCCTCAGGGGCGCCGTACAGGGCGCGGACCGCTCGCTCTCCCCCGGCGCCGCCTGGTTCCACGACGAGCTGCTGGTGGCCGTCTGCCTGCACGTCCTGTACCACTTCGTGCGGCGCTCCCCGCACATCCAGCGGCACATGGCCGAGCGGGCGAGCCGCATACGTCAGCTCATCGACCTGAACGACGCGGAGGCACTGGCCCGCCAGCCCGAACGGTCCCAGGAGGACCGGGACTTCGAGTCCGCGTACGCCGAAGAGGTCGTACGACAGCACGGCTGGCTCACCATCGTCGGCGTGGACCTGTCGAACGCGCCGGACCGCTGGCCCCTGGAGGACACCTACCTCAGCCTGGAGGCCGAGGAGACCAGCGGCAGCGGGGTGCCGGGCGAGCCGCGGACGGTGCTGCTCGCCGACCGGGCCCTCGAAGGCCCCGAGCGGGTACTCCTGCGCGGTGTCGCGGGCTCCGGCAAGACGACCCTGGTGCAGTGGCTCGCCGTGGCCGCGGCCCGCGAGGGCGCCCGCGTCCCCTTCGTCCTGCCCGTACGCCGCTTCGCCCGCGAGGGCTTCCCCGCCCCGGACGACTTCCTGCACGCCGTGAGCCACCCGCTGGCCGACCAGGCCCCCGAGGGCTGGGTCGTGCGCACCCTCCTGGCGGGCCGCGCCATGCTCCTGGTCGACGGGATCGACGAGGCCCCCGAGGAGACCCGCGGCGAGCTGCGCAACCAACTGCGCCGCCTGCTTCGCATCTTCTCCGGCAACGGCTGCCTGGTCACCTCCCGCCCCTCCGCCGTCGAGGACGGCTGGCTCGCCCAGGAGCGCCTCGCCGAGGAGGGCTTCAAGGAACTCTCGCTCGCGCCGATGTCACGCGACCAGGTCACCCGCTTCGTACACGACTGGCACGCGGCGGCCATGAGCGACGAGCAGTGCAAGGAACAGGCGGAACGCGACAAGCTGAAGGAGTACGAACAGCGCCTCCTGCACTCCGTGCGCATCTACCGCGAGCTGCGCCAGCTCGCCACCAACCCCCTGATGTGCGGCCTGATCTGCGCCCTCAACCGCGACCGCTCGGGCTCCCTGCCCAAAGGCCGCAAGGAGCTGTACGACGCCGCCCTGGAGATGCTCCTCCAGCGCCGCGACCCCGAGCGTGACGTGCTGTACGCCGATGACGTGCGGCTCATGCAGGGTCCCCGGGAGCTGCTCCTGCGCAAGCTGGCCCACGCGATGGTCGAGGAGGGCGTCTCGGAGCTGCCGCGGCAGCGCGTCGTCGCCATCCTGGACGCCGCCCTGCCCGCCATTCCCTCCGCACGCGCCGAGGGCGACGGCGAGAAGATCTTCCGGCATCTGCTGCACCGCACCGGGCTGCTCCGTGAACAGGCGGGCCTCTCGGTGGACTTCATCCACCGCACCTTCCAGGACTATCTGGCCGCCAAGGAGATCGTGGCCCGCGGCCGGCTGCGCACCCTCGTCGAGCACGCGCACCGCGCCGAGTGGGAGGAGGTCATCCGCATGGCCGCCGCCCACGCACGGCCCGAGGAGTGCGCCGACTTCCTGGAGCGGCTGCTCGCCGCCGCCCCGAACCTGCGCCGCCCGCACGTGAACCACCGGCGCCTGATGGCCGCGGCCTGCCTGGAGCACGTCACCGAGCTCGACCCCGCGGTGCAGCAGCTCGTCCACGACCGCACCAAGAACCTCGTACGCCCCACGACCGAACTGGCCGCCCGCAGCCTCGGCTGGGTCGGCCCCATCGTCCTGGAGCAGCTGCCGGACCCCGAGCAGGTGCCGAGCGACCAGCAGGCGCTCCTCCTGGCGATCACGGCCACCCGCGTCCAGGACGACGCCGCCATCGACTACCTCGCCCGCCTGCGCCACCGCTCGGCGCTGGCCATCCGGCTCGAACTGGCCCGCCCCTGGCGGCATTTCGACACGGAGCGGTACGCGCGCGAGATCATCGCCCACCTCGATCCGGTCGGCCTGTACTTCCCCGTCGCCGACACCGCCGAGCTCGCGGCGCTTCGGCACCTGGGCGGGCGGCCGTGGATCCAGGTCGTCGGCGTCATGCGCACCGAGGAGCTCCTGGACGGCCTGGAGCGCGAACAGCTCACCCATCTGTGGGTCACCGCCGAACTGGCCGACACGGACATGTCCTGGCTCTCCGGCTTCCCGAACCTGAGCGTGCTCCGAGTGAACCCCCGCCTGCCCCGCGTACGGAACGTACCGGAGGGCATCACGATCACGTCATAGCCGCCGGGGGGCGCCCCGTGAGGGGCGCGGGGAACTGCGTGACAAGCCACAAAGCACCCGCGGTCCGAACACAACCAAAAGGGGCTGCCCCGGACCGTAAGAACGATCCGGGGCAGCCCCTGCACTGCTCTGCGGGCCGGAGGCTTACGCCTCCTTGCTCAGGTTCGGCCCCGCGCCACCAGCGGCCTGCTCGATCGGCGGGACATCCGGAAGCGCCGCCTTCTCCTCGCCGCGGAAGGTGAACTTGGCTTCTTCGCCCTCACCCTCCGTGCCGACGACCACGATGTGGCCGGGGCGGAGCTCGCCGAAGAGGATCTTCTCCGACAGGATGTCCTCGACCTCGCGCTGGATCGTCCGGCGCAGCGGCCGGGCGCCCATGACGGGGTCGTAACCCTTCTTGGCCAGGAGCTTCTTCGCGTCACCGCTGAGCTCGATGCCCATGTCGCGGTCCTTGAGACGCTCGTCCACCTTGGCGATCATGAGGTCGACGATCTGGATGATGTCTTCCTCGGTGAGCTGGTGGAAGACCACCGTGTCGTCGACACGGTTCAGGAACTCCGGGCGGAAGTGCTGCTTCAGCTCGTCGTTGACCTTGGTCTTCATGCGCTCGTAGTTCGTCTTGACGTCACCCGCGGCGGCGAATCCAAGGTTGAAGCCCTTGGAGATGTCACGCGTGCCGAGGTTGGTCGTCATGATGATGACCGTGTTCTTGAAGTCCACGACCCGGCCCTGGGAGTCGGTCAGGCGACCGTCCTCCAGGATCTGGAGCAGCGAGTTGAAGATATCCGGGTGGGCCTTCTCGACCTCGTCGAAGAGGACGACCGAGAACGGCTTGCGGCGGACCTTCTCCGTCAGCTGCCCGCCCTCTTCGTAACCGACATATCCGGGCGGCGAACCGAAGAGACGCGAGACCGTGTGCTTCTCGCTGAACTCCGACATGTCGAGGGAGATCAGCGCGTCCTCGTCGCCGAAGAGGAATTCGGCGAGCGTCTTGGAAAGCTCCGTCTTACCGACACCGGACGGGCCGGCGAAGATGAACGAGCCACCGGGACGCTTCGGGTCCTTCAGACCGGCGCGCGTACGGCGAATCGCCTGCGAAAGCGCCTTGATGGCGTCCTTCTGGCCGATGACCCGCTTGTGGAGCTCGTCCTCCATGCGCAGCAGACGCGAGGACTCCTCCTCGGTCAGCTTGAAGACCGGAATGCCCGTCGCCGTGGCGAGGACCTCGGCGATGAGCTCGCCGTCGACCTCGGCGACGACGTCCATGTCGCCGGCCTTCCACTCCTTCTCGCGCTTGGCCTTCGCCGCGAGCAGCTGCTTCTCCTTGTCGCGGAGAGACGCCGCCTTCTCGAAGTCCTGGGAGTCGATGGCCGACTCCTTGTCGCGACGCACGCCCGCGATCTTCTCGTCGAACTCGCGGAGGTCCGGCGGCGCGGTCATCCGGCGGATGCGCATCCGGGAACCGGCCTCGTCGATCAGGTCGATCGCCTTGTCCGGCAGGAAGCGGTCCGAGATGTACCGGTCGGCCAGGGTGGCGGCCTGGACCAGCGCCTCGTCCGTGATGGAGACCCGGTGGTGGGCCTCGTAACGGTCGCGCAGACCCTTGAGGATCTCGATGGTGTGCGGCAGGGACGGCTCCGCGACCTGGATGGGCTGGAAGCGGCGCTCGAGGGCCGCGTCCTTCTCCAGGTGCTTGCGGTACTCGTCCAGCGTCGTGGCACCGATGGTCTGCAGCTCGCCTCGCGCCAGCATCGGCTTGAGGATGCTCGCGGCGTCGATCGCGCCCTCGGCGGCGCCCGCACCCACCAGGGTGTGGAGCTCGTCGATGAACAGGATGATGTCGCCGCGGGTGCGGATCTCCTTGAGGACCTTCTTCAGGCGCTCCTCGAAGTCACCGCGGTAGCGGGAGCCGGCGACCAGCGCGCCGAGGTCAAGCGTGTAGAGGTGCTTGTCCTTCAGCGTCTCGGGCACCTCGCCCTTGACGATGGCCTGCGCCAGGCCCTCGACGACGGCGGTCTTGCCGACGCCGGGCTCGCCGATGAGCACGGGGTTGTTCTTCGTACGGCGGGACAGCACCTGCATGACCCGCTCGATCTCCTTCTCGCGCCCGATGACCGGGTCGAGCTTGGACTCACGAGCGGCCTGGGTGAGGTTCCGGCCGAACTGGTCGAGCACCAGGGACGTGGAAGGCGTGCCCTCCGCAGGACCGCCTGCCGTGGCGGTCTCCTTGCCCTGGTATCCGGAGAGCAGCTGGATGACCTGCTGCCGCACCCGGTTGAGATCGGCGCCCAGCTTCACGAGGACCTGGGCTGCGACGCCCTCGCCCTCGCGGATCAGGCCGAGCAGGATGTGCTCCGTGCCGATGTAGTTGTGGCCCAGCTGAAGGGCCTCGCGGAGCGAAAGCTCCAGCACCTTCTTGGCACGGGGGGTGAAGGGGATGTGGCCGGACGGGGCCTGCTGGCCCTGACCGATGATCTCCTCCACCTGCTGGCGGACCGCCTCGAGCGAAATCCCGAGGCTCTCCAGGGCCTTAGCGGCGACACCCTCGCCCTCGTGGATCAAGCCCAGGAGGATGTGCTCGGTGCCGATGTAGTTGTGGTTGAGCATCCGGGCTTCTTCCTGAGCCAGGACGACAACCCGCCGCGCGCGGTCGGTGAACCTCTCGAACATCGTTAATCGCTCCTCAGAGCGGTCAGGCAGTAAGGGGGCTGTCCCCTCCCTGTCCTTCCGCAGCTTAGTCCCGCAAGCGGGGACCGCTCATTCCAACTGCCGACACCCGGCCGAGAACAAGAGGTGCCTCCTGACCCCGAACGCCGACAACTGCTCCAACCCGATGGTGCGAGACGATGTTCCCGCAGGCCAAGCACTTACCCTCACCTCAGCTACGCCGATGGCGAACGTGAGACGGCCTGGCGCGTGTGTCGCCCCTCCCCACTAGGGATGTCTTACCCGTAAGGACTGACACTCCATGCGGCGCGCGCCGGTTCCCTCCGCTACGGGCGAACACCCTTGCGCTGCCGAACGCGCCCGTACGCCCCTTTTCCGGACACTGTCCGCATTCCCGGTGACACGCTGCGTAACCCCAGGCCCTTCCGGCCGGTTGCTCCTGGCATGGCCATCACCGTTCCAAAGCCCCGGGTTCCGGTCGAGCAGAGCGACCCGGTGCGGCAGTGGTACGAGAACGAACTCGGCTGGGCGACGGCCGAACACCGCCCCGGGCTTCCGGTGCGGCTCGTGACGGGGCTCCGCTTCGACGTACTGCAGCTGCCCGCCGAAGCCGGCTTCGCCGCCCTGCGGCATCTCGGGCCGAAGGCTCCGGTGGCTCTGCGGGGGGAAACGATGCGGCTCTTCGTGGCCGCGGGGAGCGCCGACGAGCTGCCGGGGCTCCTGGAGTGGCTGGAGTGGGGCGGCATCCCACTGGACCTCACGGCCATCGGTGCGGGCGGACGGATCGACGCGCCCACGCCTCCGGGGTGGTCCGGCACGCAGGGGGCCGCCGTATGGCTGCGACCCCCAGAGCCCGGGTGCGAGGTGGAGCCGACGCTGCCGGCACTGCCTTCCCTGTCGTGCGTGGGGGGTGGCACGGTGCCCCACAGCGACCCCGCCGTGGGCTCCGGTCTCGTACGACTTGTGGACACGGCGGCAACGCAGTGCCACCGGGTCCGGTTGAGACGGACCCGTCGTCAGCCGTTGGCCTTCTCGTAGGCCTCGCGAATGGACGCGGGGACGCGGCCGCGGTCGTTGACCTCGAAGCCGTTGTCCTTCGCCCAGGCACGAATGGCCGCGGTGTCCTGACCGCCGCTCGTGGCAGAGGCACGGGCTTTGGCGCGCCCGGCCGAACCACGGCCACCGGTACGACGACCGCCCTTGAGGTACGGCTCAAGAAGACCACGGAGCTTGTCCGCGTTCGACGTGGTGAGGTCGATCTCGTAGGACTTGCCGTCCAGCGCAAACGTCACGGTCTCGTCTGCCTCGCCACCGTCGAGGTCATCGACAAGAAGGACCTGAACCTTCTGTGCCACCGGATTTCCTTTCATCGATAACTTAGGGCGGGATCGCACGGCGTGAGCCGCAGAATCGCCGCCCCCTGTTATATGCAGTACTGCAGTACGTCGGAAAGCAAACCGCTTTTGCTGGGAAAACACAAACCCCCGGGAGAGACTGACGGCCCCGAGAACCCAGGAAACATGCGCGTTTCGGACATAGGGGCAGGGGGCAGCAGGCGGCCCGGAATACCGGCGGCGATCACAGATGCAGAAGCATCCGACTGTTGCCCAAGGTGTTCGGTTTCACTCGTTCGAGGCCGAGGAACTCCGCGACACCCTCGTCTTTGGAACGCAGCAGCTCGCTGTAGACATCTCCGTCGACAGGCGTCTCACCGATCTCCACGAAGCCGTGCTTCGCGAAGAAGTCGACTTCGAAGGTGAGACAGAAAACCCGCCGGACACCGAGCCAGCGAGCGGTCTGGAGCAACTTCCCCAACACCTGATGACCCACTCCGGCGCCCTTGACATCGGGGTTCACGGCAAGAGTGCGCACTTCCGCGAGGTCTTCCCACATCACATGCAGGGCTCCGCAGCCGACGACCTCGGCGTTGTCGTCGCGTTCCGCCACCCAGAACTCCTGGATGGACTCGTAAAGCGCGACCGTTGCTTTGTCGAGCAGGATCCCCCGACGTGCGTAGGAGTCGAGGAGGTTGCGTACGACCGGCACATCGGCTGTGCGCGCCCGGCGCACGGAGACCGCTTTAGCGCTGAGTTCGGGAGGATCTGCTGGCATGACCGGACGCTATCGTTCTGCTTCCGACTCCGCCGCGCCGGGGTTCTCCGGGGCTTGAGAGACGGGAACTTGCGACTCCGGGACTTGCGAGTCGGGGACTTGTGAGACGGGGACTTGAGCGGCCGGGGCCACGATCCGCATCGCGTCACTGAGCGCTTCGCGCTGTTCCGCGGACATCATCCCGAAGAACGCGACGAGAGCGGCGGCCGGGTTGTCGCTCTGCGACCATGCTTCGTTCATCAGTGCGGCGGCGTAGGCGGCCCGAGTGGAGACCGCCTCATATCGATAGGCACGGCCTTCCGCTTCACGGCGCACCCAGCCCTTCTGATGAAGATTGTCCAAAACGGTCATGACGGTGGTGTACGCGATGGACCGTTCCTGCTGAAGGTCTTCCAGGACTTCTCGAACG
Organism: Streptomyces sp. NPDC057302; assembly: GCF_042667685.1. Lineage (NCBI taxonomy): Bacteria > Bacillati > Actinomycetota > Actinomycetes > Kitasatosporales > Streptomycetaceae > Streptomyces > Streptomyces sp. NPDC057302. Next base: position 59,918 of record NZ_JBHUZJ010000025.1, on the reverse strand, counting down.
GTCACGGGGCGGTTCCACTTCCACACCCGTGTCATGACTGAGTCTTCGAGTTCTCCCAAGGGGCGAGGCACACCAGCACAATAGTGGGAGAAGTCACTAATCACGTGACGGACGTGGGCGAGGCGTCATTTCCCCCAACAAAAAGGGCGCACGACTCGGAATGTGAGCGAGTCGTACGCCAAGAGTGCGCGGGTGATGACCTCGGGTCACCATCGGCACCCGAAAGTGGTGCTGGTCAGGCCTTGGGGGTCTGCCGGGCGCCTTCGGCGCGGGAGAGCACGGCGTCGACGGCCGCGTCCTCCTTCGCCTTGTTGGCGCCGCCCTGGGTCTTCACGATCGTCACGATGAGACCGCCGAAGAACACGGCCATCACTACGGGGGGCAGGAGCGCGGAGACGTATTCCATGCCCCCCAGAGTAGCTAGCCCGCGGCGAGCTGGTGCGGCGGGTCCGTCGGTCGGCGCTTGGGCGGGAAGACCTCGGCCGGGGTCGGCACGGGGCGGGGCGGCTCGGGGGTCGCCGGCTTCGCGGGCGGGGCGCTCGGCCTGCCGGGCCCCGGCTCCGCCCTTTCGCCGGCCTCGCTCCGGCCGCCGGGGAGGGCGAGCAGGCGCGTGCGTGAGGCGGGGACGAGGGGACGAGGCGCCGGGACGGCTGTACGCGACCGGCCCGAGAGGCGGGCGCGTACGGCTTGTTCGGCGAGGGTCCGGCAGCGGTCGAGGAGGGTCGCCGCGACCGGATTGCCGCGCAGGGCGCGCAGCGCGGCGAGATCGTCCGCGCCCGGCTGGTAGCCGGAGCACAGGACGTCCTCCAGGAGCGCGAGGTAGCCGGTCGCGGTGCCGGGCAGGGCCGCCCGGTAGCGGGTGAGGTCGGCGAGCAGGAAGGCGCGGAGCCTGGCGCCCTCACTGACCGCCTCGTCGACGGCGTCGGCGAGGCGGAGGCAGTCCTTGACGTCCTCGTCGGAGACGGGGCTTGGATGCAGGGCGAGGGCCAGAGCGCGGCGGAGCACACGCAGCTCCTCCGCACCGAAGGCCATGCCGCCGCGAGATCCGTATGGCGTGGGCATGGACCGACCATACGTGTGAAACGGACAAAATCCGCTTAACGCCAATCCGTGGCGTGGCTTTCGCGCGAGCTCACTCAGAGCGGCGGCGGCTCATCGCGAAGACGACCGCGCCGATCCCGAGGGCGCCGGCCGCGCCCGCGGTGATCCACGGGAGCACGCCCGCCCCGGTGTCCGCGATGGTGCCGGGGTCCTCGTCGTCGGTCCGGGGCGTGCTGGAGGGGCTGGATGTGGCGGGGGAACTGGATGTGGCGGGAGAGCCGGCGGTGGCGGACGGTGAGCCGGAGCTCTCCGCGGCGCCCTCGCCCGCGAGGCCCACGGCGTACGTCACCGTGTGCGCCGCACGGCCGCCGCCGTCGAACCCGGCGGACGCGCTCGCCGCCGTGGCCGGTCCCGCGAGCCCGGCCAGCACCCCGGCCGCCACTGTCGCGACCAGTCTTCCCCTACGACCCATTTGCTCCACGCCCGCTCGACCCTGCTCAAGTCCCGTCCCCGCGCAGACTCTTGTATGGGGCGCGGGGTTGTGTGCGCAAGCCCCGCTTATGCGCCGCCGGTTATGCGCCGCCACGAACCGCAGGCCACGGGGCCCGCGGCCGGGGCGCTCAACTGCGGGACACGTTCCGCTCGTATACCAGGCGCAGGCCGATGAGGGTCAGCCACGGCTCGTGCTCGTCGATGACCGAGGCCTCGCCGAGGACCATGGGCGCCAGGCCGCCGGTCGCGATGACCGTCACGTCGTCGGGATCGCCCCCCGGGCCCGCCAGTTCGCGGGCCATGCGCTGCACGACGCCGTCGACCTGGCCCGCGAAGCCGTACAGGATGCCCGACTGCATGGCCTCCACGGTGTTCTTGCCGATGACGCTGCGCGGCCGGGCCAGCTCGATCTTGCGGAGCTGGGCGCCCCGCACACCGAGTGCCTCGACGGAGATCTCGATGCCGGGGGCGATGACGCCTCCGGTGTACTCCCCGCGCGCGGAGACCGCGTCGAACGTGGTCGCCGTGCCGAAGTCGACGACGACGGCGGGGCCTCCGTAGAGCTCGACCGCCGCGACCGCGTTGATGATGCGGTCGGCGCCGACCTCCTTGGGGTTGTCCATGAGGATCGGTACGCCGGTCTTGATGCCGGGCTCCACGAGGACGGCGGGCACGTCTCCGTAGTAGCGCCGTGTGACTTCGCGCAGTTCGTGCAGGACGGAGGGGACGGTGGAGCAGATGGCGATGCCGTCGATGCCGTCGCCGAGCTCCTCGCCGAGCAGCGGGTGCATGCCCATCAACCCGTTGAGCAGCACGGCGAGTTCGTCGGCGGTGCGGCGGGCCTCGGTGGAGATGCGCCAGTGCTCGACGATCTCCTCGCCGTCGAAGAGGCCGAGGACGGTGTGGGTGTTTCCGACGTCGATGGTCAGCAGCATGTCGTCGTCACTCCGCCGCGCGAAGGTCGAGGCCGATGTCCAGGATCGGCGAGGAGTGGGTGAGCGCGCCCACCGCGAGGAAGTCCACGCCCGTCTGCGCGTACGCGCGTGCGTTCTCCAGGGTGAGGCGGCCGGAGGACTCCAGCATCGCGCGGCCCTGCACGAGGGCCACGGCCTCTTCGGTCTCGCCCGGCGTGAAGTTGTCCAGGAGGATCAGGTCGGCGCCCGCGTCCAGGACCTCGCGCAGCTGGTGGAGGGTGTCGACCTCGACCTCCACTGCCAGGTCGGGGAAGGCCGCGCGGACGGCCTTGAAGGCCTGCTCCACGCCTCCGGCCGCCACTACGTGGTTGTCCTTCACCAGGGCCGCGTCGGAGAGCGACATGCGGTGGTTCACGCCGCCGCCCATGCGGACCGCGTACTTCTCCAGGGCGCGCAGGCCCGCCGTCGTCTTGCGGGTGTCGCGGACCTTGGCGCTCGTGCCCTCCAGCGCGTCGGCCCACGCGCGCGTGGCCGTCGCCACGCCGGAGAGGCGGCACAGGAGGTTGAGGGCGCTGCGCTCTGCCGTGAGCAGGTCGCGGGTGCGGGTGGTGACGCTGAGGAGCTTCTCGCCCGCCGCCACGCGGTCGCCGTCCTCGACGTGCCGCTCGACCTCGAAGGTGTCCGTGCAGACGAGGGAGATGACGGCTTCGGCGACGCGCAGGCCCGCGACCGTGCCGGCCTCGCGCGCGGTGAAGTCGCCGGTGGCCACGGCCTCTTCGGGGATCGTGGCGACCGAGGTGACGTCCACGCCGCCGTCCAGGTCCTCCTCGACGGCCAGGAGCGCGATGTCCTCGACCTGCACGGGATCGAGCCCGGCGTCGGTCAGGAGCTGCGCGAGAGCGGGGTCGAGGCCGCACTCCATGGGGTCGTACGCGTCGTCTCCGCCGCAGCCGCAGGAATCGCCGCAGCCGCCGCCCGTGGGGGCGAGAGGGAGGTCGTCGGGGGTGCTCACGGTTACTTCTCCTGAGGGCTGGCGGTCGGGGGGAAGTCTGCGGTTTCGGTCGTGTGCGCGGCCAGAGTGCGGTCCGCGTTCAGGCGTACGACGATGTGGCGCCGCCAGGCCTCGTCGTCGCGGTCGGGGCGGTCCTCGCGCCAGTGGCAGCCGCGGGTCTCCTCGCGGCGCTGTGCGGCGGCGACCAGGACGCGGGCGACGCACAGGAGGTTGGTGGTCTCCCAGGTGTCGACCCCCGGCTCGGCGGTCTTGCCGTCGTCGGCGAGCGCGCCCGCGGCCTCGGCGTGGATGCGGGCGAGGCGGGCCGCGGCTTCGGAGAGGGAGTCGGCGGACCTGAGCACTCCGGCGCCCTCGGTCATCACGCGCTGGATGGCGAAGCGGGCCTCGGGGGGCAGCAGGGGGTGCGCGGGGGTGTCGGGGTGGGCCGGCGCGGGCGCGGGCACGGGGACCGGTACGGCCGCGTAGAGGGCGGGCAGGGCCTTCTCCGCATGCTGCTCGACGATGTCCGCCGCGATGCGCTCGGCGTAGACCAGGCCCTCCAGGAGGGAGTTGGAGGCGAGGCGGTTGGCGCCGTGGACGCCGGTGCAGGCGACCTCGCCGCAGGCGTACAGGCCCGGCACCGTGGTGCGGCCCCGCGGGTCGGTGCGGACGCCTCCGGAGGCGTAGTGCGCGGCCGGGGCGACGGGGACGGGCTCGGTCACCGGGTCGATGCCGTGGGCGCGGCAGGCGGCGAGGATCGTCGGGAAGCGGTTCTCCCACATCTCGGCGCCGAAGTGCCTGGCGTCCAAGTACATGTGCTCGGCGCCCAGTTCCTGCATGCGCCGCGTGATGCCCTTGGCGACGACGTCCCGGGGCGCGAGCTCGGCGAGCTCGTGCCGGCCGAGCATGAAGCGCACGCCGTCCGCGTCCACGAGGTGGGCGCCCTCACCGCGCACCGCCTCGGAGACCAGCGGCTGCTGGCCCTCCGCGTCGGCGCCCAGGAAGAGCACCGTGGGGTGGAACTGCACGAACTCCAGGTCGCTGACCTCGGCGCCCGCGCGCAGGGCGAGCGCGACGCCGTCGCCCGTCGACACGGACGGGTTCGTCGTCGCCGAGAAGACCTGGCCCATGCCGCCGGTGGCGAGGACGACCGCGGGGGCGTGGACCGCGCCCACGCCGTCGTGCTGGCCCTCCCCCATGACGTGCAGGGAGACACCGGCGGTGCGGCCTTCGGCGTCGGTCAGGAGGTCCAGTACGAGGGCGTTCTCCACGGTCGGTATGCCACGCGCGCGTACCGCTTCGACCAGGGCGCGGGAGATCTCCGCGCCGGTCGCGTCGCCGCCCGCGTGCGCGATGCGGCGGCGGTGGTGGCCGCCCTCGCGGGCCAGCTCGATGTCGCCCTCGGGGCCCGTGTCGAAGTGGGCGCCGGTCTCGATGAGGCGGCGCACGGCGTCGGGGCCCTCGGTGACCAGGATGCGCACGGCTTCCTCGTCGCACAGGCCCACGCCCGCCACGAGGGTGTCGTCCAGGTGCTGTTCGGGGGTGTCGCCCTCGCCCAGTGCCGCGGCGACGCCGCCCTGGGCCCAGCGCGTGGACCCGTCGTCCAGGCTGGCCTTGGTGACCACGACGGTCTTCAGGCCCGCCGCCGAGCAGCGCAGGGCCGTGGTCAGTCCGGCCACTCCGGAGCCGACGACGACGACGTCGGCCTGAAGGGACCAGCCGGGGGCGGGTGCGTGCAGCCGTATTCCGGTGGCACTCATGCGGTGGCTCCGAACGTGAGCGGGATGTTGTCGATCAGCCGGGTCGCGCCGACCTTGGCCGCCACGGCGAGGACCGCCTCGCCGATGTGGCCCGGCTGTACGTCCTTGAAGTCGGCCGGGTCGACCAGCGCGAGGTAGTCCAGTTCGAGCGGGGGCCGGCTGCGGGCCGCCTGGTCGATGACCTGGCGGGCGGCGGCGCGGACGGCCGCGGGGCCCCCGGGCACGGAGGGCGTGACGGACTGGGCGAGGGCGTGGGTGTCGGCAGCCGCGCGGGACTCCCCCAGTGCGTTCAGGGCGTCGGCGCGCGCGTGCGTGACGGGGGCCAGCGCCGCCCGCGCGTGCAGGGCTTCCTGCGCGGCGTGCCGGTCGCGGCCCGCGAACAGGGCCTGGGAGAGCGCGAGTGCGGTGCGCCGCTCGGCCGGGGAGAGATAGCGGTTGCGGCTGGAGAGGGCCAGGCCGTCCTCCTCGCGCACGGTGGGCACGCCGACTATCTCGATGCCGAAGTTCAGGTCGCGCACCATGCGGCGGATGAGGGCGAGCTGCTGGGCGTCCTTCTGTCCGTACAGCGCGGCGTCGGGCCGGGTGAGGTGCAGCAGCTTGGCGACGACCGTGAGCATGCCGTCGAAGTGGCCGGGGCGGGTGGCCCCTTCGAGGAGCGCGCCCATGGGGCCCGCGCTGATCCGGACCTGCGGTTCGCCGCCCGGATAGACCTCGTCGACGGAGGGGGCGAACACGAAGTCCGCGCCTTCCTGTTCGGCGATCTTGACGTCGGCGTCCAGCGTGCGGGGGTAGCGGTCGAGGTCCTCGCCCGCGCCGAACTGGAGGGGGTTCACGAAGACCGTGACCACGACTTCGCCGTCGGCGCCCGCCATCCGGCGCGCGGTGCGGATCAGCGTGGCGTGGCCCTCGTGCAGGGCGCCCATGGTCATGACGACGACCCGGCGGCCCGCGCGCGCACGCGTGCGCAAGGGTTCGGCGGTGTGCACGAGGGTGGTCATCGGGTGCCTCCCCCGGCGTCGCCGGCCGCTCCCCCGCCGCCCCCGCCGCCCCCGCCGTCGGCCAGGACTCCCAGGAGGTCCTCGGCGAGCTCGGGCTTGAGCAGTCCGTGGGCGAGTGCGCGGTCGGCGGTCGCGCGGGCCATCGCCAGATACCCGGCGACGGTCTGCGGGGCGTGCTTGCGCAACTCGGCGACGTGCGCGGCGACGGTGCCCGCGTCCCCGCGCGCGACGGGTCCGGTGAGGGCGGCGTCGCCGGAGCGCAGGGCGTTGTCCAGGGCGGCGCCGAGCAGCGGGCCGAGCATCCGGTCGGGGGCGCTCACGCCCGCGTCACGGAGCAGGTCCATGGACTCGGCGACCAGCGTGACCAGGTGGTTCGCGCCGAGCGCGAGCGCCGCGTGGTAGAGCGGGCGCGCCTCCTCTGCGATCCATTCGGGCTCGCCGCCCATCTCGATGACCAGGGCCTCCGCGGCGAGGCGCAGCTCCTCGGGAGCGGTCACGCCGAAGGAGCAGCCCGCGAGGCGCTGGACATCTACGGGGGTGCCGGTGAACGTCATGGCGGGGTGCAGCGCGAGCGGCAGGGCGCCGGCCCGCAGGGCGGGTTCGAGCACCTGGGTGCCGTACCGCCCGGAGGTGTGCACCATCAGCTGACCGGGGCGCACGGCTCCGGTCTCCGCGAGGCCTTCGACCAGGCTGGGCAGGGCGTCGTCCGGCACGGTCAGGAGGACGAGGTCGGCGCGCTCAAGGACCTGGGCGGGCGTGACGAGGGGGACGTCGGGCAGCAGGGCCGCCGCGCGTCGTACGGAGGCGTCGGAGACCCCCGACGCGGCGACCGGGCGGTGCCCGGCGAGCTGGAGCGCCGCGGCGAGCGCGGGGCCGACACGGCCCGCTCCCACGACGCCCACCGTGAGCCTCGCGGGGCGGTCCCGCGGGTCCGGCTGATGAGGTGCGTTCACGCGATGACGCCTTCCCGTTCCAGTCCGCTCGGGGTACCGGACGATTTCTCGTCATGCTAACGCGATTGGTCCGCGCCGCGTCCTGCGCTGCCCACAGGCTGTGGGTATTCATATGACCGGAGGCCGCCCGCACGCCATGCTCGTGGAATGACTCCACACGACGAAGAAGCCGGGGCGAGCGTCGACGCGAGCGCGGAGGCGAGCACCGAGGTGAGCGCCGAGGTGAGCGCCGACGTGAGCGCCGACCTGAGCGCCGAGGTGAGCGAGCAGGACCTGTTCGCCGCCCGCCGCCGGGCCGCCGCCCTCGGCGCCGACCGGTCCCTGCACCGCTGGTCCGCGCACCTCCCGCTCACCGCACGGCTCTCGGCCCTCGCCGACGCCGCCTCCGAGGTGGTGGCTCCGGACGAGCCCGTCGACATCTACGGCAACGCGGTCGTCGCCCGCCTGGAGGACGAGGTCGCGCGGCTGCTCGGCAAGGAGGCGGCCGCCTTCTTCCCGAGCGGCACGATGGCCCAGCAGGTGGCCCTGCGCTGCTGGGCGGGCCGCACGGGCAACGCGACCGTCGCCCTGCACCCGGACGCCCATCCCGAGGTCCATGAAGGGGGCGCCCTCTCGGCGGTGAGCGGCCTGCGCACGGTGCATCCGACGCGGGAGCCGCGGCTGCCCACGGCCGAGGAAGTGCGCGACTTCGAAGAGCCCTTCGGGACGTTGATGCTCGAACTGCCGCTCCGGGACGCCGGTTTCGTCCTGCCGTCCTGGGAGGAGCTCGAAGAGGTGGTGGAGGCGGCCCGCGAACGCGACGCCGTCGTGCACTTCGACGGTGCGCGCCTGTGGGAGTGCACACCGCACTTCGGGCGCCCGCTCGCGGAGATCGCCGGGCTCGCGGACACCGTGTACGTGTCGTTCTACAAGTCCCTGGACGGCCTGAGCGGCGCGGTGCTCGCGGGACCGCGCACCCTGATCGAGGAGGCGAGGACCTGGCGGCACCGCTACGGAGGGCAGATCTTCCAGCAGTTCCCCGCCGCCGTCGCCGCCCTGCTCGGCCTGAAGAACGTCCTCCCGAAGCTGCCGGAGTACGTGGCCCACGCGCGCGTGGTCGCCGGCGCCCTGCGTGAAGGGTTCGCGGCCGCCGGAGTTCCCTTCTCGCGCGTGCACCCCGAGGAGCCGCACACCCATCAGTTCCAGGTCTGGCTGCCGTACGACTCCAAGGTCCTGACCGAGGCGGCGCTCGCGCAGGCGGAGGAGACCAAGACCCAGCTGTTCAACCGCTGGTTCCCCGACGGGCCGCCCGGCCTCTCGGTCACGGAGGTCACCGTGACCGACGCGGGCCTGGAGTGGACGCCCGACGACGTCAATGATGCGGTCGCGCAGTTCGTGCGGCGGATCCCCGGGTGATGATCCTGACCAGGGCGGCCCGGACCCGTCCGTGGGCGGGGCGCTCTTCCACGACGGCACGGAAGCGGCCGTGGTCGCGCACCTCGCGGATGACCTGCCAGTCCTGCGAGCCGGGGGCCGGAGGGGTGCGCTCGTCGTGCTGGGCGGCGCGGTAGCTGTCGAGAAGGTACTGCTGCGTGATGCTCATGACGGGTTCGCCTTTCACTACAAATAGTACTTATCGGGCACCTCTGGGCCGACGGAGAACAGGGTCGGCGAAAGGGGCTCGGTCAGGTCCGGCGGCGACAGCGCCGTGCGGCCCGATCCTCCGGGCCGTGCGGCCCGGTCACCTCAGACTGCTCCCGCCGTCACGCCGCCGTCGCGCCGATTGACACCGGCCGTCAATCGGCGGCCACGATGTCGGTGGCGCGGTGCACGATGGGTCCATGAGCGTGCACATCGAGATCGCGGGGCTGCCGCAGGAGCGGATCTTCTTCGACCCCTCACCCCTGGCGGAGCTGGGCGTCGCGCTGCACGCACTGGCCGAGCCCGGCCACCATCCGGGGCTGCACGGCTGGGCCACCGCGACCACCGCCTGCCTCAAGCCGGACCTCGCCGACCGGCTGTGCGAGGCGGACTTCCTGTGGCGGAACACGTTCTCGGACGTGTTCATGCCGTTCGCGGGCCTCGTCGACGGCGACGGCAGGCCGGGAGCGACGCTCTCCGACGAGCTCGACCTCCTCGACCGCCTGGACGACGAGCGGTTCGTCATGGCCGCCCTGGAGTTCACCTGCGGCACGACGTACAACGAAGGCGGTCCTTCGCCGCTCACCGACCCCGTCAGGGGCGCCCGCGCCCTGGAGCTCGCCGCCACGCGCGGCACCAGACAACTGGACTTCGCCCGGCGCCTGCTGACCGATCCGCACACCGTCCGGGCCTGGCTGCGCCGCCTCCTGGAGGACTGCGACGAGGCGTTCTTCGCCGACACCTGGCGGCGGGTGCGCGTGCAACTGGCCGCCGACGCACGGCACAAGACGGAGATACTGCGCCACAAGGGCCTCGCCGAAGTGCTGGCCTCGGTGTCCACGGCGCTCTCCGTGGACGAGGACGGCCGCCGCATCACCGCCGACAAGCTCGTGCCGGGCACCACGACGGCCCTGGACCACAACCTGGGCGCGGGGCTCACGTTCGTGCCCTCGCACTTCGCCTGGCCGCACCTGATGGTCCTGCACGCCCCGGGCTGGCGCCCGGTGATCCACTACCCCGTGTCCTCCCCGGACCTGGCAAGGCCCACCTCGGTGGAGACCCTGGAGCGGCGGCTCACCGCCCTCGCCCACCCCGTGCGCCTGCGGCTGTGCCGCGACATGGCCCGCGCGCCCTTCACCACCGGCGAGCTGGCCCACGCGACCGGGCTCACGCCGCCGGAGGTCTCCCGGCACCTCACGCTCCTGAAGAAGGCGGGCCTGGTCACCACGACCCGGCGCGGCCGGTACGTACTGCACCAGCTGGACGTCACCGTGGTGGCCCGCCTGGGCAGCGACTTCCTGGAGGGCATCCTGCGCTGACCGCGCGGCTCCGGGCAGCCGTCAGGCGGACCCGCCGCCCGCCCGCACCAGCCCCGTCTCGTACGCGAGCACCACCACCTGCACCCGGTCCCGCAGCCCGAGCTTGGTCAGGATGCGGCCCACGTGGGTCTTCACCGTGGCCTCCGACAGGACGAGCCGCGCCGCGATCTCGCCGTTCGAAAGGCCCTGGGCAACCAGGATCATGACCTCGCGCTCGCGGTCCGTGAGCCGCTCCAGCTCCTTGTGCTTCGGCTGACCGCCCGCGTTCGGCAGCATCGGCGCGAAGCGGTCGAGAAGACGCCGCGTCGTGGACGGCGCGACCACCGCGTCACCGCTGTGCACCGAGCGGATCGCGGTGAGCAGCTCCCCCGGAGGCACGTCCTTCAGCATGAAGCCGGACGCGCCCGCCTTCAGCCCCGAGAAGGCGTACTCGTCGAGGTCGAAGGTGGTCAGGATCAGCACCTTGGGCGGGTTCGCGTCCTGGCAGATGCGCCGGGTCGTCTCCACGCCGTCCAGCTTCGGCATGCGTACGTCCATGAGCACCACGTCGACCTCGGTCGTCCGCAGCACCTGCAGCGCCTCGACCCCGTCGCCCGCCTCGGCGACGACGTCCATGTCCGGCTGTGCGGCGAGCACCATCCGGAACCCCGTGCGCAGCAGCGCCTGGTCGTCGACGAGCATGACGCGGATCGACATCAAAGGCCCTTTCGTGGATGCGGTTTCAAGAACGAGTCGTTCATGAGCGAGCGGCTGTGTCCATGAGCGTATGGCGTGGACGTATCGGTGACAGGTGTCAATTTGCGGGCTTGAGCGGGAGAAGCGCGCTGATGCGGAAGCCCCCGCCGGGACGCGGCCCCGCGTCCAGCGTGCCGCCGACCATGCCGACGCGTTCGCGCATGCCGATCAGTCCGTGCCCGCTGCCGTCGGCGCCGCCGTCCTCGTACAGCTCGTGCGGCGCGCCCTTGCCGTCGTCCTCGACCAGCAGCCCGAGGCCGTCGTCGAAGTAGACGAGGCGCACGCTCGCGCCGGTGTTCTCGCCGCCGTGCTTGCGGGTGTTGGTGAGCGCCTCCTGCACGATGCGGTACGCCGTGAGCTCGACGCCGCTGGGCAGCGGGCGCGGGGTGCCCTCGACCTTGAAGTCGACGGGGAGTCCCGCCGTGCGCACCTGCTCGATGAGCTCGTCGAGCTGCTCCACGTCGGGCTGCGGGACGTACTCACCGCTCTCCTGGTGCTCGCCGGTGCGCAGCACGCCCAGCAGCCTGCGCATCTCGGCGAGCGCCTGGCGCCCGGTGCCCGAGATGGTCTCCAGGGCCTGCTTGGCCTGCTCGGGGGCCGTGTCGAGGACGTACGCCGCGCCGTCCGCCTGGACGACCATCACCGAGACGTTGTGGGCGACGACGTCGTGCAGCTCACGCGCGATGCGGGCCCGCTCGGCCGCCACCGCGACCTTGGACTGCGCCGCCCGTTCCTTCTCCAGGCGGTCGGCGCGCTCCTCCAGCTGCGCGAAGTAGGCGCGGCGGGTGCGGATGGAGTCGCCGAGCACCCAGGCGAGGGCGAAAGGCACCATCTGGAAGATCGCGAAGAAGATGCTCCCGAAGGTGCTTATGTTCTCCTCGGGCCAGCGCAGCGACGAAAGCGGAGCCGCGCACAGACCGCCGATGAGGGCGAAGCGCGAGGCCCATTTCGTGCCGTCGGCCGACGCCGTGTAGATGATCACCAGCATCGCGAAGTCGGCCGGCATCGTCTCGACGTCGAAGATCAGCTGGGCGACGCCGAGCACCGCGGCCAGGACCAGCATCTTCTCGGTGTACTTGCGGCGCAGCGCCACCACGACGGACATGCCGAGCACGACGACGGAGGCCGCGACCGTCGGGTCGTGGCCGTCCGCGTCGGCCATGGAGACCAGGCCGACGCCGGAGACCCCGAGCAGGACGAGAGCCCAGAAGCCATCGACCCCGGTCGGGTGTCTGCGGAAGAAGTCATAGACGCGCTGCACGTAACCCAGCGTAGGCAGCGCCACGGCCCTCCGGGGTCAACCGGAGGTCCGATCCGTACCCCTCGCATGTACTCCCCAAGGTGGAGGCCCGCTTAGCCTTCTCGCGTGACGAACGAGGTCCGGGGTGAGCGGCAGGACGTGCGGCGTGGCTGGCGGGAGGCCATGGAGAGCGCTCTGTACGGGCCTGAGGGGTTCTATCTGCGCCCCGAAGGACCGGCGGGGCACTTCAGGACATCGGTGCACGCCTCGCCCCTCTTCGCGGGCGCGGTGGCCCGGCTGCTGTGCCGCGTGGACGAGGCGCTCGACCACCCGGACGAGTTGACCTTCGTGGATCTTGGTGCGGGCCGCGGCGAGTTGACCGCGGGCGTCCTTGCCGCGCTGCCCGCCGACGTGGCGCCACGCGCGCGTGCCGTCGCGGTCGAGCGGGCCGGGCGGCCCGCGGGACTCGACCCGCGCGTCGAGTGGTGCGACCGGGCGCCGGGCGGCGTCACGGGACTGCTCTTCGCCAACGAGTGGCTGGACAACGTCCCCTTGGACGTCGTCGAGGTGGACCCCGACGGGCTGGTACGGCGCGTACTCGTCCACGGCGACGGCACCGAATCCCTCGGCGACGAGGTCGAGGGCGCGGACGCCTCCTGGCTGGCGCGCTGGTGGCCGCTGGCCCCGGAGCCCGGCCTGCGCGCGGAGATCGGCGGCCCCAGGGACGAGGCGTGGGAGGCTGCCGCCGCGACGCTGGACCGCGGCCTCGCGGTCGCGGTCGACTACGCGCACACCCGTGCCGCGAGGCCGCCCTTCGGCACGCTGACCGGCTTTCGCGCGGGCCGCGAGACGGCGCCCGTGCCGGACGGCGGCTGCGACATCACCGCCCATGTGGCACTCGACGCGTGCGCGCTGCCCGGCGCGACCCTGCTCACCCAGCGCGCGGCCCTGCACGCCCTGGGGGTGAGCGGTGGCCGCCCGCCGCTGTCCCTGGCCTCCACGGACCCGGTGGCGTACGTACGAGCCCTCTCGCAGGCGGGAGAGGGCGCCGAGCTGACCGCCGACGGCGGGCTCGGCGATTTCGGGTGGCTGACGCAGCCGGTGGGAATCGCGGACCCGCTGAGCGGCTGAACCGGCCCGCTACTTGTCGATCACTTGCCGATCACTTGTCGATGTCGCCGACCACGAAGAACAGCGACCCCAGGATCGCCACCATGTCGGCGACGAGCTGTCCCGGCAGCAGTTCGGCCAGTGCCTGGATGTTGTTGTACGACGCCGAGCGGAGCTTGAGGCGGTACGGGGTCTTCTCGCCCTTGGAGACCAGGTAGTAGCCGTTGATGCCCAAGGGGTTCTCGGTCCACGCGTACGTGTGGCCCTCGGGGGCCTTGAGCACCTTCGGGAGGCGCTGGTTGACCGGCCCCTGCGGGAGCTCCGCAAGCCGCTCCAGGCAGGCGTCGGCGAGGTCGAGGGCGTTGTGGGTCTGCTCCAGGAGCACCTCGAAGCGGGCCAGGCAGTCGCCCTCCTGCCGGGTGACGACCTTCAGGGTGTCCTGGAGCTCCCCGTACGCGAGGTAGGGCTCGTCGCGGCGCAGGTCGAAGTCGACCCCGGAGGCGCGGGCGATGGGACCGCTCACTCCGTAGGCGTGCACCGCCTCCGGGGACAGCACGCCGACGCCGCGCGTACGGCCCCGGAAGATCTCGTTGCCGAGCACCAGCTTGTCGTACACGTCCATGCGGGAGCGGACCGAGGCCACCGCCGCACGCGCGCGTGCGGCCCATCCGGCGGGCAGGTCCTCCTTGAGGCCGCCGACCCGGTTGAACATGTAGTGCATGCGGCCGCCGGAGATCTCCTCCATCACGTTCTGGAGCTCCTCGCGCTCCCGGAACGCGTGGAACACCGGGGTGATTCCGCCCAGTTCGAGCGGATAGGAGCCGAGGAACATCAGGTGGTTGAGTACGCGGTTCAGCTCGGCCAGGAGCGTGCGCATCCAGACGGCGCGCTGGGGCACCTCCATGCCGAGCATCCGCTCCACGGCGATGACGACACCGAGTTCGTTCGAGAACGCGGAGAGCCAGTCGTGCCGGTTGGCGAGCACCACGATCTGCCGGTAGTCACGCGCCTCGAAGAGCTTCTCCGCGCCGCGGTGCATATAGCCGATGACCGGCTCCGCCTGCTGGATCCGCTCGCCGTCGAGGACGAGGCGCAGCCGCAGCACGCCGTGCGTGGACGGGTGCTGCGGGCCGATGTTGAGCACCATGTCGGTGCTCTCCGCGGCGCCGCCGATGCCGAGCGTGGTCTCCGTCGTGGGGCTCATGCGCGCATTCTCTCGTACGCGCGCTCATACGCGACTGTCACGTCGGCTACGTAGGCTTGCGGCATGGAAACGGGGACGGCGGGACCGGCACGGCCGGCGCAGCCGGGACAGCCAGCTGCCGAGCCGGTGTGGACCGGGCTGCCACGAGGGCTGCTGAGAATGCGGCGGCTACTCCTCGTGGTGTGGCTCGTGCCGCTCGCGGCGGGCGTCGGCGTGCTCCTGGGGATCTTCGCCGGGCCCGTGTGGGCGGCCTTCGCGGCCGTCCCGCTGGCCTTCGTGGTCTGGGGCTGGCCGATGCTGGGGCGCAACTGGCGCTCCTGGCGGTACGCGGAACGGGCCGACGACCTCCTGATCAGCCGGGGCGTGCTCTGGCGTGAGGAAACGATCGTGCCGTACGGCCGGATGCAGCTCGTCGAGGTGACGTCGGGGCCCGTGGAGCGGCACTTCGGCCTGGCCAGCGTGCAGCTGCACACGGCCGCCGCCGCCACGGACGCCCGGATCCCCGGCCTCATCCCCGAGGAGGCCGAGCGGCTGCGCGACCGGCTGACCGAGCTGGGCGAGGCCCGCTCGGCGGGGCTGTGACCGGCGTACAGGAGGCGACGGGGGAAGAACACGCCCCCGGCGCCGAGAACGGACGAGAACGGCGTCTGCACCCCGTCACGCCCCTGCGCCGCGCCTGGGCACCGGTGGCGGTCTTCGTCGGCTTCGCCGTGCACGACCCGAACGGCACGCAGCGGCGGGTCTCCGAGCTCCCCGTGACGGTGCTGCTCGCCATGATCGCCGCCGTCCTCCTGGGCGGCGCCCTCTACGGCTTCGTGAGCTGGTGGTTCACGCACTTCTCCGTCACGGACACCGAACTGCGCATCCGTACGGGCCTGATCTTCCGGCGCACCGCGCACATCCGGCTCGACCGGCTCCAGGCGGTGGACGTGACGCAGCCGCTCGCGGCCCGTATCGCGGGCGTCGCCAAGCTCAAGCTGGACGTCGTCGGGACGGAGAAGAAGGACGAACTGGCCTATCTGGGCCAGGAGGAGGCCTCCGCCCTGCGGGCCGAGCTCCTCGCGCGTGCGGCCGGTTTCACACCGGAGACGGCCCGCGAGGTCGGTGAGGCGCCGGTCAACAACCTGGTGCACGTACAGCCGCGCATGCTCGCCATCGCCCTGCTCCTGACCGGCACGACGTGGGCCATGCTCGTCGCCGCGCTCATCGTGCCGCCCCTCCTGTGGTTCGCCACCCACAACCTGTGGACGGTGCTCGCCACCGGACTGCCCATGCTGGGCGGCGCGTTCGCCAGCAGTGTGGGGCGGTTCATCGCGGAGTACGACTGGAAGGTGGGCGAGTCGCCCGACGGCCTGCGCATCGACCACGGCCTGCTCGACAAGGCGCACGAGACGGTGCCTCCGGGGCGGGTGCAGACCGTGCGGGTCGTGGAGCCGTGGCTGTGGCGGCGGCGTGGCTGGGTGCGGGTGGAGCTCGATGTGGCGGGCTCGTCCAACGGCGTCCTGGTGCCGGTCGCGCCCCGGGAGGTCGCCGAATCCGTGATCGCGCGGATCCTGCCGGGCGTGCGGGTGCCGGCCGCCGCCGAGCTGATCCGCCCTCCCGCGCGGGCCGCGTGGTGCCTTCCGGTGTGGTGGAAGGGGTACGGCCTGACGGTGACGGACACGGTGTTCGCCGCGCGGCACGGCCTGCTGCGCCGCCGCCTGTCCCTGGTGCCGCACGCGAAGGTGCAGAGCGTACGGCTCACTCAGGGGCCCTGGGAGCGGTTCAAGGGCGTCGCGGACGTCCAGGTGGACACGGGGGCCAACAAGACGGTGACGGCGCGGCTGCGGCCCGCCGACGAGGCGGCCGCACTGCTCCAGTCACAGGCCGACCGGTCCCGGACGAGCCGCAGGACGGCACGGCCCGACCGCTGGATGGCGTGACGGGCTGAAGCCGTTCAGCCCGTCCGGCGTTCGAGGACGAACTGGCGAAGCCGGTGACGGACGACAACCAAGGCCCAGGGGCACCAAGCCCAGGGGCCCGCCTACGCCCGCAGCGCCGTCCGCAGCTCCGCCACATCGATCTGCTCGGTCTCGTCGTGCGCCGTCAGGTCGATGACCTGGCCGACAGCGCGCTCCGAGCCGTCCGCGGGCTTGAACTCCGCCTCGGCCTCCGCCTTGTGCACGGCGAGTGCCTCCTCGCCCACCACGTCCGCGAGGTCCACGTTCTGTACGGACTCCAGCGCCCCGGCGGCCGCCTCGCTCTTCGTACCGAAGAAGTCGAAGCCTCCCTGGGCACTCTGGCGGCGCCTCTGCGCGGGCGGCGCGACGGCGACCGCGCGCTCATGCCCGCCGTACCCCTCGGCCGCCCCGGGCTTCCCCCGCGCTTCGTCCCCGTCCTCCACGCGCCGACGGGAAGCGTCACCGTCGGGGGAGGGCTTCGGGGTCAGCCGGTCGAGCGCCATGTTCGCCCGGTCGTACAACGACGGAGGCGCGATCGACCCCGGACGCACGACGGGAGCCGGCCGGGTGGTGCGAGCCGGTGCCTCACCGCGGGCCGGGGACTCCGTACGGGTCGGGGCCGGGGGCAGCGCCCGCGCCGGAGCCGATGCCTCGATGGCGAGGAGCCGTCGGCCCTCCAACGCGCTGGCCCGCTCGGTCTCCGCGGTCGCGTAGCGCCGCAGCAGGGCGGCGTGTTCGTTGCGCAGCGCGGCGAGCTCGGCCCGCTTGGAGCGCAGTTTGGTCTCCAGGCGGCCCCGAATCTCGCGGGATTCGTCGAGGTCGGATTCGCACTCGGCTATTCGTTCCTCGTGGCGCCACTCGTCGCTCTTGCGGGCCCGGCCCAGCTCAGCGACCTGTCTGCCGGCCGCCAGGTCCCAGCGGCGCATGACGACCGAGCCCACGACAGCAGCCGCGGCCGCGGCTGCGGCGAGGCCGCGGAGCACGACGGGTTCCGCGAACAGCCAGGCGCCGCCGGCGCAGACAAGAGAGAGACCGGCGACCGTCGAGGGCGGAAGCAGCCTGTGCAAGGGTGGGGAATGGCGGTGACGTCCACGTGGCATGGCCAGAAACTTACCGCGCGTAGGCGAACTCTGGTGCCCCGCCCGCCAAAATGACAGCGCCATAGCTCCGACTCCCCACCCTTGCCGCTCCTCTTCGGCCTCTCAACTCCAGTTTCGGACGCGCTACTTCTTGATCAATCCCTTCGACTCCAGATAGTCCCGGGCGACATCGGCTTCCTTCTGCCGCTCCACATCGACCTTCCGGTCGAGTTCCGCGAGGTCTTCCGTCGTCAGCGCCTTGGTCAGCTTCCCGAGCGCGTCGGCTATCTCCTTGTCGCCCGCGTCCTTCGCGTTCACAACCGGAAGGATGTTGTCCGCATTCTGCAGCTTCTTGTCGTCCTCAAGGGCCACAAGACCGAAGCTGTCGAGCGTCGCGTCGGTGGTCGTGGTCAGCACCACCTGGTCCGTGCCGTTCTTGACGGCCTGCTTGGACTGCGTGGTGCCGACGCCCTTGGGGTCGATTCCCGTGACGTCGATGCCGTACGTCTTCTTCAGTCCCGGAGCGCAGAAGGGCCGCGACTCGCATTCGTCACTCGCGGCGATCTTGACCTTCTCGCCGGACTTACCGAGATCCGAAAGCGTCTTGAGCTTGTGCTCCTTCGCGTATTCCTTGCTCACCGCGAACGAGTTCTGGTCGACCGCCTCACCGACGGGAAGGACCTTCAGGCCGCGCGGTTCGGCGAGCTTCTTCAGCGCGGTCACCGTGGCGTCCACGTCATTCGAGGCGACCGGCTTGGCCTTCGGGCCGTTCTTGCCGAGGTTGAGGAACTCGGCGAGCGTCGCCGCGTATTCGGGAGCGACGTCTATCGCGCCCTTCTTCAGCTCGGGTTCGTAGACCTCGCGGTTCTGGACGGTCTTGACCTCGGCGTCGTATCCGGCGTCCTCGAGGACGCCCACGTAGAGCTCGGCGAGCACCTTCTGCTCGGTGAAACGGGCCGAGCCGACGACGACCTTGCCCTTGCCGCCCGCCTTGTCCCCTTCGCCCTTGCCGTCCTTCTCCAGGCTGTCCCCGCCGCACGCGGTGAGCCCCGCGGTCAGCGCCACGACGGCCACGGCCGCCCCTGCCATCCGTCGCGCGCGACGCGTTGTGCTGTTCATCGGTGAACCACCATTTCGAAAGCCCTGGGAAACGAATGCCCTAGGAAACACTGGAAACTGCCGGTCGGAGCCCGCCGCGCGACTGCTCACCGCGCGACCCCCGATCGCCCACGCATGGGATTGAAGACCTTCCCCACCACGACGAGCACCACCTCCACGAAGAGCGCGAGCAGCGCCACGAGGAGCGCGCCCGCCACCACCTGGGGCGTGTTCTGCAGGTTGAACCCGGCCGTGATGATCCGGCCCAGGCCCCCCTCGCCCGCCATCGCGGCCAGCGTCGCCGTGGCGACGACCTGCACGCCCGCGGACCGGACACCCGTCATGACCAGGGGGTACGCCAAGGGCAGCTCGACCCGCGAGAACAGCTGGCGGCCGCTCATGCCCATCCCGCGCGCGGCCTCCACCACCGACCGGTCGACCTCGCGCATCCCGATGTACGCGTTGGTCAGCAGCGGCGGCACCGCGAACAGCACCAGCGCGATCAGCGTCGGGATGTCCCCGTGCTCGCCGAGCGGGGTGAGCGTGAGCAGCACGAGCACCGCGAGCGTCGGGACCGCACGGCCGACGTTCGAGATGTTCACCGCGAGGGCGCCGCCCTTGCCGATGTGGCCGAGGTACAGGGCGATCGGCAGCGCGATCAGGCACGCGACGGCGAGGCACACTCCGCTGAAGTAGAGGTGCTCGGCGAGGCGGTGCCACACCCCCTTCTCGCCCTGCCAGTTGGCGGCCGTGGTCAGCCAGTCGTACGCGCCGGTTATCGCGTTCATGCAGGTTCAGCCACCTTGGCCGGGCGCTCCGCGCGGGCGGGACGGTTCGTACGTATGCGGCGGACCCGGGTCCAGGGCGTCAGCCACCGCTGGAGGGCGAGGAGGAGCAGGTCGGCGACGACGGCGAGCAGCACGCAGAGCGCGGACGCGGTGAGCACCTGGGCCTTGAAGGTCGTGTCGAGGCCGTCGAGGATCAGTGATCCGAGGCCTCCGTAGTCGACGATCGCGCCTACGGTCGTCAGCGCCACCGTCGAGACCGTGGTGATCCGGACGCCGGCGAGCAACGCGGGAAGCGCGAGCGGCAGTTCCACCTCCCACAGCAGCCGCAGCGGGCCGTACCCCATCCCCTTGGCGGCGTCCCTGGCCTCCTCCGGCACGGCCTGGAGCCCCGCCAGGATGTTGCGCACCAGGATCGTCAGGGAGTAGAGCACGAGGCCCGTGACGACCAGCGAGGCCGAGAGCCCGAAGAAGGGCAGCAGGAGCGAGAACATGGCGAGCGAGGGGACCGTGTAGAGCACGGTCGTCACGCCGAGGATCGGGCCCGCGAGGAAGCGCCAGCGCCTGGCGAGCAGCGCGAGCGGCAGCGAGACGGCGACGCCGATGGCGACCGAGGCGGCGGTGATGCCCACGTGCTGCACGGTGGCGTCGATCAACTCCTGGCTGCGGGAGCTGACGTACTCCCCGCAGATCCAGTCGTTCGTCACCAGACAGTTCTGTTCGCTCATCCCGCCCCACTCCCCCCGAGTCTCTTTTCCTGAGGCCGTCTGGCGACCCTAACGCGGAGCACCGACAATCGCCGAGACTCGTCGTACTGGCGCAACATGGGCTTTACACAACGCCCGCAACAATGGGGAATCATGATCCGGTTCGAGCACGTCACCAAGCGGTACGAGGACGGCACCACCGCCGTCGACGACCTGTCCTTCGAGGTCGCCGAGGGCGAACTGGTCACGCTCGTCGGCCCGTCGGGCTGCGGCAAGACGACGACGATGAAGATGGTGAACCGTCTCATCGAGCCGACCGAGGGCCGGATATACGTCGAAGGTGATGACATATCCACCATCGACCCGGTCCAGCTCCGGCGCCGGATCGGCTACGTGATCCAGCAAGTCGGCCTCTTCCCGCACAAAACGGTCCTGGAGAACACGGCGACCGTCCCGCACCTCCTCGGTGTGAAGCGCGGCAGGGCCCGCGAGCGTGCCGCCGAACTCCTCGACCTGGTCGGCCTCGACCCCTCCGTCTTCGGCGACCGCTACCCCGAGCAGCTCTCCGGGGGCCAGCGCCAGCGGGTGGGCGTGGCCCGCGCGCTCGCGGCCGATCCGCCCGTGCTCCTGATGGACGAGCCGTTCGGCGCCGTCGACCCCGTGGTGCGCGAGCACCTGCAGAACGAGTTCCTCCGCCTCCAGCAGGCCGTCCGCAAGACCGTCCTCTTCGTCACGCACGACATCGAGGAGGCGGTCCGTCTCGGCGACCGGATGGCCGTCTACGGAGGGGGCCGCATCGAGCAGTTCGACACCCCGTCGACGATCCTGGGCGCACCGGCCAACGACTACGTGGCGGACTTCGTCGGCGCGGACCGCGGCCTCAAGCGCCTGTCCGTGACGCCCATCGAGGAGGGCGACCTGGAGCAGCCGCCCGTCCTGCACCTGGACGACCCGCTGCCCGCGAAGCTGGACGCCCGCTGGGCCGTCGTCCTGGACGGCGAGAACAACCTGCACGGCTGGATCTCCGCCGAGCACGCGCACGGCGGCCGGGGGACGGTCCGGGACCACGCGCGCCGCATGGAGGCCTGGCTGCCGGTGGGCGCCACCCTGAAGCAGGCGTTCGCGACGATGCTCCAGCACGACGCGGGCTGGATCGCGGTCATCGACAAGGACAGCGAGGGCCGCTTCCTCGGCGTCCTGACCCCGGCCCGGCTGCACGAGGCGCTGCGCAGGTCGACGGCCGCGGACGCACGTGACATCGCGCGCGGGGAGGTCCAGTTGGAGACCATCACGGCCATCGGCGGCAGCTGAGGCCCCGCTTGCCGTTCCTGGGCCCTACTTGCCGTTCAGCCGCCCGCTCATCCACTCCAGGGCGGCGGGAATCTCCCTGCGCCAGGTGTTGAAGTTGTGCCCGCCGCTGTCGAGCGTGATCGACGAGACCCTGGTGGGCGACTTCACCTTGTCGATGAACTTCTCGGTGTCCCCGTAGTTGTCCTCTCCTTGTTTGCTGGTGGTGACAAGGAGGGATGTCTTGGGCGCCGGCATGTGATCGAGGTACCACATGAGGTCGGCACGCCGCTCCAACTCCTTGTCGCCGTGGAAGAGATCGCCCGTCGTCACGTCGATGGGCGCCTTGTAGTACGCGGAGAGACCCACCCCCGCGGCGTACACGTCGGGGTGGTGCATGGCGAGCTTCAAGGCGCAGTAGCCGCCCGTGGAGTCGCCGATGACGCCCCAGCTCCCCTCGGTCCTGCCCGCCCTGTAGTGCTCGGAGATGGCGCCGGGCAGGTCCTTGGCGAAGAACGTCTCGGTCTGCGGGCCGCCGGGGACGTCCACGCACTCGGTGTCCCGCGGCGGCGCCACGGTGGGCCGCATCATGACCAGGACCATCGGCTGCGCCTTGTCCTTCCTGGCCAGCTCATGGGCGGTCTGCGGGTAGTGCAGGC
Organism: Streptomyces sp. NPDC057302; assembly: GCF_042667685.1. Classification (NCBI taxonomy): domain Bacteria; kingdom Bacillati; phylum Actinomycetota; class Actinomycetes; order Kitasatosporales; family Streptomycetaceae; genus Streptomyces; species Streptomyces sp. NPDC057302. The sequence goes on along the minus strand of NZ_JBHUZJ010000025.1, from coordinate 37,986 downwards.
CCTTGATCAGCGCCTGGGCGGTGCCGGGATAGCCGGTCAGGACCACCGACACCGGGAACGTGCGGTTCTTGTACCTCGGCTGGAAGTACTCGGGCGGCAGGTAGACGTAGGCGGGGCTCGCTATGTCCGCCTCCTTCCCGCTGATGACGACCTTCTGGATCTGGCCCCCGGTCGAGGGCCTGCCGCCACCGGGCACGTTGACGGGCCGGGTGCTGCGTACGTCGACGGGTGTCTCGCCCTTGGCGGGATCGTGGTCGACGACGACACCGGGGCTCGTCTCCTGGCCGAACAGGTCCGCCCACGTGGCGTAGAAGCCGAACGCCTGATTGGCGGCAACGCCGACCGAGGCGAAGATCGCCAACTGGGTGGCGATGAGCAGCGCGATACGGCCGGTGACGGTCCGCCAGTTCTGGCGGGCCAGCCGTGGCCAGAGCCAGACCGTGCCGATGAACAGCACGGCGGCGAGGACCACCGCCAACGCGAGAAGCTTGTTGCTCGTCAGACCCATGGGGCGTTCTGCCTGCGCTTTCTGCCTGTTCCGTCGTTCTTTTTCCGGCGGTTTTCCGGTCGGGAGTGAACCCGAGCCCCGGAAGGACCGTCCTAGAGGGCGCAATGTCGCCGGATGCCGTTTTGGTGCCGGAATCAAGCTCTCTCGCAGAACCACGGGATGCGATGTCTGTCAGGATAGATGCGGAAATGTCGGGTGGGGTTCCGGACAGTGAGGGCAGCCGCCCCGAAGGCCGGCGCCGTACCGGAGGGCTCCGCGACGGCAGCCACAGCAGACTCGGCCGACTGCTGCGCGGCCCCCGCCCCGAGGCCGTACCCACCCTCGTCGCCCGCGCCTGCACCCTCGTGGGCCTGCTGAATGTAGCCGCAGGCGTCTTCCCGCGTTTCCGCTACAGCCGCATGCACGCGCTCGCCGAGGTCCTGCCCGGCGCGCTCGGCCCCTTCGCCGCCGCCCTCGCGCTCAGCTCGGGCGTCCTGTTGCTGCTGCTCGCGCACGGGCTGCGCCGCCACAAGCGGCGGGCCTGGCGGGCCGCCGTGGTGCTGCTCCCGGCAGGTGCCGTGGCGCAGTTCGCCTACCGGCACTCCGTCATCGGCGTCCTCATCTCGCTCGCGCTCCTGACGCTGCTGCTGCGCCACCGAAGTGAGTTCGCCGCGCTGCCCGATCCGCGCAGCCGCTGGCGGGCGCTCGCCAACTTCGTGCTCCTGGGGGCCGGTTCCATCGCGCTCGGCCTGGTGATCGTCAGCGTGCACCCCGGCAAGGTCATCGGGGACCCGAGCATCACCGACCGCCTCGCGCACGTCCTGTACGGCCTGTTCGGCCTCGAAGGGCCGGTCGACTACTACGGGCGGACGTCCTGGACGGTCGCCTACTCCCTGGGCGCCCTGGGCCTGCTCACCGCGATCACCACCATCTATCTGGCCTTCCGCCCCGAACACCCGGCCGCACGCCTCACCGAGGACGACGAGACGAAGCTGCGCGCCCTGCTCGACAAGCACGGCGCCCGCGACTCGCTGGGCCACTTCGCGCTCCGCCGCGACAAGGGCGCCGTCTTCTCCCCCAGCGGCAAGGCGGCGGTCACCTACCGCGTCGTCTCCGGGGTGATGCTCGCCAGCGGCGACCCGATCGGCGACGTGGAGGCCTGGCCCGGCGCGATCGAACGCTTCATGGACGAGGCCAAGGCCCACTCCTGGACGCCGGCCGTCATGGGCTGCTCCGAGACGGGCGGCGAGGTCTGGACCCGCGAGACCGGCCTGGACGCCCTCGAACTGGGCGACGAGGCGGTGGTGGATGTCGCGGATTTCTCCCTGTCCGGGCGTGCGATGCGCAACGTACGCCAGATGGTCAAGCGGATCGAGCGCGGTGGCTACGAGACGCGCGTACGGCGGGTGCGTGACCTCGGGGAGCGCGAACTGGAGCGGATACAGCGCGCCGCCGACGACTGGCGGGGCACCGACACCGAACGCGGCTTCTCCATGGCGCTCGGCCGCATCGGCGACCCGGACGACGGCGACTGTCTGATCGCCACCGCCCACAAGGCCGACGACGAACCGGGTCCCTACGGAGACCTCAAGGCCGTCCTCCACTTCGTCCCCTGGGGCAAGGACGGCGTCTCCCTGGACCTCATGCGCCGCGACCGCACCGCCGACCCCGGCATGAACGAGCTGCTCATCGTGGCCGCCCTCCAGGCCGCCCCCAAGCTCGGCATAGCCCGTGTCTCGCTCAACTTCGCGATGTTCCGCGCGGCCCTCGCCCGCGGCGAGAAGATCGGCGCGGGCCCGGTCCTGCGCGCCTGGCGCGGCCTGCTCGTCTTCCTGTCGCGCTGGTTCCAGATCGAGTCCCTGTACAAGTTCAACGCGAAGTTCCGCCCCCGCTGGGAGCCCCGCTTCGTCGTCTACCGCTCCTCCAAGGACCTCCCCCGCATCGGCATCGCGGCCATGCAGGCCGAGGGCTTCGTGACCCTGACGCTGCCCCGTTTCCTGCGCAGGGGGAGCGCGCAGCGCCGCCCCTGCCCGCACCGCACGGCAGAGCACGAGGTCCGGGCGGCATAGAGCCCGCCCGCACGGGCCTAGGCTGGAGGCATGAGTACGTTGAGCGGGCGGGGATCGGTCGAAGGGCTGCCCCAGTGGGGCCGCTGTGCGGTCATGGGGGTCGTGAACGTGACCCCCGACTCCTTCTCCGACGGAGGCCGCTGGTTCGACACCACGGCCGCGGTCAAACACGGCATCGACCTGGTCGCCCAAGGCGCCGACCTGGTCGACGTGGGCGGCGAGTCGACCCGTCCCGGAGCCCCGCGCGTCGACGAGGACGAAGAGCTGCGGCGCGTGATCCCCGTCGTGCGGGGCCTGGCGGCCGAGGGCGTGACGGTGTCCGTGGACACCATGCGCGCCACCGTCGCCGAGCAGGCGCTCGCCGCGGGCGCCGTCCTGGTGAACGACGTCAGCGGCGGCCTCGCCGACGCGCGCATGGTCCCCGCGGTCGCCGCCGCCGGGGCGCCCTTCGTGGTGATGCACTGGCGCGGCTTCCTCACCGACATCCACGCCAAGCCCGACTACGAGGACGTCGTCTCCGAAGTCGTCGACGAGCTCCACGCGCGCGTGCAGGCGGCCATCGAGGGCGGCATCGCCCCCGAGCGCATCGTCGTCGACCCGGGCCTCGGCTTCTCCAAGGACGTCGAGCACGACCTGGCGCTCCTGGGCAGCCTCGACCGGCTGCGTGAGCTCGGCCACCCGATCCTGGTCGCCGCCTCCCGCAAGCGTTTCCTCGGCCGGGTGCTCGCGGGCCCCGCGGGCGCGCCGCCGCCCGCCCGCGAGCGCGACGCCGCCACCGCCGCGGTCTCCGCCATCGCCGCCCACCAGGGCGCCTGGGCGGTCCGTGTGCACGAGGTGCGGGCCACCGCCGACGCCGTCCGTGTCGCCCACGCCGTGACCAGCGCGGCGGGCGGTCCACAGTGACCAGGGCCAGGACCGACGTGGAGCAGGTCGAGCTGGCCAACACGGCCTTCTACGAAGCTCTGGAGCGCGGCGACTTCGACGAGCTCTCCGACCTCTGGCTGGACACGGACGCCGCCCCGGAGACGGAGCCGGACGACCCCGAAGGCCGGGACGACGAGGACATCGCGGACGACGGCGAGGAAGCCCCGATCTCCTGCGTGCACCCCGGCTGGCCGGTCCTCACCGGCCGCGGCGAGGTCCTCAGGTCGTACGCGCTGATCATGGCGAACACCGAGTACATCCAGTTCTTCCTGACCGACGTGCACGTCGGGGTCGCCGGTGACACCGCCCTGGTGACCTGCACGGAGAACATCCTCAGCGGCGGCCCGCCGCCCGAGGGAGGCGGTGAACTCGGCCCGCTCGTGGGCCAGCTCGTCGTCGCCACCAATGTGTTCCGCCGCACAGTCGACGGATGGAAGCTCTGGTCGCACCACGCCTCACCCGTACTCGCCGAAACCGACGACGAAGAGGGCGAGGACTCGCCCTCCTGAGTGGGTAGGGGCGATTCCAGTAGCCCCCGCGGGCAAGGAGTGTCAGTGCCCGCAGGTAGATTCGATCGAGGCTGGTGTGCCGACCGCACTCGGTGCAGGCCTGCCGATAACGACGATTGCAGGAGTGATTCGCGTGGATCGTGTCGCGCTGCGCGGCCTCAAGGCCCGTGGGCACCACGGTGTCTTTCCTCGGGAACGCGAAGAGGGCCAGACCTTCATCGTGGACCTTGTCCTTGGCCTGGACACCCGTGCGGCCGCCGCCGACGACGACCTGGCGAAGACCGTGCACTACGGCGTCGTGGCCGAGGAGGTGGTGGCCGCCGTCGAGGGCGACCCCGTGGACCTCATCGAGACCCTCGCCGAGCGCATCGCCCAGACGTGTCTGAAGCACGAAGGAGTCCTGGAGGTCGAGGTGTGCGTCCACAAACCGGACGCCCCGATCACCGTCCCCTTCGACGACGTGACCGTCACCATCACCCGGAGCCGAGTATGACCGCGTTTTCCACGCAAGGGCAGAGCGACCCGACCGTCCAGCCGGTGCCCACCGCCGTCGTGGAACAGGTCGACGCCGCCGACACCACCCTCTCCAACCCCAAACGCGCCGTGATCTCCCTCGGCAGCAATCTCGGCAACCGCCTGGAGACGCTGCAGGGCGCCATCGACGCCCTGGAGGACACCCCCGGCCTGCGGGTCAAGGCGGTCTCTCCGGTGTACGAGACGGAGCCCTGGGGCGTCGAGCCCGACACCCAGCCCTCGTACTTCAACGCGGTGGTCGTGGTGAAGACGACCCTGCCGCCCTCCTCGCTCCTGGAGCGGGCGCACGCGATCGAGGAGGCCTTCCACCGCGTACGGGACGAGCGCTGGGCCGCCCGCACGATCGACGTCGACATCGTGGCGTACGCGGAGATCGTCTCGGACGACCCGGACCTCACGCTCCCCCACCCGCGCGCGCATGAACGTGCCTTCGTCCTCGCCCCCTGGCACGACGTGGAGCCCGAGGCCCAGCTGGCGGGACGCGGCGCGGTCGCCGACCTGCTCACCAAGATCACCCGGGACGGCGTCGCACCCCGTGTCGACCTGGAACTCCGCCTGCCCGAGTAATCGTTAGGGTCTATCGGACCCGCACGACGACAAGCGGGTCCGTACGACACCGAGACGACGAAGGGTCATCCGTGAAGCAGCTGCGCATCAGGACACTGGCCGGCCTCTTCCTGGTGGCCGGGGTGCTGTCCTGGGCGGGCGCCCGGCTGTGGGACTCCGTCGGCACACTGCCGCGGGTCCCGCTGGCCGCGCCCATCGTGCTCGCGGTCATCGCCGTGGTGCTGCTCGCCACGGCGCTCTCCCTGCGCTCCCGCCTGCGCGCCCAGCGCGAGCGGCGCCCGGGGGCCAAGGGCGTCGAGCCGATGATGGCCGCCCGCGCCGTCGTCTTCGGCCAGGCGAGCGCCCTGGTCGCCGCCCTGGTCGCCGGGATGTACGGCGGCACGGGCGCCTTCCTCCTGGAGTACCTGGACGTTCCGTCCCGCCGCGACCAGGCGATCTACGCCGGGCTCTCCCTGCTGGCCGGCATCGCGGTGATAGCGGCCGCCTTCTTCATGGAGCGGGTGTGCAGGCTCCCCGAGGACGACGACGAGAGCGGCGGGACCGAGGCCACGGCCGCCTAGGCGGCCCGTACGGCCACTAACGCGCCATGATCAGGCTCATCGCCTCGGCGCGCGTCGCGGGGTCACGCAGCTGGCCGCGCACCGCCGAGGTGATCGTCTTGGCGCCCGGCTTCCGCACCCCTCGCATGGTCATGCACATGTGCTCGCACTCGACGACGACGATGACGCCGCGCGGTTCGAGGATCTCCATCAACGAGTCCGCCACCTGCGTCGTCAGCCGCTCCTGGACCTGCGGACGGCGTGCGTAGACGTCCACGAGGCGGGCGAGCTTGGACAGCCCGGTGATCTTGCCGTCGGACGACGGGATGTAGCCGACGTGCGCGACGCCGTGGAAGGGCACCAGGTGGTGCTCGCAGGAGCTCTGCACCTCGATGTCCTTCACCAGGACCATCTCGTCGTGGCCGAGATCGAACGTCGTCGTCAGGACGTCCTCCGCCTTCAGCCACAGACCGCCGAATATCTCCTTGTACGCGCGCGCCACGCGGCCCGGAGTCTCCCGCAGACCCTCGCGGTCCGGGTCCTCGCCGACCGCGATCAGCAGTTCGCGCACGGCGTTCTCGGCTCGCTTCTCGTCGAACTCGCCGATCGTGCCCTCGCCGTCCAGCGTCACGGGGTCGGTCATGTGTGCCTCGTTCCTAGCGTTCCGCGCATCGGTTGCGTCGGTGCGTACGAAAAAACTGCGCCCCCCAGGCTAGAACCAGGGGGGCGCAGCTTCCATTCCGGGCCTGTTGAGGCTGCCGGGATCAGCTCTCGGGGCGATCCTTCTTGGTCACCTCGACGGGCGTATCCGTCGGACCCGCGGTCACCGCGGGCGTCGCGCCGTTCGCACCGTTCGTCAGTGACAGCTCCCGGGGGGAGAGCACCGGCGGGCGGGTCGAGGGCGTGCGCCGCGAGGAACCGGTCCACGCCGGGCGGGCCGGGCGCTTCACGATGCCGGAGAAGACCTCGGCGATCTGCTCCTTGTTCAGGGTCTCCTTCTCGAGGAGCTGGAGGACCAGGTTGTCGAGAACGTCGCGGTTCTCGACGAGGATCTCCCAGGCCTCGTTGTGCGCGGTCTCGATGAGCTTCTTGACCTCTTCGTCGACCAGCGCCGCGACCTCTTCCGAGTAGTCGCGCGGATGACCCATCTCGCGGCCGAGGAACGGCTCGGTGTTGTCGCCACCGAACTTGATCGCGCCGAGCCGCTCGGTCATGCCGTACTGCGTGACCATGGCCCGCGCGGTCGCGGTGGCCTTCTCGATGTCGTTCGCCGCACCCGTCGTCGGGTCGTGGAAGACGAGCTCCTCGGCCGCGCGCCCGCCCAGCATGTACGCCAGCTGGTCGAGCATTTCGTTGCGCGTGGTCGAGTACTTGTCCTCTTCGGGCAGGACCATGGTGTAACCCAGGGCCCGGCCGCGCGACAGGATCGTGATCTTGTGGACCGGGTCCGAGTTCGGAGACGCCGCCGCGACCAGGGCGTGTCCGCCCTCGTGGTACGCGGTGATCTTCTTCTCCTTGTCGGACATGATCCGCGTCCGCTTCTGCGGACCCGCCACGACGCGGTCGATCGCCTCGTCCAGTGCGTGGTTGTCGATCAGCTTCTTGTCGCCGCGCGCCGTGAGGAGCGCCGCTTCGTTCAGCACGTTCGACAGGTCGGCACCGGTGAAGCCCGGCGTACGCCGGGAGACCGCGCCCAGGTCGACGTCCGGGGCGACCGGCTTGCCCTTCTGGTGAACCTTGAGGATCTCCAGACGGCCCAGCATGTCCGGACGGTCGACCGCGATCTGACGGTCGAAACGGCCGGGACGCAGGAGCGCCGGGTCGAGGATGTCGGGGCGGTTCGTGGCGGCGATCAGGATGACGCCACCCTTCACGTCGAAACCGTCCATCTCGACCAGCAGCTGGTTCAGCGTCTGCTCGCGCTCGTCGTGACCGCCGCCCATACCGGCACCGCGGTGCCGGCCGACGGCGTCGATCTCGTCGACGAAGACGATCGCCGGGGCGTTCGCCTTGGCCTGCTCGAAGAGGTCACGCACACGCGAGGCGCCGACACCGACGAACATCTCGACGAAGTCGGAACCGGAGATCGAGTAGAAGGGGACGCCGGCCTCACCCGCGACAGCACGCGCGAGGAGCGTCTTACCCGTGCCGGGCGGCCCGTAGAGGAGCACACCCTTGGGGATCTTGGCCCCGACGGCCTGGAACTTCGCCGGCTCCTGGAGGAACTCCTTGATCTCGTGGAGCTCCTCGACGGCCTCGTCAGAACCGGCGACGTCGGAGAACGTCGTCTTCGGGGTGTCCTTGGTGATGAGCTTGGCCTTGGACTTCCCGAACTGCATGACGCGGGAGCCGCCGCCCTGCATCTGATTCATCAGGAACAGGAAGACGACGACGATGAGTACGAAGGGGAGCAGGGAAAGCAGGATGCCGACGAACGGGTTCTGCTTCGACTCCGAGACGGTGTAACCGTCCGGGATCTTCTTGTCCTCGAACTTCTCCTGCAAGGTGTTGGCGATGGCGACGCCTTGGTCGCCGATGTAGCTCGCCTGGATCTTGCTGCTGTCCTTGACCTTCTGGCCATCCTTGAGCTCGACCTTGACGGTCCGCTCGTCACCGGTGGTGATTTTGGCGGATTCAACCTTGTCGTCGTTGATCGCCTGCACTACCTGGCCGGTGTCCACCGTTTTGTAGCCGCCGGACGAACCGACGACCTGCATCAACACGACCACGGCAAGGACGGCCAGCACGATCCACATGACTGGCCCACGGAAGTATCGCTTCACGTCCATCCATACGGAGCGATGACGCCCCGTCCCTCCTGCCATAGTGAGTTTGATAAAGACTGTTCTTCGGACGGTACCCCAGCATTGTCACCCGAGGCCGCACGGGACGGCTGATAAACCCGTCTTCGCATGCTTCAACGCCGGGAAACGGGTGAGGGTTCCCGGCCGCCTCCGAGGAGTTGGCCGGGAGGCCCGGCCTCAGCCCCCGTAGACGTGCGGAGCGAGGGTGCCGACGAACGGCAGGTTGCGGTACTTCTCCGCGTAGTCCAGGCCGTACCCGATGACGAACTCGTTCGGGATGTCGAAGCCGACCCACTCCACGTCGATCGCGACCTTGGCCGCCTCGGGCTTGCGCAGCAGCGTGCACACCTTCAGCGACGCGGGCTCGCGCGAGCCGAGGTTGGAGAGCAGCCAGGACAGCGTCAGTCCGGAGTCGATGATGTCCTCGACGATCAGGACGTGCTTGCCCTTGATGTCGGTGTCCAGGTCCTTGAGGATCCGCACCACGCCGGAGGACTGGGTGCCCGCGCCGTACGACGACACGGCCATCCAGTCCATGGTGAGCGGGGTGGACAGCGCACGCGCCAGGTCCGCCATGACCATCACCGCACCCTTGAGCACGCCGACGATCAGCAGGTCCTTGCCCGCGTACTCCGCGTCGATCTTGGCGGCCAGCTCAGCCAGCTTCGCGTCGATCTCTTCCTTGGTGATGAGCACCGACTGAAGGTCGGTGCCCATGTCTTTCGCGTCCACCCGCATCACTTTCGGTCGTCCGTCACACCGGCTGTGTGAGGCCCGTGAGCCTCTCGGTCAACAGCCTTGCCGGATCACCAGTCTGCCACCCTGGCGTTGGGCGACGACTTTGCCCGGGAGATTGATGGCCCCCTGGCCGCGCCAGCCCGTGATCAGCCGGTCGACCTCTTCGAGATGCCGGGCGAACAGCGCACCGGCCGGGGCGCCCGCCTCGATGGCGGCGCGGCGCACGATGCGGCGGCGGACGGCGGGCGGCAGGGCGTAGAGCTTGGCGCACTCCAGGAGTCCCGCGGCGTCGCGCACCGAAGCCTCCGCCTGTGCGGCCCAGTGGTCCAGGGCGTCGGCGTCGTCCCGGGACAACTGGGCCGTACGGGCGAGTGCTTCCACGACGCCCTTGCCGAGCGCCTTCTCCAGGGCGGGCAGGCCTTCGTGCCGCAGCCGGGAACGCGTGTAGGCGGGGTCGGTGTTGTGCGGGTCGTCCCAGACGGGCAGCGACTGGACCATGCAGGCCTTGCGGGCGGTCTGCCGGTCGATGTGCAGGAAGGGGCGGCGGTAGCGGCGGTCGGCCCCTGGTCCGCCGGACACGGCCGCCATCCCGGAGAGGGAGCGGATGCCGGAGCCGCGGGCGAGACCGAGCAGGACGGTCTCCGCCTGGTCGTCACGGGTGTGGCCGAGCAGGATCGCTGCGGCGCCGTGCCGTTCGGCCACGGCGTCCAGTGCGCCGTATCTCGCGTCGCGGGCCGCGGCTTCGGGGCCGCCCTCCCTGCCGACGGCGACGGCGACGGACTCGATGGGGTCCAGGCCGAGGGCGGTGAGCCGCGAGACGACCTCGGCGGCGCGCAGATCGGACCCGTCCTGCAGTCCGTGGTCGACGGTGACGCCGCCGGCGCGGATGCCGAGTTTGGGGGCCTCGAAGGCGAGGGCGGAGGCGAGCGCCATGGAGTCGGCGCCGCCGGAGCACGCGACGAGGACGAGTGGCGTCGTGGCCTGCTCGCGTGGAGGGTGGGGGTGAGCGGGGCGCGGGGAGAGGACTTGCTGGGGGCTGCGCTGTGCTTCGGGGCGCCTTGGGGCGGCACGGTGGACGTCGGTGCGCTGTACGTCGGTCAGTACGTCGTGGAGTACGCGGCGGACCGCCAGGCGTATCGCCGCGACCGCAGGATGGGGACCCATGTCCGGTTCCCTTCATGAAGTTCGGGGGTGAGCCTCGGACCTGTCACTCAGGACCACATTCGCGAGATCGGGCCTCAGGCAGATCCCACGAGGTTAGTCACTCAGAGTGTGTCGATGGTGACAGAGCCGAGCCGTTCCCCGAGCATTGCACGCCTACCCATGGCTCACGGTCCCTCGGACGGGTGATTGCGGAGGCGTTCTCCTGCCATCGGCCGCAACTCGCTCCCCTACTGACCTCACTCTCCCTTACGGTGCACCCGCGCGACCCAGTCCGCCGGTTTGGCGATCTCCGACTTGGTGGGCAGCGTGTTCGGCGAAGTCCACACCCGGTTGAAGCCGTCCATTCCGACCTCGCCGACGACCGCGCGCACGAAACGCTCGCCGTCCCGGTATTGGCGCAATTTCGCGTCGAGGCCGAGCAGCTTGCGCAGGGCCTGGTCAAGGCGGCTCGCCCCGCGCGCCCTGCGCTGCTGGAACTTCTCCCGGATCTCGCCGACGGAGGGCACCACGTCCGGGCCCACGCCGTCCATCACGAAGTCGGCGTGCCCCTCCAGGAGCGACATGACGGCCGTGAGGCGGGCGAGGATCTCGCGCTGGGCGGGGGTCTGCACCAGCTCCACGATGGAGCGGCCCCCGTCGTCCTCCTCGCCGTCGGGACGGCCGCCCGCGAGGGACTGGGCCGCTTCCCTGATGCGCTCGATGACCGTCATCGGATCGACTTCGGTCTCGGAGAGGAATGACTGGATCTCCCCCTCCAGGTGGTCCCGCAGCCACGGCACGGCCGAGAACTGCGTGCGGTGCGTCTCCTCGTGAAGGCACACCCAGAGCCTGAAGTCATGGGGGTTCACGTCGAGTTCGCGCTCTACGTGCACGATGTTCGGCGCCACGAGGAGGAGCCTGCCGCCGCCGTGCTCCCCCGCCGGGAGGTCGCGGGTGGCCGGGGCGAACGTCTCGTACTGCCCGAGGACGCGCGAGGCGAGGAAGGAGAGCAGCATCCCGAGCTCGACGCCGGTGACCTTGCCGCCGACCGCGCCGAGCATGGCGCCGCCCGGTCCGCTGCGCCGGTCCTGCATCTTGTCCAGGAGGGGCTTGAGGATCTCCCGGAACCCGGCGACGTTCGCCTTGATCCACCCGGCCCTGTCCACCACGAGCACCGGGGTGTCGTGAATGTCCTCCGTGCCCATCCGGGTGAAGGAACGGACGTGCTCCTCCGAGGACTTCGCATGCTTCCGGAGCTCGGCGACGATGGCCCGCGCCTCGTCCCGGCTCACTTCTGGACCCGGCCGGACGAGCCGGGTCGCGGTCGCCACCGCGAGATTCCAGTCGACCATCTCCGCACCACCGATGCTCGTCATGCGTCAACGGTACGTGGTCGACTCCGCCAGCGGAGGGGGTTGAGCCCCGAGATTGCCCTACTCCGGGCCCGTAGGGGTCAACGGGAAGGGATCGCTTCCCGTGACCGCCGCTGCCTCCGCCCACCACCGACCCGGCGACACGAGCGCGGCCACGACACCGCCCCACCGGCCGGGGGTACGGGGGTTGCCCCCGGAAAAACTCAGCCGGTCGACCGTCTCCGCACCACCGATGCTCCCCACCGCCACCAGCACGCAGCCGTCTCCGCCCACTCACGAGGCGGAGGCCCGAACGCGCCCTACTCCGGGCCCGTAGGGGTCAACGGGAAGGGATCGCCTCCCGTGACCGCCGCTGCCTCCGCCCACCACCGACCCGGCGACACGAGCGCGGCCACGACACCGCCCCACCGGCCGGAGGTACGGGGGTTGCCCCCGGAAAAACACAGCCAGTCGACCATCTCCGCACCACCGATGCTCCCCACCGCCACCAGCACGCAGCCGTCTCCGCCCACTCACGAGGCGGAGGCCCGAACGCGCCCTACTCCGGGCCCATAGGGGTCACCGGCACCCGCACTTCGCCACCCCCGAAGCCATCCGGTCGAGTGCCGCCTGGGCCGCCTTGGGGTCCGTGGTGCCTGTGGTCATGAAGGCGAAGACCAGGAGGCGGCCGTCCGTGTCCACGACCGTGCCCGCGAGGGTGTTCACGCCCGTCAGGGTGCCTGTTTTGGCGCGTACGACGCCTGTGCCCGGGGCGTCCTTGGGGTAGCGGTCGACCAGGGTGCCCGTGAAGCCGGCCACCGGGAGGCCCGTCACCACCGAGCGCAGTTCGGGGTGGGCGGGGTCGGCGGCGCGGGCCAGGAGCGCGGCGAGCAGTTCGGCCGAGCTGCGGTCGGCCCGGTCCAGGCCGCTGCCGTCGGCGAACTTCGTGCCGGCCAGCGGCAGCCGCGCCTTCTTCAGCTGGGCGTCGATGGCCCTGCCCGCGCCGTCGAAGCTCACCGGCTCCTTCGCCGCGAGGGCCGTCTGGCGGGCCAGCGCCTCGGCGATGTCGTTGTCGCTGTGCGTCAGCATCCGCTCGACGAGCGCCGAGAGCGGCGGGGACTCGACCTTGGCGAGCGACTCGGCGCGTTCCGAGGCCTTGGACGGGCCGGGGGTCTTCTTCTCCTTGTCCCCGGTGCCGGTGCCGGCGTCGATGCCCTCCTCCTTGAGGAGCTCCGCGAACTTCTTCGCCGCGTCGCCCGCCGGGTCCCCCGAACGCGGTGCGGGACCACTGGAGGAGTCGTCCAGGCGGCCCTCGTCGGCCATCAGGGCGCTGACCAGCGTGAGGTTCTCGTTCGGGCCGATGGGGTGCTGCTGCTCCCCGGAGTAGAGGGAGGTGTCGTACGACAGGTTCACCTTGTCGGCGCCACGGTCCTTCAGGGCCCGCGCGGTGTCCTGCGCCAGATCGCGCAGGCTCGCCGCGCTGTCGGCGTAGGGGCCGTCCTTGCGGGCGGTGAGCGTGGGATCGCCGCCTCCCACCAGGACGACGTCCTTCGAGTCCGGCTCGATGACCGCCTTCGTGGTGATGCGGTGGTCGGCACCGGCCGAGGTCAGCGCCGCGACCGCCGTGGCGATCTTGGTGGTGGACGCGGGCGTCAGGGCGTCGCCGCCCCCCTTGCCGTAGACCCGGCGCCCGGTGCCCGCGTCGATGACGACCCCGGAGCGCTCGGGGCCGAGCGCCTTGTCCTTCAGGAGCGGATCGAGGACGCCCGCGAGCGCCTTGCCGTCCGGAGCGGGCGCGGAGCCGCCGTGCACGGAACCCAAGGGTGCGCCGAGCCCCCTGAGCACGGAGGGGGCGCTCGGGGCGGCCGCCGGCGCTCGTCCGGACGTACGACCGCCGTGATCTGCACCACCCCCGGCCTCCTGAGAAGCCGCCCAGTCCCGCTCGGCCGTACGCTGACCCGAGGAGTCCCAGGGGCCGGCCGCGGCCACCGCACCGGCCGCGACAGCGACTCCGACGGTGGCGGCACCCACCGTGAGCTGCCAGGTCTTGAGCTTCGCAGGAGTTCTGAGAACGGCAGGGATCTTGGGAGCCGGAGGCTTGGGGAGCTGCCCCAGTTGCCCCCGAACCCGCTGCCAGGTCTTCTGCCAAGGCTTGAGCTCGGGCACGACGACCAGCCCCTTTCGCGATCACACATCTGCGTGAGGGACACTTAACCACCCGAAGTATGTGCTGATCATGGAGGAGCCACCCGTGGAGTTCGACGTCACCATCGAGATTCCGAAGGGTTCGCGGAACAAGTACGAGGTGGACCACGAGACCGGCCGGATCCGCCTGGACCGTCGCCTCTTCACGTCGACCAGCTACCCCGCTGACTACGGATTCGTCGAGAACACCCTCGGCGAGGACGGTGACCCGCTGGACGCCCTCGTCATCCTGGACGAGCCGACCTTCCCGGGCTGCCTCATCAAGTGCCGCGCGATCGGCATGTTCCGGATGACCGACGAGGCGGGCGGCGACGACAAGCTGCTCTGCGTCCCGGCGTCGGACCCCCGCGTGGAGCACCTGCGCGACATCCACCACGTCTCCGAGTTCGACCGCCTGGAGATCCAGCACTTCTTCGAGGTCTACAAGGACCTGGAGCCCGGCAAGTCCGTCGAGGGCGCCGACTGGGTCGGCCGCGCGGACGCCGAGGCCGAGATCGAGAAGTCGTACAAGCGCGCGGAGGCGCAGGGTCACTGAGTGCCCCTACCCCGACACTGACGGGCCGCGCGATCTTCACGGAGACCGCGCGGCCCGTTCGCGTATCTGTGCGCATACTGTTCGTACTGGAGGTGCGCAAGGTTCGTATGTGGGAGCGAGGCAGTGAAAGTGGCTGACCAGGAGGCCGAAGACCGTAAGCCACAGTCGGATGAGGCACGGAGTGCGTTCACTCAGCCCACCGGTGTGATTCCGCAGCCACCGGCGCCCGAGGACGAGTCGCAGACCACCTCGGAGTTCGCGATCCCGACCGGACTGCCGAACCTGTCGTCCCCGAATCTCGCGTCGACCACCCAGGAGACCGAGAAGTCGGCGTTCACCACGCCGAACACCTACAGCTCGCGCAACGCGCCCCCCGCCTTCACGCCCCCGCACGGCATTCCCCTGGTGAAGCTCACCAAGGAGACGCCCTGGCAGGACCAGATGCGCACGATGCTGCGCATGCCGGTCGCCGAGCGGCCCACTCCGGAGGCCTCGCAGAAGCACGAGGACGAGACCGGGCCCGCCGTGCCGCGCGTGCTCGACCTGACGCTGCGTATCGGCGAGCTGCTGCTCGCCGGCGGTGAGGGCGCCGAGGACGTGGAGGCGGCGATGTTCGCCGTCTGCCGCAGCTACGGCCTGGACCGCTGCGAGCCGACCGTGACGTTCACGCTGCTCTCCATCTCGCACCAGCCGTCCCTGGTGGACGACCCGGTCACCGCGTCGAGGACCGTGCGCCGCCGGGGCACCGACTACACGCGTCTCGCGTCCGTCTTCCAGCTGGTGGACGACATCAGCGACCCGGAGAGCGAGATCTCCCTCGAGGAGGCGTACCGCCGTCTGGCGGCGATCCGCCGTAACCGCCACCCCTACCCCGGCTGGGCGCTCACGGCGGCCGGCGGGCTGCTCGCGGGCTCGGCTTCCGTGCTCGTCGGCGGTGGCGCCCTGGTCTTCGTGATCGCGGCGGTCGGCGCGATGCTCGGCGACCGTCTGGCCTGGCTGTGCGCGGGCCGCGGGCTTCCGGAGTTCTACCAGTTCGTGGGGGCCGCGATGCCGCCCGCCGCGATGGGCGTCACGCTCAGCCTCGTGCACTCCCAGGAGGTCAACGCGTCCGCGGTGATCACGGGTGGCCTCTTCGCGCTGATCCCGGGAAGAGCCCTGGTGGCAGGCGTCCAGGACGGTCTGACCGGCTACTACATCACTGCGGCGGCCCGCCTCCTCGAGGTCTGCTACCTCGTCGTGGGCATCGTCTGCGGCGTCCTGCTGGTGCTCTCGCTCGGCGTGATGCTGGACGCGACGAGCCTGCGGCCCGAGACGACGTTCGTGGCGGTCGACTCGCGCCCGGTGATCCAGATCCTGGCGTCGATGGCGCTGAGTCTCGCCTTCGCGATATTGCTCCAGCAGGAACGTCACACCGTGCTCATCGTGACCCTCAACGGCGGTATCGCCTGGGTCATGTTCGGCGCACTCGCGCAGACGTCCCTCGAACTCTCGCCGGTCGCGGCGACGGCCATCGCGGCCGGGCTCGTGGGCCTGTTCGGGCAGCTCTTCTCGCGCTACCGCTTCGCCTCTTCACTGCCGTACGTCACCGCTGCCATCGGCCCGCTGCTGCCCGGTAGCGCCACGTACTTCGGGCTGCTGGCGCTCGCCCAGAACGACATGAACACGGGCATCAACTCGCTCACCAAGGCGGCGGCGACGGCACTGGCCATCGCGATCGGCGTGAACCTGGGCAGCGAGGTCTCGCGCCTGATCCTCAAGATCCCGGGCGCCACGACGGCGGCGAACCGCCGCGCGGCCAAGCGGACGCGCGGCTTCTGATCTAGCGCTTCGCGTGCCGGCCGCGCGACGCCGGGGGTGCACCGGGGGTGTCGCCCTCGGCGGCTGCCGCCTTCTTGGACTTGCTGCGGGCCCGCAGGAACTCGATCGCGATCGGCACCACCGAGATCAGGACGATCAGGATGAGGATCGCCTCGATGTTCTTGTGCACGAACTTGATGTTGCCGAGCCACGCGCCGAGCATCGTGACGCCCGCGCCCCAGAGGACGCCGCCGATGATGTTGAACGTGATGAACGAGCGGTACCGCATGCCGCTGACGCCCGCGATGATCGGCGTGAACGTCCGCACGATGGGCACGAAGCGGGCCAGGACCAGGGACTTGGGGCCGTACTTCTCGAAGAACTCGTGCGCCTTGACCACGTTCTCCTGCTTGAACAGCTTGGAGTCCGGGCGGTTGAAGAGCGAGGGGCCGACCTTCTTGCCGAAGAGGTAGCCCGCCTGGTCGCCGAGGATCGCGGCGATGCAGATGAGGACGACGCAGAGCCAGAGCGGGAAGTCCAGCTGATTCGTCGTGATCAGCAGGCCCGTCGTGAACAGCAGCGAGTCACCCGGCAGGAAGAAGCCGATGAGCAGGCCCGACTCGGCGAAGACGATCGCGAGCAGACCCCAGACCCCGAACGTGTTCAGGAGGTAATCCGGGTCCAGCCAGCTTGGTCCGAGCGCAAGCGTCGTCACGGTTCCGGGCTCCTGAGGGGTGAGAGGGCGATGCGGCGGGGACGGCCGCCCAAAGCTATCAACGCGAGGTGACGTGCCCAGGTTCCACTGCTCTTCCCAGGGTGCACCCTGCGTGATCTGAGACAAGCTGTGTGACATGGGTATCGAAGATTTCGGCGGCGGCACCGACCCGCACTCCGACGTACTGGTCGTGACGACGAACGACGTACCGGGCTACCGCGTACAACAGGTTATCGGTGAGGTCTTCGGCCTCACCGTCCGCTCCCGGCACCTGGGCAGCCAGCTCGGCGCAGGCCTGAAGTCCATGATCGGCGGCGAGTTGAAGGGCCTCACGAAGACGCTGGTGGAGACCCGCAACCAGGCCATGGAGCGCCTCATCGAGCAGGCACGCGCGCGGGGCGCCAACGCGGTCCTGATGATGCGCTTCGACGTCACCGAGGCCGCCGACGTGGGTACGGAGGTGTGCGCCTACGGCACGGCGGCCGTGATCGTTCAGGAGCAGTGACACCACGGCTAAGGGAGCACCACGCGTAAGGGGCACCCGCGACAGGCGGGTGCCCCTTACCGATCCCGTGGTACCGATCCCGTGCTCAGCCGTTGCGCGCCGCGTTCGCCAGCATCGCGTCCCGCATGTAGCTCGCGAGGCCCGGCCGGATGGCCTCGTAGGTGGCCGTGAACCGCTCGTCCGCCACGTACATCTCGCCGAGGCAGGTGTGGATCTCGTACGAGCAGTCGTAGTGGAAGCGGCAGATGAAGCCGCGGTGCTCCTCCGCGACGTCCATCGCCTCCGTGGAGTCCGCGGGCAGACCCCTGGCGAGCGCGTCGGCCATGCGCGCGTGCACGGCGGCGAACTCGTCGTTGATCCGCTGCCAGTCCTCCTTGGTGTACGAGGCGGCCTTGCGCTGCGATTCCTTGTAGGCGTCGGTGTCGCCCCAGCGCCGCTCGACCTCCTGCGCGTACTGGTCGGGGTCGTGGTCCCCGAAGACCTCGAACTTCTCCTCGGGCGTGAGGTTGATGCCCATCTTCTTCGCCTCCATGGCGGTCTCGACGGCGGCGGCCATCTCCTGGAGCCTGGTGATCCGGGCGGTCAGCAGCTCGTGCTGGCGGCGCAGGTGCGCGCGCGGGTCCGTCTCCGGGTCGTCCAGGAGTGCCGCCACCTGGTCCAGGGGGAAGCCGAGCTCCCGGTAGAACAGGATCTGCTGAAGCCGGTCCAGGTCGCCGTCGCTGTAGCGCCGGTGGCCCGCGTGGCTGCGCTCGCCCGGCACGAGCAGGCCGATCTCGTCGTAGTGGTGCAGCGTGCGCACCGTCACTCCGGCGAAACCGGCGACCTGTCCCACGGAGTAGCTCATGGCTCCCGCCCTCTTTCTCGGTACGCACCTCAGCCTGGGTCCTCACGTGACGTGAGGTGCAAGTGCAGACCCCGGCAGCCGCCCATATCCTCGCCAGCAGGGGCGTGCGAACCCCGGACAGCAGACCTCAGCCACGAGGAGACCCGCCCATGCCGCTCCACCACAGTGAGGACCCGAACGGCGACTCCAAGGGGCGGGGGCGCACCCTCGCGGTGAACCCCTTCTACGGAGAGGCCAACCCGGTCAGCGGCATGAGCGAGGCGCCGCCCAAGCATCGCCTCCCCGACGGGCCCCTGCCACCCACGACGGCGTACCAGCTGGTGCACGACGAGCTGATGCTGGACGGCAACTCCCGCCTCAACCTCGCCACCTTCGTCACGACGTGGATGGAGCCGCAGGCCGACGTCCTCATGTCGGAGTGCCGGGACAAGAACATGATCGACAAGGACGAGTATCCGCACACGGCCGAGCTGGAGCGGCGCTGCGTGGCCATGCTCGCCGACCTGTGGCACGCGCCGGACCCCTCGGGCGCCGTCGGCTGCTCGACGACCGGGTCCAGCGAGGCGTGCATGCTCGCCGGGATGGCGCTCAAGCGCCGCTGGGCCAAGGCCAAGCGGAACATCGACCGCTATCCGTCCCCCACCGCGCGCCCCAACCTCGTCATGGGGGTCAACGTCCAGGTCTGCTGGGACAAGTTCTGCAACTTCTGGGAGGTCGAGGCGCGCCAGGTCCCCATGGAGGGCGACCGCTACCACCTCGACGCGGAGGCCGCCGCCGAGCTGTGCGACGAGAACACGATCGGCGTCGTGGCGGTGCTCGGCTCCACCTTCGACGGGTCGTACGAGCCGGTGGCCGAGCTCTGCGCGGCCCTGGACGACCTCCAGGAGCGCACCGGGCTCGACATCCCCGTGCACGTCGACGGCGCGTCCGGCGCGATGGTGGCGCCGTTCCTCGACGAGGACCTGGAGTGGGACTTCCGCCTGCCGAGGGTCGCCTCGATCAACACGTCGGGCCACAAGTACGGCCTGGTCTATCCGGGCGTCGGCTGGGCGCTGTGGCGGGACGCGGACGCGCTGCCGGAGGAGCTGGTGTTCCGGGTGAACTACCTCGGCGGTGACATGCCGACGTTCGCGCTGAACTTCTCCCGGCCGGGAGCGCAGGTCGTCGCGCAGTACTACACGTTCCTGCGCCTGGGCCGCGAGGGCTATCGCGCCGTCCAGCAGGCGGCCAGGGACGTCGCCCGCGGCCTCGCGGACCGCATCGAGGCCCTCGACGACTTCCGGCTGATCACCCGCGGCGACCAGCTGCCGGTGTTCGCCTTCACCACGCGGGACGACGTGAAGGCGTACGACGTCTTCGACGTGTCCCGGCGGCTCCGCGAGCGCGGCTGGCTGGTCCCCGCGTACACCTTCCCGGCCCACCGCGAGGATCTGGCGGTGCTCCGCGTGGTCTGCCGCAACGGCTTCACGGCGGACCTCGCGGAGCTCTTCCTGGCCGATCTGAGCAGCCTGGTGCCCGAACTGCGGCGCCAGCCGCACCCCTTCACCCGGGACAAGGACGCGGCCACCGGGTTCCACCACTAGGTTTCGCCGCTGGGTTCCGCCACTGGGTTCCGCCACGAGGAGCCTGGCGCGAACGTCATTACTTACTGAGCGCGCCGAACCTCCGTACCGCCAGCGGCAGGAACACCCCCACGAGCACCACGGGCCACACCACGGCAAGGAGGCCCGCATGTTCGGCGGCCCATGACGTGCCCACCACCCCGGGGTCGTTGCCGAACAGGTCGCGCACCGCCGTGGCCGTGGCCGACATCGGGTTCCACTCGACCGCCGCGCCCAGCCACCCCGGCATGTTCTGCGGGACCGTGAAGGCGTTGGAGAGGAAGCCGACCGGCCAGACCAGGACCTGCACGGCCACCACCATCTCCGGCCGGCCCGCGACCATCGCCAGGTGGATGCCGATCCACAGCATCGCGAACCGCAGCAGGAGCAGCAGGCCCACCGCGCCGAGCGCCGCACCGAACGAGCCGTGCCAGCGCCAGCCGATGGCGAGGCCGACGCCGATCATGACGAGCAGCGAGGCGAGCGACTGCAGCATGTCCGCGACCGAACGGCCGACCAGGACCGCCCCGTTGGTCATCGGCAGGGACCTGAAGCGGTCGATCACGCCCTTGTTGAGGTCCTGCGTGACGGCGACCATCGTCGCGTCCAGGCCGAAGGCCATGGTCAGCGCGAACATGCCGGGCACCAGGAACTCGGCGTAGTCGCCCGCGATGCCCTTTCCGCCGCCGATCAGGTAGTTGAACATCAGCAGCAGCATCACCGGGAAGACCAGGCCGACGAGCACCTGCACCGGCTGCCGCGCCCAGTGCGCGAGTTCGCGCCGCGTCATGGTCCAGGAGTCGACCGCGGCCCACCTTGCGGCCGTGCCGCCGGTCACCGGCGTACGGCCCGGCGCGGGGGTACGGCTGATCGTCGTCGTGCTCACACGGCCTCCTTCGTACGTTCCTGCTCCTGCGCACGGCCCGTCCGATCGCCCGCGGGTCCCGTCAGGCGCAGGAACACCTCGTCCAGGGTCGGCCTGCGCACCGCGATGTCCTCCGCCTCCACGCCGGCCTCCCGCAGGGCCTGTACGACCCCGGTGAGCGCCGCCATCCGGTCCGCCACCGGCGCGCTGGCCAGGCGCCGGTCCGCGTCCAGCGTGGCGTCGCCCGGCAGCAGCCGCGCCACGAGCTCCAGTTGGGCCGCGTCCCGCACCACCACGTCGATCCGGTCACCGCCCGTCATGGACTTCAGCTCGTCCGCCGTGCCGTTCGCGATGACCCGGCCCCGGTCGATCACCGAGATGCGGTCGGCGAGCTGATCCGCCTCTTCGAGGTACTGCGTGGTCAGGAGCACCGTCGTACCGCCGTCGACCAGCGAGCGCACCGCCTCCCAGACCTCCGTGCGGCCCCGCGGGTCCAGGCCCGTGGTCGGTTCGTCGAGGAACAGCACGTCGGGCTCCGTGATGAGCGAGGCCGCGAGGTCCAGACGGCGCCGCATGCCGCCGCTGTACTGCTTGACCGCCTTGCGTCCGGTGTCCCCGAGCCCGAAGCGCTCCAGGAGCTCGTCGGCCCGCACGCGCGCGTGGCGTGCGCCCAGGTGGTAGAGCCGCCCGAACATGTCCAGGTTCTGCCGGCCGCTCAGCTCCTCGTCGAGCGCCGCGTGCTGGCCGAGCAGACCGATGCGCCTGCGCACCTCGTCCGGCTGCCTGCGCACGTCGTACCCGGCGACCTCCACCCTGCCCTCGTCCGGCCGCAGCAGCGTGGCGAGCACCCGCACCGCCGTGGTCTTGCCCGCGCCGTTCGGGCCGAGCACGCCGTGCACCGTGCCGCGCCCGACCGCCAGGTCCAGGCCGTCGAGCGCCCGCTTCTCCCCGTACCGCTTCCGTGCTCCCTCGACGACGATCGCGTCCGTCATCCGTCTCCCTCCGAGCCCTGCCGCCTCGTAGTCAAACTTGACTACGAGCTCAACGCGAAGGAAGGTATCCCCGAATCCAGAATTAGTCAAACTTGATCAGCGGACCTGATCAGCGGACCTGATCAGCGAACTTGATCAGCGGACCCGCCACCGTTGAACGCCGTAGCTCAGCGGTCGTCCTCCGCGTGCGCCTCCCCGGTCGCGTACGGGTTCTCCTCACCCTCGGCGAGTACGGCCACGAACGGCGCACCCTCCCCCGCGAACGTGTACGCACCGTCCTCGATCCGCTTGATCAGACCGCGCGTCCACTCCACGCCGCCGTCGGCCGTGTGGACCCAGAGATTCATGATCTCGCCGATGTGCCCGAGCTGCTCCGGGCCCTCCTCGGGGGTGTAGTACTCCGTGACGGACCTGCGCCACTCCTCGATGCCCCGCACCCGCTGCCGCAGCAGGTCGACCGCCTCGTCGCGGGGCAGGTCGACGATGAAGCCGAGGGCCGCCGAGAGCATGTCGGGGCGCTGGTCGTACGAGACCAGGTTCGAGCGGAGCAAGGTCAGGAACTCCTCCGTGCCCGCCTGCGTGATCTCGTACTCCGTGCGCGGCGGACCGCCCGCCGTCGACGGGGCGATCTCGTGCGCGACCAGCAGGCCTTGCTTGGCCATCTGCTTGAGCGCGTGGTAGATCGAGCCGGGTTTGGCGTTGGACCACTCGTGGGCGCCCCAGTACTCCAGGTCGTTGCGCACCTGATAGCCGTGGGCCCGTCCGTGCTGGCGGACGGCGCCGAGGACAAGGAGTCGGATCGCCGACATCAAAGCCACCTCCTTCACACTTCTAATCAACTTTGATTAGAGTAGCGGTCATGGCCGAGACAATGATCCCCTTGTTCCCCTGTCACGAGCTCGACGAGACCCTCGACTTCTACAAGGCCATCGGTTTCGAGGTGACCTTCCACCAGAAGGCGCCCAATCAGTACGCCGTGATCCGGCGCGGCGACATGGAGCTCCAGTTCTACCGGCTCAAGGGCTACGACCCGCAGGCCGCCCACAGCACCTGCTACGTGGTGACCGACCGCGTGGACACCCTCCACGACGCCTTCCGCACCGGGCTCAAGCAGCACCTCGGGCGGATACCGACCCGTGGCCTGCCCCGGCTCGGGGCCGTGAAGGACACCACCTACGGGGTACGGCAGTTCCTGATGACGGACCCGGCGGGCAACTGCGTCCGCGTCGGGCAGCCCATCGCCGAATCCTTCGAGCACGCGCCGGTCCCCCGCGAGAGGTACGCGCGCGCCCTGCACCAGGCCACCCTCCTGGGCGAGTCCAAGCAGGACCACGCGGCCGCACTCCGCATCATCGACCGCGCCCTCGCGGCGGACGGCACCCCCACCCCCGAACAGCTCCGGGAGCTCCACGCCCTGCGGGCGGAGATGGCCGCGCACCTCGCCGAGGAGGCTTAGCCCCAGCTCTCGCCGCGCTCAAGGGCCACCAGTTCGAAGGCCGTCTTGCCGTCGAGGGTCTCGCGGATGATGTCGGCGTGGCCCGAGTGCCGGGCCATCTCGCTGATCAGCCGGAGCAGCACCCACCGCGTCGACACGTCCTCCTTGGGGAACCACGGCTCGTCGGGGAGCGCGAAGGTCTCGTCCAGGGTGGGCCGGGACCGGACGAACTCCTCGGTCCGCCGGGCGACTTGACCCCAGTACGCGAGCACCGACTCGACGCTCTCGCCCTCGACGAGGCGGAAGCACTCGTCCCAGTTCGCCTCGGTGCGCTCGACGGCTGGGGCTACGCCCTTCGCCCGCGAGATCCAGCCGTCCTCGACCTCGGCGACGTGCTTGAGCAGCCCGGAGAGCGAGAGCTCGCTGGCGCTCGGCTTGCTGGCCGCCTGCTCGTCGGTCAGGCCGAGCAGGGCCCGCCGGATGCCGCCGCGCTCGGCGTCGAGGAAGGCGAGCAGCGCGCCGCGCTCGTCGCCGGGGGCCTCTGCGTTGACGTGGGTGACCATATGGTCCGCCTCTCCGAGCCTGTGGAGCCTGCCGGGCTTTCCGACACCCATGACGTTACGGACCCTTGCGGTCAGGTTCTGTCCGCAACGGAAGTCCTGTCCGCAAGGGAAGTCCTGACCACAAGGGTCCGGGAGTCGTCCTCAGAATCAGAAGGGGAAGCGGGAGCGGCCGTGCTGCACCGAGATCCACTGCTGCGTCGTGAACGCGTCCACCGTCGAGTCGCCGTTGAGGCGCCCGATGCCCGAGTGCTTCTCGCCGCCGAAGGGCACGATCGGCTCGTCGTGCACGGTGCCGTCGTTCACGTGGAACATGCCGCTGTTGATCCGCTGCGCGAACCGCACCCCGCGCTCGACGTCGGCCGTGTGGACGGCGCCGCTGAGCCCGTACGGGGTGTCGTTGGCGATCCGTACGGCCTCTTCCTCGCCGTCGAAGGGCACGAGGAGCGCGACCGGCCCGAAGATCTCCTGGTGCAGGACCGGGGCGTCGGCCGACAGGTCCGTGAGGACCGTGGGCGCCACCATGTTCCCCTCGGTGCTCCCGTGCAGGAGGGCCTTGGCGCCCGCGGCCACCGCCTGGGCGACGGTCTTCGTCACCGCGTCGGCCTGCGAGGAGTTGATCAGCGGGCCGATGTGGGTCGCCGGGTCCGCCGGGTCGCCGACCTTCAGGGACGCCACCTTGGCGACGAACTTCTCCGTGAACTCCGCCTCCAGGGAGCGGTCCACGAGGATGCGGTTGGCGGCCATGCAGACCTGGCCCTGGTGCACGAAGCGGCTGAAGACCGCCGCGTCCACGGCGTAGTCGACGTCCGCGCCGTCCAGGACGACGAGGGCGCTGTTGCCGCCGAGCTCCAGGATGGAGCGCTTGAAGTTCGCGGCGCAGACCGTGCCGACGTGGCGGCCCACGCGGTCCGAGCCGGTGAAGGAGATGACGCTGGGCACCGGGTGTTCGATGAACGCGTCACCGATCTCGGCGATGTCGGTGATGACCACGTTCAGGACGCCGGCCGGCAGGCCCGCGTCCTCGAACAGCTTCGCCAGGAAGCTGCCGCCCATCACGGGCGTGTTCTGGTGCGGCTTGAGCACCACCGCGTTGCCCAGGGCGAGCGCGGGGGCGACCGTCTTGAGGGAGAGCAGCAGCGGGAAGTTGAAGGGGCTGATGACGCCGACCACGCCCACCGGGACGCGGTAGAGGCGGTTCTCCTTGGTGCCGTCGGGCGACGGCAGGATGCGGCCCTCCGGCTGCAGCGCGACGTGCACGGCCTCGCGCAGGAACTCCTTGGTGAGGTGGATCTCGAAGGCGGCCTTGAGGCGGGTGCCGCCCAGCTCGGCCACGATCGCGTCGGATATCTCTTCCTCACGGTCCTCGACGATGCGCAGGGCACGCTCGAAGACGGCACGCCGGGCGTAGGGGTTGGTCGCACCCCACGCCTTCTGGGCGCGCTCGGCCGCTCGGTAGGCCTGGTCCACCTCGTCGGCCGTCGCCACGGTGATCGACGCGAGCTTCTCCCCGTCGTACGGATTGAAGTCGATGATGTCCCAGGAGCCGGAACCGGCCTTCCACTCACCGTCTATGTACTGGTGAGCCAGGTCAGTGAAGAAGGACGACATGAGACCCCTAGACGCAGACTGTGCAGTCAACTGATTTCACGTCATCCTACTGATGGGTCACGTGAGTTGGAGTAGACCACGGAGAAGGTCGCGACTATCGGCCGGATTCGGGCTGTCGCCCTGGAGTTGGCTCACCACTCGCTCGTACTGGCCGACTTCCTCTGGTTTGTCGAGGTACAGGGCTCCGGTCAGCTGCTCCACGTACACGACGTCCGAGAGGTCCGACTCCGGGAAGCGCAGCATGGTGAACGCTCCGCTCTCGCCCGAGTGCCCTCCGAAACTGAACGGCATGACCTGAAGAGTGACATTCGGCCGTTCGGAAATGTCGATCAGATGCTGGATCTGACCGCGCATCACTTCCCGGTCCCCGTACGGGCGTCGCAGCGCCGCCTCGTCGAGTACGCAGTGGAAGCGGGGGGCCCGCTCGGAGATGAGCAGCTTCTGCCGTTCGAGACGCAGGGCGACGCGGCGTTCGATGTCCGCCTTGCTCGCGCCCTTCATGCCGCGGGCGACGACCGCGTGGGCGTACGCCTCGGTCTGCAACAGGCCGTTGACGAACTGGACTTCATAGACGCGGATGAGCGACGCGGCGCCTTCGAGGCCGACGTACGTCTGGAACCAGCCCGGCAGGACGTCCGAGTAACTGTGCCACCAGCCCGCGAGGTTGGCCTCTTTGGCGAGCGAGAGCAGCGCGACACGCTCGACGTCGTCGGTGACGCCGTACAGCGTCAACAGGTCCTCGACATCCCTGGACTTGAAGCTCACCCGTCCCAACTCCATGCGGCTGATCTTCGACTCGGAGGCGCGGATCGAGTAGCCGGCCGCTTCACGGGTGATGCCGCGCGATTCCCTCAGGCGCCTGAGTTGCGAGCCAAGGAGCATGCGCCGTACGACCGAGCCGCTCGACTCCCCTGCGGTCACTTCGCTCAATCCTCCCCATCACTTGGAAGCCAGCAGTCTGCCATTAAACGCTTCAGGCCGTACTCGTTCGGTTACAGAAACGGAAAGCCTTCGGAAGTCCTCCACAAGAAGTCGTAGGAAGAAATGGGCAAGAAGTGGCACGGGAACGACCAAGTCCGGCGCGTGCACGTGCATCTGCCCTTGCATCTGCTGTACGCATTCGGAACCATGGTCCGCGCGCCACCGCTGTATCTCCATCGGGCCGAGCTGTGCCGATGCGTTGCGGCGTCGGCGTCGCTGTACCGACCGCACCACCGCTCCATCGCTATGTACCGCGAAACCGGGGAGTGCCTCGCATGGGGACGAATGGATCGACCATGCTCGAGCCGTTACGGCAGGGGCTTCCCCCACTCGACCCCTCAGCGGTCTCCAGCGCGGCGTCCTGCTCCCTGCCCGCCCGCTACGAAGCGGTGGGCAGCGCGCGGCAGTTCACCCGCAAGACGCTGTGTCAGTGGGAACTGGAAGAGCGCTTCGACGACATCGCCCTCGTCGTCTCCGAACTGGTCACCAACGCCTTGAGACACGCGCTGCCGTCGGACACCCCCCGCGAACAGGGCCCGCCCGTACGGCTGCACCTGATGCGCTGGACCTCACGCCTGGTGTGCGCGGTGCGCGACCCCAGCGACGACAGCCCGGTCGCGCGCGAGACGGACGACGACTTCTCGGCCGAATCGGGCCGCGGCCTGTTCCTGGTGGACTCGTTCAGCGACAGCTGGGGCTGGCACCCGCTCGCGGGCGCGCTGCGGGGCAAGGTCGTGTGGGCGCTGTTCCAGCTGGCTTAGAGGGCAGCCGGCGCAACGGGGCTAGCCACCTATGAGGTGGTCGAAGTCCCCGTCCTTCATCCCGAGCAGCATCGCCTCTATCTCGGCGCGCGTGTAGACCAGCGCCGGGCCGTCCGGGAACCGCGAGTTCCGTACGGCGACGTCGCCGCCCGGCAGTTTGGCGAACTCCACGCAGGCGCCCTGGGAGTTGCTGTGCCTGCTCTTCTGCCAGACCACCCCATGGAGCTCCGTGGCGGCCATGCCGTTAAACACGTGATGCACAGTCGCTCCCCGGTGATGCAGTGCCTGGTGTGGCTCTAGATGGCTCTAGATGCAGTGGTCAACTGTCCCGGATCATAGCTGTGTTCACATGCCGATGCATGGGCAGATGCACGTGCACGCGCGGTGTTCCCTTGATTACAGCTCCGTCAGCACCTGCCCAGCTCCTCGCACGGCATGCGAATGCCATCCCGTACTAAGGAGAGACGCACACAGCGCCGTTCGTGTTCCACCGCGGCGCCACGAGTCCCGGGAGCGGGCCTCAGACCTCACACCTCAGACCTCAGACCTCCAGGAGGGTGTCGAAGGCGGGGGGCAGGTTCTGCCAGGCGTCGCGCCCCGCGGCGTACTCCTCGTCGGTCAACAGGCAGGACTCCAGGACCTCTTGGAGACCCTCGCGGTCCAGACCCGGCGAGACGAAGACCAGGTGCTGGCAGCAGTCGCCGTGCTCCGGATGCCAGTCGAGAGCCGCCGCGGCACGGCGCACCGGCGGCACCATCTCCCACGCGGCGTCCGGCAGCGAGGCCAGCCAGGGCCCCGCGCTCTCCACGCACAGCGCGCCGCCCGCCGCGTCCCAGCCGAGCAGCGTGTCCGGATGGTCGGCGAGCCAGAACCGGCCGCGGCTGCGGGCCGCCGCGCAGGTCAGGTCCTCCAGGGCCTGATAGAGCCGCTCGGGGTGGAAGGGCCGGTCACGGTGCCATACGAGGGTGGCGACCCCCGCCTCGTCGGCGTCGGTCGGCAGCAGTGCACAGGACGGATGCTGGGCCGCGGCCGCCGCATCGACGTCGAATCCGGCGAGCGCGGCACCCGCCAGGTCCCCATGACCGCTGATCGGGACCTGGCGGGCGGTCGGGTGGAGCTGGGCGAGGAGCGCACGGTCCTCGTCGTCGGCGTCGGCGGAGTCCGCCACGGCGAGCACGGGGGCGTACTCCAACTGGCGGGCCCAGGTGTCGGCGACCGTGCGCTGATCCGTGGCGGCAGCGGCGAGCCCGGCCTCCATGAGGTCGTCGCCGTTGCCGAGGCAGGGCAGGAGGAGGGCGGGGTCGACGGCCGTGATCACACCGCTCAGCCGCATCCCCTCGTGCGCGTGCGCCGCGATCACCTCGGCCATGGCCTTGGGCTCGACGGAGTCCCACAGCTCGACGACCGCGAGCCGCGTGAGACCGGAGGCCGCGAGCCGTTCGAGCTCGGGCATCAGGTCCTCGCGCAGGGCGCAGCACGCACAGTCGTCGACCAGCGGCGCCTCACCCGTGGAGAGCACTCCGGTGGCGTCGCGCACCGTACGTACGACCGTGCCGTGCACGGCCGTCGCCAGGTCGTGGTGGAGCGCCACGCTCCCCGGGACGGTGACCAGGAGCCGCTCGACGGCCTGCCTGCGGGCGTCGGCGTGCAGGCCGCCGACGATCGCGATGTCCATCTGTGTCTCCGTCGGGTTCATCGGGCGCCGAAGCGGCGTTCGAAGCGCTCCACGCGGCCCGCGGTGTCCAGGACCTTGGCCGTGCCCGTGTAGAAGGGGTGGCTCGCGGAGGAGACCTCGACGTCGACGACGGGGTAGGTGTTCCCGTCCTCCCAGTCGACCGTCTTCTCGCTGGTCGCGGTGGACCGGGTGAGGAAGGCGAAGCCGGCGGACTTGTCGCGGAAGACGACGGGGCCGTACGGCGGGTGGATGTCCTTGCGCATGACGGTCAGCGCTCCTCTCGGAAATCGACGTGACGCCCGACGACCGGGTCGTACTTGCGCAGCGTCATGCGATCGGGGTCGTTACGACGATTCTTGCGGGTCACGTAGGTGTAGCCGGTGCCGGCCGTGGACCGGAGCTTGATGATCGGGCGGTGTTCGTTGCGGGCCATGACGGTAGTGTATGAAAATGATTCCCGTTTTCAAAACGATTCCACGGGGATCCCCTTCCCCACGACCGAGAGGTGCGTCACCATGTCCGCCCACTGCCAGCTGACCGGCGCCACGCCGGGCTTCGGCAACCAGATCTCCCACTCGCACCGGCGCACGTCACGCCGGTTCGACCTCAACGTCCAGCGCAAGCGCTACTGGCTGCCGAGCGAGGGCCGCCACGTGCGGCTGCGGCTCAGCGCCAAGGGCATCAAGACCGTCGACTCCATCGGCATCGAGGCCGCCGTCGCCCGGATCCGTGCGCGCGGGGTGAGGGTCTGATGGCCAAGAAGAGCAAGATCGCGAAGAACGAGAAGCGGCGCGAGATCGTCGCGCGGTACGCCGTGCGGCGGGCCGAGCTGAAGGAGATCCTCCGCGGGGTCGGCACGGGCGAGGCCGAACGAGTCTTCGCCCAAGCGGAGTTGGCCCGGCAGCCGCGGGACGCGAGTGCGACGCGCGTACGCAACCGGGACAGCGTCGACGGCCGTCCGCGCGGATACGTGGGGAAGTTCGGCCTTTCCAGGGTGAAACTGCGTGACCAAGCGCACGCCGGATTCCTCCCCGGGGTGCGCAAGTCGTCCTGGTAGCTTGGCGCGCGGTTCATCGCCCGCGATGGCCTTGTCTGTTGGTGATCGTCCGGTGCTCGTCTTGGCCGTCTTGTAGGGGGACTTCAGTGCGCATGCACGTCCGGAACGTACATATTGGTGCCGCGGCGGCGGGTCTTGTCGCCGCCCTTGCCCTGACCGGTTGCAGCAGTGACGGCGGCGACAGTGAGGACGAGGGCAAGGACAAGGACAAGGGGTCGAGCTCGGCGGGGTCCTCCGATACGCCGGGCGAGGACGGTGCCGACTCCGGCGCGGACTCCGACTCCGGCGCCGAGGACGGCGGCTCCGAGGGCAGTTGGGTCGCCACCGCCGACGGGAACCCGCTCGCGCTGGTCATCGCGGGGAAGCGGGCCACGCTGCTCGGCGAGAACGTCCTGTGCAGCGGGACCGCCAGTGGCGAGACGATCAAGCTGAAGTGCGCGAAGGGCGACTCCGACCGGACCGAGGGCACGGTCGAGTCGGTCAACGGCACGTCGATGACGGTCTCTTGGCAGGGCGCGGGCAAGGACCAGTTCACGAAGACCAAGGGCGGGAAGCTGCCCGAGGGGCTGCCTACGGCGGGTATTCCGCAGTCCTGAGCCTTGAGCCTTGAGGCCTGAGGCCTGAGGCCTGAGGCCTGATGGGTAATGCCTCAGCGGGCCGTGGGACCCTTTTCCGGGTTCTGCGGTCCGCTGTCTTTGTGTGCGTCCGTATCTGTGTCTGTGTCTGTGCCTGTGTTGTCTCTATCTGTGTCTGTGCCTGTGTTGTCTCTATCTGTGCCTGTGTCTGTGTCTGTCTGCGCGCCTGTCTCCGAGCCGTCCACCAGCATGGGCGGCGGCGCTGTGTCCAGGGCGTCCGACAGTTCCTCCAGTGTCGCGAGGAGGAGGCCCGCTCCTCTGCGGACGACCCGGTCGGGGACACCCTCGCCGTCCCACTCGTCGAGCGCCTTGCGTACGGCTTCCCACTTCGGGACGCGGCGTTCGCGTACCGCCTTCGCGCCGTCCTCGGTCGACTTGCGCAGGGCCTGGGCCAGGCGGTCGGCCGCGGGGACGGGGGTCGCGTCGCGGTCCGGGAGGTGGGCCTCCATCAGCATGGCCACGCGGCCGAGTTGGGCGAGCGTCTCCTCGGCGTCGGCTGCCGCGGCGCGGGAGAGGCCGCGGTGGCGCACCGGTTCGTTCTTGGCGCGGGCCGCGGCTTCCTGCCAGGCGATGCGGGAGTCACGGGCGGCGAGGAGCGCCTCGCGGACGTCCGGGCAGGAGCTGCCCGCGGGGTCGGCGTACCGGCTGACGACGGCTGCGGCGTAACGGCCGTCCGCGATCAGCCAGTCGGCGAGGCGGTTGCGCAGGCGCGGGGTCTCCCAGGCCGGATACACGGCGTACGCGATCATCGCGAGGACCCCGCCGAGGAGGGTGAGGACGACGCGTTCCGGCACCGTCTGCGTCCACTGCTCGCCGCCCATGCCGAGCAGGAAGACGACGTACGCGGCGACGCAGGCCTGGGCGGCGACCTGCCCCGTGCGCATCAGCAGATACATCATCCCCGCGCAGAGGACGGCGAGCGCGGCGGAGAGTTCGGTGCCGGGGTCCGCCAGTTGCACCAGGCCCGTGGCCATGGCGACGCCGACGAGGGTGCCGCCGAAGCGGGCCACCGCGCGGGAGTACGTCTGTGAGAAGTCCGGACGCATGATCATGACGGAGGCCATGGGGGCCCAGTAACCGTGGCCGAGCGGAAGCCAGGTGCCCAGGAGGTAGCCGGTCGCGGCCACCGCGGTGACGCGGATCGCGTGGCGGGTGATGGGGGATTCGTGGCGGCGGCGGAGTTCGGCTCTTATGGCGCGGAGGGCCGCGGGGAGCAGGGCGGGGAAGGTGGGGCGGAGGAGGGGGGTGGGGGCGGCTGCGGGGGTGGCCGTGGGGATGGCCGTGCTGGTTTTGGGGGTGGCAGCGGTGGCTCCGTCGGAGCCGGGGGTGGTCGGGGTGGTGAGAGTGGTCGGGGTGGTGAGAGTGGTCGGGGTGGTGGGGGGTGCTTTGGCGGGGGGTCTGCCTGCGGTTTCGACCACGTCGCGGAGGAGTGCAGCCAGGCGTTTCGCCGCGCGCTGTGCCGGGCCGGTGAGGATCGCTCCGGTGTCGGGGGTCCGGAGGGTGGCGACGGCCGCGGGTGGGATCTTCACCGGTTCGCCCTGCCGGATCGCCCTGGCCGCCGCGTCCAGGATCGCGCCCGCCGCGGCGAGGATCTCGCGCACGCGGTCACGTTCGGGGCCCTCTTCCGGTACGCCTACCGCCGGGTCGGCCAGCGAGGCGAGTACCGGGCGGATGCGTTCCGCGAGGCCGCGGGCGCCGTGGAGTTCGGCGGGGCGGGTGCGGGCCTGGCGCGGGGTGATGGTTGCCGCGTCGCGGGCCGCCATCAGCGGTTCGGGGTCGAAGTCGGCGAGGGGGTCGTGGCGCAGGCGGCGGGCGTAGTCGGCCTCGGCCGCGAGCGCGTCGGCGAGGGCGTCCCGGTGGGCGCCCCATCTGCGTACGGGGAACAGGACCACGAGCGCGGCCTGGACTGCGCCGCCCACCACCATCATCGCGGCGTGGCCCGCGGCGGCGGCGAGGGAGCCGGGGAGGGTGACCGTGACCAGCATGATCGCGACGTTGGAGGAGGCGATGATGCCGATGGTCGGGCCCGCCGCCCAGCTCAGGCCCGAGAGGAAGGTCCAGACGGAGAGAAGGGCGAGGAAGAGGAGGGTGTGGGAGCCGGTGAGGTAGCCGAGGAAGGTGGAGACGGCGAGGCTCGTGCCGGAGGCCAGGGCGAGTTCCGGGCGGGGGCGCCAGCTGCGCTGGAAGGTGGCGATGGCTGCCTGAAAAGCGCCGAAGGCCGAGCTTGCGGCTACCGCCGGGCCGAAGAGGGTGAGGCTGACGCCGATGACGATCGCGAGTCCCGCGGCGCCGCGGAGGGCGATGAGGGGTTCGAGCCGCTTCCGCTCGACGGTCAACCCGGAGCGGGTGGTCTCCTTCAGCGCCCGAAGCCAGGTCACTCTGTGATGATACGGGGCATATCGGGCTTCGCGGGGGTGGGGGTGCGAGAGAGCTAGTTCGTCCAGGGGGAGACGCGGGGCATCGGGCGGGCGGGTGGGAGAGCTCGTTCGTCCAGAGGGAGACGCGGGGCATCGGGCGGGCGGGCGGGAAAGCGTGTTCGCCCAGAAGGAAACGCGGGGCACCGGGCGGGCGGGAAAGCGTGTTCGCCCAGAAGGAGACGCGGGGCAACCGGGAGGGGCGCGGGTGGGGAGGACCGGGCCGCGGGCCCCGTCAGGGGAGGCGGGGGCGGGCCATGCGGGCCGCGTCGGCGGCAGCGGTGCCGTGGGTCCAGCCCTCCAGGTCCGTGGCCCCCCGCACCCGGGTGGTGGTGGTCGACGGGAACATCCGCTCGGCGTGGGACGTGACGGCCACATCCCTCGCGGCCAGCACGGGCAACAGCTCGCCCACGTCCGGCGACTCCGCGGCGGCATCGTCCGCCGCCGCTGCGAGGCGCGCGCCGAGGCGGTTCGCGTACGCCAGGAGGAAGGCCTGACGGAACGTCTTCGTACGCTTCCGGCCGCCCGCCCGCTGCCCCGCCTCCGCCCTCGCCATCGCCGCCGTCCCCTGCACGAGGAGCGAGGTGTGGAGGAGTTCGACCGCCTCCAGGTCGGACTCGAAGCCGACGACGGTCGAGAAGCCGTACGCCTCGTTCCACACCGCACGGCAGCGGTTCGCGGTGGACACCGCGTCCAGGAGGATCGCCTTCGCCGTCTCGTACGGGGCGTCCACGCCGATGCGGCAGGCGCCGGGAGCGTCCTTGGCGTGGGTGCGCGACGCGAGCAGGGCCTCGTCGATGGTGTGCCTGGCCATCAGCTCCTGCGCCTTGGCGGTGAGCGCCTCCGCCTCCTCGGGGAACCCGGTGGCCTCGGCCTTGGCGAGCAGGGCGCGGATACGGGTGAGGATGCGGGGCTCGTCGTGGCCGGGGGGCGGGGGCGCGTGGAGCGGGGTGCCCGGGGCCGGGCCCACCGGTTCGATCGGAGGGAGGCGCAGGAGGAGGCGGTAGAGGGCGAGGGTGGTGGTGGCCTGGGAGAAGCGGTCGGGCCTCGGGCCGGCCTGAGGCGGGCGTTCAGAGCGCAGGGCGCCCTGCGGGGTGTTCCGCGCGGCGTCCCGCGCGGCGTCCCGCGCGGCGTCCCGCGCGGCGTCCCGCGCGGCGTCCCGCGCGGCGTTCCGGGGGGCGTTCCGGGGGGCGAGCTCGGTCAGCTGGGCCTGCCAGCGAGGCGGGAGCGTGTCGCCGTACCGCCCGGTCTCCGTGGTGATCAGCTCGGCGGCCAGCCGCGTCTGCTGGGTACGGTCGGTCCCGTGGGCGACGGCGTCGTCCTGGGCGCGGCCGACCATCCGTATGACGTCCGCCGGCTGCCAGCCCCGCTCCCACGCGCGCCGCACCAGCTCCTCGCCCCTGCGCCACAGCTCCGCGTCGGCCTCGGGGGCGGCAGCGAGGAGTGACGCTCCGGTGTCCAGGCCCTCGTCCCCGTCCGCGTACAGCGCTGCCGCGAACGCCTTGTCGATCACCTCGGTCACCGGATCCATACGTCAAGGGTATGGCTGGCCATACCCCCAGGACGCCCCCCAGTGGTCGTGCC
Source organism: Streptomyces sp. NPDC057302 (assembly GCF_042667685.1). Classification (NCBI taxonomy): domain Bacteria; kingdom Bacillati; phylum Actinomycetota; class Actinomycetes; order Kitasatosporales; family Streptomycetaceae; genus Streptomyces; species Streptomyces sp. NPDC057302. Next base: position 3,548 of record NZ_JBHUZJ010000025.1, on the reverse strand, counting down.
CGGCGGGGCCGCGGGCGGTTGGGTTGAGGCATGACCTCAACTGCCGTACGGCTCACCGCCGTCCGCCGTCTCTACCGTGATGTGACCGCCCTCGACGGCGTCGACCTCGCGATACGCGCCGGCACCTTCACCGCGATCATGGGCCCGTCCGGCTCCGGCAAATCGACGCTGCTGCAGTGCGCCGCCGGGCTCGACCGGCCGACGTCGGGCACGGTCGAGGTGGGCGGCACGGAGCTGACGGGGCTGAGCGAACGGCGGCTGACCCTGCTGCGCAGGGACCGCATCGGCTTCGTCTTCCAGTCCTTCAACCTTCTGCCGTCCCTGACCGCCGCCCAGAACGTAGCCCTGCCGCTGCGCCTCGCGGGCCGCAGGCCCTCGCGTACGGAGGTGGGGGACGCGCTGGGGCGGGTGGGCCTCGGCGAGCGCGCCCGGCATCGGCCGGGAGAGCTTTCGGGCGGCCAGCAGCAGCGGGTGGCGCTGGCGCGGGCGCTCGTCACGCGGCCCGCGGTCCTCTTCGGCGACGAGCCGACCGGGGCGCTCGACACGACGACCAGCCGTGAAGTGCTGGGGCTGTTGCGGGAGTTGGTGGACAGGGAGGGCCAGACGACCGTGATGGTGACGCACGACCCCGTGGCGGCTTCGTACGCGGACCGGGTGGTGTTCCTGGTGGACGGGCGGGTGGCCGATGAGGTGCTTGCGCCGGATGCGGGGGAGGTGGCCCGGCGGATGGCGGGGTTGGAGTCGGAGGGGTTGGGGGTGGGGTCCGGGTCCGTTGGGGTGGCTGGAGGGGGGTCCGCTGAGGTGGGGTCCGGGTCCGGGCCCGGTGGGGTCGGGCGTCGTTTTGCGGCCGGTTGCGGAGAGGCGGCCGGGCGATGATGTTTCTCGCTTCCCTGCGTACGCGTTGGGCCGGTCTGCTCGGGGCCTTCGTCGCCGTCGCGCTCGGCGTGGCGCTCACCGCCGCGATGGGGCTCGGGCTCGCCTCGACCTTCAGCGCGCCGGAGCGGGAGCCCGTGCGGTTCGCCGGGTCACCAGTGGTCGTTCTGGGGCAGAACACCCTTTCCGTCCCGGTAAAGCGAGGTCCGGACGTCAAGTACGCGTCGAAGCCGCTCGCTCATCCACAGCCTGTGGATATCGAACTTCTGCGCGAGCTTCGACGGCTCGGGCCGGTCCAGCTGGACGGCGCCGCACGGGACGCGGTGGGTGTGGACGCGCCGGTCGGGGAGGTGCGGGAGGCTGTCCGGGGTGCCGGAGCCGCCGGACCTCGGGTTCGGGTCCTGACCGGGGGTGATCGGCGGCTCGCGGATCCGGAGCCGGGGCAGGACGCGGAGGCTCTGGTGGCGGTGAACTCGTTCCTGGGCACTGCGGGCGGAGTATCAGCATTTGTGTCGGTTTTCGTCACCGCGTCCACCTTCGCCTTCGTCGTGGCGCTGCGGCGGCGGGAGTTCGGGCTGCTGCGGATGGCCGGAGCGACGCCGGGGCAGGTGCGCAGGCTGTTGCTGGCGGAGGCGCTCGCGGTGGGGGTCGTGGCCTCCGGGGTGGGGTGCGCGCTGGGGGCCTGGGGTGCGCCGGTGCTTGCCGAGGGGTTGGTGGACGCGGAGATCGCTCCGGAGTGGTTCGGGATCGGCGGGGCGGTCTGGCCGTACCATCTCGCTTTCTGGGTCGGGGTGTTGGTGGCTTTCTCCGGGGCCTGGACCGCCTCCCGGCGGGCGGGCCGCGTGGGTCCGGTCGAGGCGTTGCGGGACGCGTCCGTCGACAGCGGGGTCATGCCGTGGAGCCGCCGGATCGTGGCGGGCGCGCTGCTGGCGGCGGGGGTCGGGATGCTGGGCTGGACGCTGTGGAACGATCCGTCGGCGCTGATGAAGCGGAAGACGTACACGACCCAGCCGATGATCCTGATCACGGCACTGGCCGCGCTCACTCCCCTTCTCGTACGCCCCGTCCTGCGCGCCGTCCGCCTTCCCGGCGCGATCGGACTCCTGGTCCGCGAGAACTCCTCCGCTTCCGTGCGGCGCACCGCGGCCGTCGCCGCGCCGGTGCTCGTGACGGTAGCTCTCGCGGGCTCGCTGCTCGGCTCGGCGGAGACGGCGGGCGAGGCGAGGGCCGTGGAGGCGAGGGAGCGTACTGGGGCCGAAGTGGTGGTGACGGGTGAGGACTTGAGGCCGCTGGGGCAGAACGGGGCTGGCGGGGTTGGTGGGATTGATGGGATTGGTGGAGTGACGGTGGCTGCAGCGTCGGCGTCCACGGCCGTGTTCGTACGGGAGGAAGGCACGGCGCTCATCCGGTCGGACGCGCGGGCCGTGAGTGATCCGGCGGCGTTCGCGACGGTGTCGCGGCTGCCGGTGGTGGCGGGGGACGTACGCGACCTCGACGACCGGTCGATCGTCGTCAACGAGGAGTGGGAGCGGCGGCGGGTGGGTGAGCGGGTCGACGTCTGGCTCGGGGACGGCAGGCCTGCGCGGCTGCGGATCGTCGCGGTGCTTGCGCGGGGGACCGGGGACAACGGGGCGTACGTGACGGCGGCGAACGCGGGGGTGGGGTCGAGCCCTGCGCGGGTCGACCGTATCGACGTGGGGCTGCGGGACGGGGCGGACCGGGGTGAGGTGGCGGCGGCGCTGCGGGCGGGTGCCGGCGGGGGTGAGGTGCGGGTGCGGACGGCGGAGCAGTGGCTGGCGGACACGCATCCGGCGACGAAGCCGCAGACGCGGTCGGGGTTGCTGATGCTGCTGGGTATCGCGCTGGTCTACACGGTCATCTCCCTGGCGGGAACGCTGCTGATGGCGACGTCGGTACGGGGCCCTGAGCTGCGGTCGCTGCGGATGGCCGGGGCCACGTGGGGGCAGGTGCGGCTGGTGGTCGCCGGAGAGTCCCTGCTGGCGGTGGCGGTGGGCGCGGCACTTGGCCTGGCCGTAACGCTGCTCAACCTGGGCGCACTGAGCGCGGGGCTGACCCGGCTGGCGGCGCCGGCGGGGGTGGTGGTGCCTTGGGGGGCGGTGGGGGTTGCTGTGGGGGTTTGCGCGGTGGTTGGTGTGGGGGCGGGGGTGCGGAGGGGGTGAGGTGCTGGCGGGAGTGCGGTGCGGGGGCGTCTTGGGGGGGGCCGGGGCCGCGCCGGTATATCCGTCCTCGCCATCGTCCGGTGGCCGCCGGGCAGAGGTGCTGGCCGGAGTGCGGTGCGGGGGCATCTTGGGGGGCCGGTGCCGCGCCGGTATGTCCGTCCTCGCCATCGTCCGGTGGCCGCCGGGCAGAGGTGCTGGCCGGAGTGCGGTGCGGGGGCGTCTTGGGGGGCCGGGGCCGCGCCGGTATGTCCGTCCTCGCCATCGTCCGGTGGCCGCCGGGCTACTTCGCCTGGGGAGCGCCGCGAACCGTGCTCCGGGCGGAAATACCGGCACGTCCCCTCACGAGCGCTCCCGACTGCGGGTGCACGCGGCCAACCGTCCATGGCCCAATTGGGCGGGTGGGCGGGAAAGGCCTGTTCGGCACGGGCAAGGCCGCCGGGCAATCGGGCGGGTGGGTGGGGAGGGCCCTTCGGAACGGGCAAAGCCGCGGGGATC
>NZ_JBHUZJ010000024.1:0-107661 GCF_042667685.1 Streptomyces sp. NPDC057302 | reverse complement strand
GCCGCACCCCTGTCCGGGGTGCGGCCCTCCGCCGCGTGCGCGAGACGCGCGGAACCCGATGATCAGGCGACCGCGAGCTCCACCTTGATGTTGCCGCGCGTGGCGTTCGAGTACGGGCACACCTGGTGCGCCTTCTCGATCAGGGACTGCGCGGTGGCCGCGTCCACGTTCGGGATGGAGGCGACGATCGCGACCTCCAGGCCGAAGCCGCCGGCCTCGGTCGAGCCGATGCCGACCTTGGCGGTCACGGTCGAGCCGGAGATGTCGGCGTTCTCCTTGCGGGCCACCACGCCGAGCGCACCCTGGAAGCAGGCGCTGTAGCCGGCCGCGAAGAGCTGCTCGGGGTTGGTGCCCGCGCCGCTGCCGCCCATCTCCTTCGGCGGGTTGACGACGACGTCGAGCTTGCCGTCATCGGTGGCGACGCGGCCGTCACGGCCGTTCTCGGCGGTGGCGACGGCGGTGTACTTGACGTCGATCTGCTGGATGGACATAAGTGCCGGTTCCTCCTGAGATGTTCCGCGATGCGCGCCCACAGTCGCGACAATGTGGAATCACTTTATCGGATGCCGGAAAATGAGATCCGGCGATGCCCCTCGCGTGCCCGCGACTCAGACCAGGGAAACGACCATCTTGCCGGTGTTCTCGCCGCGCAGCATGCCCAGGAAGGCCTCCACGCCGTTCTCCACGCCCTCGACGAAGGTCTCGTCGTACTTGAGCTCACCGGAGCGGATCCACGCGCCGACCTCGGAGACGAACTGCGGCTGCAGCGCCTCGTGGTCCCCGACGAGCACACCCTGCAGACGCAGGCGCTTGCCGATGATCATGGCCATGTTGCGCGGGCCGGGCGTCGGCTCGGTGTCGTTGTAGGCCGCGATCATGCCGCAGATGGTGGCGCGGCCATGTACGTTCAGACGGCTGATGGCGGCTTCGAGGTGCTCGCCGCCGACGTTGTCGAAGTAGACGTCGATGCCGTCGGGGGCCGCCTCCTTCAGCTGCTCCACGACCGGGCGCGGGTCCTTGTAGTTGAACGCGGCGTCGAAGCCGTACTCCTCGACGAGCTTCTTGACCTTCTCGTCCGAGCCCGCCGAGCCGATGACGCGCGAGGCGCCCTTGAGCTTGGCCAGCTGGCCGACCTGGGAGCCGACGGCGCCCGCGGCGCCGGAGACGAACACCGCGTCACCCTCCTTGAAGGAGGCGACCTCGAAGAGGCCCGCGTAGGCGGTCAGGCCCGGCATGCCGAGCACGCCGAGGTACGCCGACAGCGGCGCGGCCTGCGCGTCCACCTTGACGGCGTGCTTGGCCGGGACGGTGGCGTACTCGCGCCAGCCGGCGAAGTGCAGGACGTGGTCGCCCACCGCGAAGCCCTCGGCGTTCGACGCGATGATCTCGCCGACCGCGCCGCCCTGCATGGGCTGGTCGAGCTGGAACGGCGGGGTGTACGACTTCACGTCGTTCATCCGGCCGCGCATGTACGGGTCCACGGAGAAGTGCAGGTTGCGGACCAGGACCTGACCGTCGGCCGGGGCGGCGACCGGGGCCTCGCGCAGTGCGAAGTCGTCCGGCACCGGCCAGCCGTTCGGGCGGCGCACGAGGTGCCATTCGCGGCTGACGGCGGGGAGCTGCTCGGACCCGGGGGCTTCGGGGCTGACGGACATGCTGGCGTCCTCCTCCTGCTCAGGCTGCCGCTTCCGGCAGGCTGACGTATCGAAAATGCTTCAGGTTGTGAAACAACCATGCTCCTACATATTTCATGATGTCAAGTATCGGGGTAGCCTGGAGCGCATGGCCACCACCAGCTCCCGATCCCCGCGCACCGATCCGCTGACGCTCGAAGTCGTCGAGCTCATCGGCACGGTCGTCGCGCGTTACTACGAGGAGTACGACGCCGCGGCGGGCAAGCACGCCCTCACCGGGGCTCAGGCGCGCGTCCTTGGACTCCTGTCCCTTGAGCCCCTGCCCATGCGGCGCATAGCCAAGAAGCTGAAGTGTGAGCCGTCGAACATCACGGGGATCATCGACCGGCTCGAGGCGCGCGGCCTCGTCGAGCGCAGGCCCGACCCGGCCGACCGCCGCGTGAAGCTCGCGGCGCCGACGGACGAGGGCCTGGCGGTCGCCCGCAGCCTGCGCGAGTCGCTGGACTTCGCCAGGGAGCCGCTGGCAGAGCTCTCCCGCGAGGAGCGGCTCTCGCTGCGCGGCCTGCTGCGGAGGATGGTCGGCGAGGACGCGGACTGACGCCCCTGCCCCCTCCTGGGGGGCGACCCGCTACCTGCACCACCACAGGAAGCGGTCGCACGTCTCCGAGGGTTCGGGCTCGGGCGTCGGATCCGGCTGCTGGGTGCTCGGCGGAGGCGTGGGGTCCGCGGTCCCGGGGGTGTCAGGGGTGCCGGGGGCATCGGGACTGCCCGGGGTGTCCGGCGCGGAGGTCGTGACCGGGGCCGTGGAACCGGGCTCCGCACCGGCCTCGTCCGCCGTGTCGGCGTCCTTGGACTCCTTGGCCTTCTTCGCCTTCTTCTTCGCGTCCTCGGCAGCCTTGTCCTTCGCGGACGCGGACGCCGACGCCTCGGCCGAGGTGGCCGCGGCGGCATCGGCGTCCGCCGCCGCGCCGCTCTCCGGGTCCGTCGGCTTCCCTGAGGCGGAACCGCCCGCTCCGCCGTCCGGCGACGACGCCGCCGCCGGTTCGTCCGAGGGGCCCTCGATGCCGAGCTCGGCCAGGCTCAGGCCACCGGCCGCGAGCGCGAGACCGGCGGTGATCAGCAGAACCTTGCGGCGCCTGCGCCGGTGCGCCCGGCGGCCACGCTCCCGGCGGCGGCCCCTGCCACGCGGCGCCACGTCGTCGTACGCACGCTCGGCACCCGTCGGCTCGTCCTGCGCGGCGACCGCCTCCGCGTACTCACGGCAGGCTTCGGCCGGGGTTCCGCACCCCGGGCAGGCCAGGGCGCCGTTGAGGTGCCTGTGGCACGGGTGGCAGTAGTCCATGAGGCATGGAGGCTAAGTGAGACGCGGGTAACAGAGGAAGCCGCTGCCGTGAAGGTTGTGTGCGGAATCGAATGTTCCAGCCGTGTCGGCTTCCCCTATGGGGCAAACCGCCTGTTCCGCACCGGCCGCGGGCGGCGTGAGGGGCGCGGGCGGCCCTATCCGGCGAACGCCGCCTGTGCCACGCCCTGCCCGGCGTCCGGCACCACGAGCACGGAACCGGACAGGGGATGCGGCGCCTCAAGTCCCGTACGAGCCGAAGTGATGTAGAGGTCGCGCAGCCCCGCCCCGCCGAACGCGCACGCGGTCGGGCGGGCCACCGGGAGCCCGATCACCCGGTCCAGGGTGCCGGAGGGGGTGTAGCGGCGGACGGCGGCGCCGTCCCACAGGGCGACCCAGACGCAGCCGTCGGCGTCGACGGTGAGGCCGTCGGGGTATCCCGCCTCGGCCTCGACGGTGACGAAGGGGCGCCGGGAGGCGGGGAGTTGGCCGTCCCGCACGTCCAGTATGTCGATGCGGCGCGTCAAGGTGTCGATGTAGTACATGGAGCGGCCGTCCGGGCTCCACCCGATGCCGTTGCTGACGGAAACGTCGCCGAAGACCTCGGTCGCGGTGCCGTCGCCGGTGACGCGCAGGAGATCGGCGGCGCCCGGTGTCTCGTCGTAGGCCATCGTGCCCGCCCAGAGCGCGCCGTCGGGGGCGACCGCCGCGTCGTTGCCCCGGCGGCCCGGTACGACCTCGTGGTGCAGCCAGCGGAAGGCGCCGCCCTCGGCCACGGAGTCGTAGAGGCCCACGCCGTCCCGGAGGTTGACCACCAGGCCGCCGCCCGCGCGCGGCTTCGCGGCGCCGACGTGCTGCTCGGTGGCCAGGACCGAGCGGCGCCCGGTCGAGGGGTCGTACGTGTGGACGCGTGAGCTCAGGATGTCGACCCATATGAGCCGCTGGGCGGCGTGGTCCCAGGTGGGGCCCTCGCCGAGTGCTGCCTGCGCGCGTACCGCTATGTCCATTGCGGCAGGCTACCCGCACGCCCCCGCTCAGCCCACCCGTCCCAGCTCTCCCCGCAACCGCCGCGCCCTGAGCACGAGTTCCAGCTCGAAGCGGCGGTCCGGGTCGTCGACCTCGTCGCCCCACAGCTCCCTGATCTGGCGCAGGCGGTAGCGCACCGTCTGCGGATGCACCCCGAGGCGGGCCGCGACCTCCGGTGCGCCGCCCCGCGTCTCCAGCCAGGCGAGCAGGGTCTCGGCGAGACGGCGGCCGTGCGCGGGCCCGCAGTGCGCGAGCGGGGCGAGGCAGCGGCGGGCCAAGTTCTCGATGAGCTCCTCGGGTTGGAGCAGGACCAGGGCTTCGGTGTGCTCCGTGCAGTGCAGGACCTCGCCGGAGGGCAGCAGCCCGCGTTCCATGAGCCGGACGGCGGCCTCCGCCCAGCGCAGCGACTTCGCGGCGTCGGCGAGGGGCACGGGCGGGCCGATCGCGCCGGACCAGCCGGCCATGGCGCGCCGCAGGAGCTCGGGGCGGCCGGCGGCCTCCGGGTCGGGGACGACCATGCGGGGCTGTTCGGTCTCCATGTCGAGCAGGACGCCCTGGCCCACGGCGGGCGCCACGGCTTCCCTCGCGGGGCGGAGCAGTACGCCGACGGCGACGCGCTCGGGCAGCTGCCAGCCGACGCGGGCGGCCCGTTCGTCGAGCGCGCTGCGGGCGCCGGACTGCCGGGACCCGGAGTGCGTACCGGAGGCGCTCCCGGAACCGGGGCCGGAATCGGCCGGTGTTCCGACGGCTCCGGATTCCCCGCGCCGCTCGGAGAGCAGCAGCTCCATCAACTTCCTTTGCAGCCGCAGACGTTCACCGGCCTGCCGGGCGGCGGCCTCGGCGTATCCGCGGACGGACTGGTCGACGAGGCCGTCCAGGTACTCGAAGCCCGACTCGGCGAGTTCGTACATGGCGGGTGGCGGGATCTCTATCTGCTGGCCGATCTCGGCCAGGCGCCGCCAGGCGAGCCGTACCCCGAGGCGGTAGATCGCCTGGAGCGAGTCGAGGCTGCGGCCGTGCAGGCCCTCGCCCCTGCCGAACTCCTGGAAGACCTCCAGCGGATAGCAGGGCCGCCCACCCTCGGCGGCGGCGATCTGCTGGACGAAGCCCTCCAGGGCGCGGCGTATGCCGATGAGCGCCATGGGCTCGCCCGAGTCGTCGAGGACGACCGGCAGGCCGGGGTACTCGACGCGGATCTCGCGCAGGATGTCCTGGGCCAGGGCGGGCACTTCGTCCAGGGCGAGCGCGGCGAACTGCCGCACCTGCACGGGCGGTACGTCGCGCCAGGCCGAGCGAACGGACAGTGACCCCTGGCTCTCGGTCACGGGCACGGCCACTCACTGTCCCCGAGGGGCAGTCTCGTAGTGCACGAGCGGCGTGTTGGGCTGATCCGGTGTCGCGTTCAGGAGCGCGACGACGCCGAACGCGGCGGCCACGGCAAGTGCCGCGGCGGCTACGACGGTCAGACCGGCGGCGAGCAATCGGTGCATGTCAGGGTCAGCCTCTCTGCTGGAGGTCGTCCCCACCCAGGTCGTGCGGATGTCGTCCGCATCGTCCATTACCGGCCCCGCCCGGCAAGTGCACAGTCTCATCAATGCATTGACACTTCGTCAAGGGTCCGCCTAGCGTTCCGGCCCCATACGGCTCGGTAACACTTCTCACCCGCCACCAGGAGTGCCGGATGCGCCGCACAGCCTCGCCCCTCTCGCTGATCCTGCTCGGATTCGGCGTCTTTCTGCTCGTCCTGGCCCCGATGCTCGCGTGGTACGTCGAGCCACGCGCGAAACGCACGCCCGTCGACATCGACACCATCACGGTGTTCAAGGGCAAAGGCAGTTATTTCGACACCGAGAAGATCAAGACGGTGCACGACCAGAACCTCACGATCACCCGCCAGGTGCGCGGCGACGTCGAGGACAGCAACAGCGATCACGCCGTCTGGGACGTCTCCACGTCGGTCGATCCGGACTCGTCGCTTCCAGCCTCCGACCCGCACGATTCGCTCCAGTGGACGACGGAGCGCTGGGTCACCGACCGCAAGACGAACAAGCCCGTGCACTGCTGCGACGAGAAGCCGTACTTCGAGGGTGAGGCCTACCTCAAGTTCCCCTTCGACGTGCAGAAACGCTCCTACACGTGGTGGGACAACACCCTGGGCGCGACCGTCCCGCTGACCTTCCGCGGCACGAAGAAGATCCAGGGCTACGAGGGCTACCGCTTCACCGCCAAGGTGAAGCCCGCCAAGACCGGGACCCGTCTGGTGCCCGGCCGGCTGGTGGGCCAGCCCAAGCGCAGCAACGTGCTGGCCGAGGAGTGGTACTCCAACCACGGCGTCGAGCTGGTCGCCGACAAGCGCACCGGCCGGATCATCTACGCGGCCATCGGCCCCCGCAAGACGCTGCGCGCGCCGGGCACGGACAAGGACGCGCTGGTGCTGCTGGACAGCGAGCGCATCGCGTTCACGCCCAAGACGCAGAAGACTCAGGTCGGGCTTGCCGACGACGACAGCAGCCGGCTGAAGCTCGTGGGCGGAACACTGCCGGTGGGGGCGGGTGCGCTGGGCGCGCTGCTCACGATCGCGGGAGGCGTTCTCGTCGTACGGGGACGCCGGTCGACCAATGGGGCAAATGGGCCCGGAGGGACCGGTTCCGCCGCGGAGCCGAACGGTCCGAATAGCGATACGTCCCCAACCGCCCTGCAACCCACCACGATGTGATGAGACGTCAGCTGTTGAAACACCGAAAGTTGTCACTTCGGTGAGTAGCCGCGTGGAACAGGGCGGCGAAAACTAACGACCCCACCCCGAACACAGTCCCCGCACCGCCCCCGCACAGTCCGAGCACAGCGCCTTTGCAAGCGACCCCCGAACGGTGCACCCGCTAGCGACCCTCATAGCACCCTCACGGTTCCGCACCCTGACGAGTTGGAGCACGCATGCCCCAGCACGTGCCTTCCCCGCTGCGCGCCGCAACCCCGCGGGTCGCGCATCGGCCACCGGCACCTCCCCCGCAGCCGAGCCGGATCGTTTTTCTCGCCCGGCGCGACCTCGGCAACCCGGCCGCGGGCGGATCCGAACTGCTCGTCGACCGACTGGCCGACGGACTGAGCAAGCTCGGCCACGAGGTCACCCTCCTGTGCGGGGGACCGGCCGCCTTCCGCGACTACCGCGTCGTGTCGGCCGGCGGAGACCTCGGGCACTATCTGCGCTCGCGTTCCGCCTTCACCCGGCAGGTCGGGGACTGCGATCTGCTGGTCGAGGTCAGCAACGGCATGCCGTACCTGGCGCCGCTGTGGCACCGCGGCCCCACGCTGTGCCTGGTCAACCACGTCCACACCGATCTGTGGGGGATGCGTTTCCAGGGCGCGCTGGCCCCCGCGGCCCGGCTCGGCCGAAGACTCGAACACTGGTCGCTCTCCGGCGCCCAGCGCGGCAATCTCCTGGTGGCCGTCTCGCCGTCGACGGCCACCGCGCTGCGCGCGATAGGCGTCGAGCGTGAGCGCATACGCATAGTCCACAACGGGGTCGAGGAGCCGGGACCGCTCCACCCCCGCTCGGACGAGCCGCTGTTCCTGGCGATGGGACGGCTCGTCGAGTACAAGCGCATCGATCTGCTCCTTCGCCTCTGGGAGCGCGTGCGACCCGTCACCGGAGGCCGTCTGGTGATCGTGGGCGACGGTCCCGAGCGGGAGCGGCTGCAACAACTCGCCGGTCCTGGCGTGGAGTTCAGGGGCCATGTCTCCGAGGCGGAGAAACACCGGCTGCTCTGCGAGGCGTGGATGCTCCTTCACCCCTCCGCCGTGGAGGGCTGGGGCCTGGTCATCACCGAGGCGGCGACCCGCTCGACCCCGGCGATCGGCTTCGACGTACCGGGTGTACGCGACTCCATCGAGGACGGCGTGACGGGGCTGCTCGCCCGGGGCGAGAGTTCCTTCGCCGCCGCCTGGTGCACCCTGGCGCTGAGCGCCGAGCGCCGCAGGGCCTTCGGCAAGGCGGCCGGTGAGCGGGCCACCGGCTACCGGTGGGCCAATTCCGTACGCGAGTTCCAAGCGGTGGCCACAGAGGCGATCGTCACGCACCAGACAACCCAGGGGTCCGTGTGAAGGACCCTTCCCTGCGCCGTTCCTTCACCCTCTTCCGGGCCTTCCTGCGCGAGCAGCAAGAGCCCGAGCGGTGTTACACCCTGCTCGCCCGTGACGCCGCCGACCAGGTCGAGGCCTATGGACCGGTCAGGGACCGCGTCGTCGTCGATGTCGGCGGCGGCGGCGGTTACTTCACCGAGGAGTTCCGGCGGCGCGGCGCGCAGAGTTTCCTCTTCGAGCCGGACCCGGCCGAGCTGGGTGCCAAACCGCCGGAGGGCTCGGTCGTCGCCGACGGGTATCTGCTCCCCCTGGCGGACGGCGTCGCCGACGTCACCTTCTCCTCCAACGTCCTCGAACACGTGGACGATCCGCAGACCTTCCTCAGCGAGATGGTGCGGGTGACCAGGCCGGGCGGCCTGATCTATGTCTCCTTCACCAACTGGTACTCGCCGTGGGGCGGCCACGAGTGGGCCCCCTGGCACTACCTGGGCGGCGCCCGCGCGCGGGCCCGCTATGAACGACGTACCGGCAAGGCAGCCAAACACACGCTCGGCGAGAACCTCTTCGCTCACCACGTCGGCCCGACCCTGCGCCAAGTGCGGGCGAGGGAAGACGTGTCCGTCGTGTCCGCACGGTCCCGCTACTGGCCGTTCCTGGCCGGTGGCATCACCAAAGTGCCGGGTGTACGCGAGTTCGCCACCTGGAATCTCCTTCTCATCCTCAGGCGGTGTCCATGACCACGGTCCAGGCCCCACCCCCGGCGGCAGTCCGGCCCACGGCCGACGCCCCCGAACCCGGCAGAGGCCCGCGCTCCAAGCGCTGGCTGCTGGGCTTCTGGGCCGTGGTGTTCGTCCTCTTCCTCGCGGTGAAACCGGGGCGGATGACGTTCGACACCAAGCTGGGGGTCGCCGTCGACCCCTGGCAGTTCCTCTCCGACCTGGGCCAGCTGTGGCACGACCGGGGCGGGTTCGGCGGGATCCAGGACCAGTACGTCGGCTATACGTGGCCGATGCTGCCGTTCTACGGTCTGGCCAAGCTCGTCCAGCTGCCGGTGTGGTTCGCGGAGCGGCTCTGGATGTCGCTGATCGTGGCCACCGCGTTCTGGGGTGTCCTTCGGCTGGCCGAGCGGCTGCGGATCGGCAGCAGTGCGAGCCGGCTGCTCGGCGCGGTGGCGTACGCCCTGTGGCCGACCTTCACGATCGTCGTCGGCTCGACGTCGGCCGCCGCGCTGCCCGGCGCGCTGCTGCCGTGGGTGCTGCTCCCGCTGACGAACGACCGCATCAGCGCGCGGTCGGCCGCCCTGCGGTCCGCGCTCCTCATCCCCTTCATGGGCGGCGTGAACGCGGCGGCGACGCTGGCGTCCCTCCTCCCGGTGGGCCTGTATCTCCTCTCGCGGCCGAACGGCCCGCGCAAGCGGAAGCTGATCACCTGGTGGGTGCCCGGCGTCATCCTCGCCACCGCCTGGTGGGTGGTGCCGCTGTTGATGCTCGGCATCTACGGCGAGAACTTCCTCCCCTACGTGGAGAATTCGGCCACCACGACCGGCACGATGTCGGCCACGGAGACGCTGCGCGGCGCCGGCAACTGGGTCGCCTACCTGCACTTCGGCGAGGCGTGGCTGCCCGCCGGGTGGTCGGTCGCGACGTCCGTGGTCGCCGTGGTCTGCTCGGCGTTCGCCGCCGCCCTCGGCCTCGCCGGGCTCGCGCGGCGTGATCTGCCCGAGCGGCGCTGGCTCGTCCTGACCGTGCTCTCGGTCGTGCTCGTCACGCTCGCCGGGTACGGCGGCGCGTTCGGTGCGCCCTTCCACGAGACGGTGCAGTCGTGGCTGAACGGCGGGCTCGTCCCCTTCCGCAACATCTACAAGTTCCAGACGGGCCTCGCGCTCGCGCTGGTCTTCGGCCTGATGCACCTCGTCGGCGTGGCCGCGCAGTCGCGCGGGGCGCGGCCGGTGCGGGGGCGCAAGTTCGCGCCGCTGATCGCCGCCGTGCTGGTCCTTCCTGGGCTCGCGCTCCCCTACCTGAACGGCTCGATCCTCCAGCCGGGTTCCTTCCAGAAGCTGCCCAACTACTGGGAGTCGACGGGCGACTGGCTGAAGAAGTACTCCCCCGACTCGCGTGCCCTCGTGGTGCCCGCCACCGCGCACGGCATCTACACCTGGGGCTCGCCCATCGACCAGCCCCTCGACGTGCTCGCCGATTCGCGCTGGGCCCAGCGGGACTACGTCCCGTTCGGCACACCCGGCAACCGGCGCGCGATGGACGCGGTGGAACAGGCACTCGCCACGGGCGGTGAAGTGCCGGGTCTGAGCGACTACTTGACGCGCGCGGGCCTGTACTACGTCGTCGTACGCAACGACCTCGACCCCGACCAGGTCGGGAACATACCGACCGCGACCGTGAAGCGGACCCTGGAGGAGTCGGGCTTCGACCGGGTCAAGGGCTTCGGTCCGACGGAAACCGGCGGGACGATCCCGAACGACACGCCCCTCCAGGTCGAGGGCCTCTACCCGCGCGAGCGCGCGGTGGAGATCTACGCACCGGGTTCCGGCGCGAAGCGGCCGGGGCAGGCCGGGATCAAGCCGGTCTCCAACACGGCCGTGGTGAGCGGCGGCCCCGAGTCGCTGCTCCAGCTCTCCGCCGACCCCGCGATGCGCGACCGCCCCTCCGTCCTGACGGGCGACAACCACCCGGGCGTCGGAACTCCCGGCCTCCAGGCGGTCGGTGACGGCCTGCGCCGCGCGGACACGCGCTTCGGCCTGGTCAGCTCCAACACCTCGTACACGTACACGGCCGGCGAGCGCAACGCGAGCGGGGCCCTCCAGGAACCCGGCAAGAAGCCGCACCAGATCCTGCCCACCGACGGCATCGAGCACCAGACGACGGCGGTGCTGCGCGGCGCGAAGTCCGTGACGGCGTCCAGCTACGGCAACTGGCTCTTCCATCTGCCGCAGTACGACCCCGTGAACGCCTTCGACGGCAACCCGGCCACCTCGTGGGCCGAAGGCAGCCCCGGAAAGCCGAAGGGCGCCTGGATCAAGGCGGAGTTCCGGTCCAAGGAGTCCATCCCCTCCTCGATCAAGGTCATCCCGCTGCCGCAGGAGGGCGTGCGGGCCGCGCCCACCCGGGTGCGGGTGGAGACGGAGCAGGGCAGCCGCACCAGTACGCTGCAGCCCAACGGCATGCGGCAGAGCATCAAGGCGGCCGCCGGTGACTCCAGTTGGCTCAAGGTCACCATCCTGGACGCGCAGATCGGCCAGGAGGGTCTGACGGGCGCCGGGTTCTCGGAGATCACCGTTCCGGGCGTGCGCGTGACCAAGCTCCTCCAACTGCCCACGGACACCGGCTCTTCCGCCCGGACGCCCGCCGAGGGCGCCGACGCGACGACGTACTCGATGCACCGTTCGTCGGACCCGAGCGCGCTGTCGCCGGTGAACACGGAGTCGGGGCTGCACCGCCGCTTCACGTCCCCGGCCGAGGCCGACTACGAGGTGAGCGCGAGCGCGATCGCCGTGCCGGGCTCCGGCCTGGACGAGCTGCTCTACAAGGTGGCTCCGGAGCAGAAGGACCAGATCGTCGCGAGTGCCGACTCCACGTCGAAGCTCGGCGGCAGCCTCTCGCCGCGCAACCTCACCGACGGCGATCTGACGACGGCCTGGATCGCCGGTGACAGTCCGGTGGTCCATCTGAAGTGGAAGGGCAAGCAGCCGATCGGCGAGATCGTCCTTCCCGCCGCGGGCGGGCTCTCGACGCGCCCCGAGAAGGTCGAGATCAGCTCGCCGGACGGCGCGGCGATCGCGGGCGTCGACGAGAACGGCAACGTCCGGTTCCCGCCGATCACCACGGACGAGCTGACCATCACGGTCACCGAGACCGCGCCGCTGACGGTCCACAACCCGGTGGCCGACGACCAGTTGCAGCTGCCGGTGGGTCTCACCGAGGTCTACGTCCCGGCGCTCGACCAGTACCGGACCAAGCAGCCCAAGGCCTCCGCGACCTTCGAACTCGCCTGCGGAGAAGGCCCGGAGCTCGCCGTCGACGGCAAGCTGTACGCGACGAGCGCGAAGGGTTCGGTACGGGATCTGACCGAGCGGCGCCCCATCAAGGTGACGCTCTGCTCGCGCGGCACGGAGAAGACGACGGTCTCCCTCGGCTCCGGCGAGCACACCGTCGAGGCCGGGGACGCGGGCCCGCTCGCCCTCATGGACGTCTCGCTGACGCAGGGGACGCCGGGCGCGATCGACACCGAGTCGCGGTCCCTGAACATCAAGGACTGGCTCGGCGACCGCCGCGAGGTGGCGGTGGGCGCGGGCTCGGCCTCCTACCTCTCGACGTACGAGAACATCAATGACGGCTGGAAGGCGACGCTCAACGGCAAGGAGCTCTCGTCCGTACGCCTCGACGGCTGGCAGCAGGGCTTCCTGGTCCCCAAGGGTGAGGGCGGCACGGTCAAGCTGAGTTACGAGCCGTCTCGGATCTACGAGATCGGCCTGATCGGCGGCGGTGTCGCCGTCCTCGCCCTGATCGCCCTGGTCCTGATCCGGCGCCGCGAGCCGAACCCGGACGGCCCCGACGTGGCACCGCCCGCGCCCGGCCTGATCCTGGGCACGGTGGCGCTGACGCTGGTGGCCGCCGTGATCGCGGGCTGGTTCGCGCTGCTCGTACCGGCGCTGGCCCTCCTCGCGTGGCGCCGTCACACGCTGCTCGTCCCGCTCGCCTTCGCGGCGATGGCAGGGGCGGGGATCGTGGCGGCGGTCGGAGCGGGCGAGCCGACGACGTCGGACGCGGGCGCGTTCAGCCCCGCGGCTCAACTCCTGGCCCTCATCGCGCTGTTCGCGGCGCTGGTGAGCGTACGGGGCGCTGCTGCCGAGGCACCCGCGGCCTCCGGGGGCGCCACCGGTGGAGGCGGCGAGGCTGCTCCATGGGGGCCGCCACCGCACCAGCCTCCACCCGCTGCTCCGCCGGTGGGACCTCCCCCGGCAAGCGGCAGCGGCGCACCACAGCAGCCGGGCCCCGACCGGGACCTGGGCACCACTCCGCTGCCGCGGCGTAAGCGCGGGGAGAGCGGGCCGGGAGCGGAGGACGGCGGCGGCCACGAGGGTGGTGGCGCGCCTCGGGCCGAGGCGAGCGGAGAGCAGGCGGCCGGTGGTGCGCCGCAGGCCACCAGCTCGACCATCTCCGCCAGGGGTCCCGCTTCCGCCCAGCCGGAACCGGCGCCGCCGGGCAGCACGCGGACCACGCGCTTCAGGCGGCGCAGGGCAAGGACCACGGGCGGGCTCGCGGGAGCCGCGGCGCCGTCCGCCGCCGGGGAGGACACGCAACGATGACCGCACTCGACCAGCCGGCACGTCACGCGGACGGACCCGAACGCCCACCGGTGCGCGTGCCGTTCCCCGTCGTCGACGAGGTCTCCCGGCACTGCCTCCAGGAGGAGGAGCCGGAGACGGTCCACATCGAGGTCCACCTGCCCGGCACCCCGGACCCGGCCCGCCTGAAGGCCGCGTTCGACGAGGCCCTGCGCCGCCACCCGCGGATCCTGATGCGGGAGGCGCGGGGGCCTTGGTACCGCCGCCGCTACGAATGGGAGCTGACGGCGGAGCCGGACGTGGAGGTGGTGACGTTCCCCGCCCAGGAACGGGACGCCCTGAAGAAGGCCCGCACCCGCTCCCTCTCCCAGGCCCCGCCCCTGTCGGCCTCGCCGCCGATCCGCCTGGAGGTGATCGCCTCCGACGAGGACGGCGACCACCTCGCCTCCGGCGGGGGCAACGGCTCCGGGACGGGCCCCGCGACCTCGCAAGGCGTTCCCGCCTCAGGAGACGTCGTCGCCGCTGGGAGCGGACAGCCGGACGCCGAGCCGGGCGAAGGCGCCTTTGACGGCGCAGCCGCCGCCGCGGGCACCGAAGCAGCCCCAGCCGAATCTCCCACCCCCAGCGGTTCAGGGCGCCCCACCGGCAGCAGCGTCCTCTTCCTCACCATCAACCACACCGCCCTCGACGGCCCCGCCTGCCTCCGCGTCCTCGCCACCGCCGCCGAGCTCTACGGCGGGCAGGACAACTCCCCCGCCGCGCCCCCGCTGCGTACGCCCTCGTCCTCCGTGCCCGAGAGCGCGGAGGACATCGGTGACGCGCCCTCCGGCTGGGCGCCGCCCGCCCGCGTCTCGCGCGGTACGCCCGAGCCCTCTCCCGGCAACGGCATGCTCGTCACCGAGTTGCCCGTGCCCCGGCGGCCCAAGGGGGCGCCGTTCACCGTGAACGATCAGCTCATGGTGGCGACCGCGCTGATGATCGCGCACTGGAACCGGGAGCACGGGGCCCGGCCGAAGCCCTTCCGGATCACCATGCCCGTCGACGACCGGCCCCGCAGCATGGACATGCCGATCGGGAACGGTACCCGGCTCGTCGAAGTGCCGTTCACCGCAGCCGAGTTGACCTCGAAGGACTGGGGGCCCGAGGACATCGGCGCCCTGTTGCGCCGCACCGCCGACCGCACCCGCGCCCTCAAGGCCCTCTCCCGGCCCCAACTCGGCCGTGGCGCCGCCCTCCTGACCTCGCCCGTCCTGCCCGTCACCCTCAGGGCCGCCCTCACCCGCGGCCTGCGCAGAGCCGCCGCGCCCTGGACCTCCACCACACTGCTGAGCAACATCGGGCGCGTCCCGTACTCCCTGGACTTCGGCGACGCCGGACGCGCGTACGCCGTGTGGTTCTCCGCGCCCGCGCGCCTGCCCCGCGGCCTGACCGTGACCACGGCGTCCACCGCGGGCCGTCTGCACGTCGCCCTGCGCTGGTCGAAGACCCTGCTCAGCAGCGGCGACGGAGCCCATCTGCGCGACCTCTTCGTGCACTACCTCCACGCCACCGAGCACACGCAGGAGGGAACCACGCGATGACCGGCACCAGCACCGCCCCCCGCGACCTGCGGGACTTCTACGAGGACCCCTCCGTCCCCGTCGCGTCCGGCGACGCCCGCAGCCTGCGCCAGGCCCGGATGCTCGCCGACGCCATCGGCCCCGCCACCGCCCGCACCTCCGTCGTCCTGGACATCGGCTGCGGCGACGGCACCGCGGCAGCCGCCGCGGCACCGCTCCTCGCGGGTCATCGCGTCGTCGGCGTCGACTGGTCCCAGGACGCGCTCAAGCGGGCCCACGCGCATCTGCCGTACGTCGTACGCGGTGAACTCACCGACGGCGGGCTCCCGTTCGCCGACGGGTCGGCCGACGCCGTCCTGTTCAGCGAGGTCATCGAGCATCTCGTCGACCCCGACAGCGCGCTCGACGAGCTGCGCAGAGTCCTCAGGCCGGGAGGGCATCTCATGCTGTCCACGCCCAACCTCGCCGCCTGGTACAACCGCGGGCTCCTGCTCGCGGGGGTGCAGCCCGTCTTCTCCGAGGTCAGCCTGCGCGGCATCCACGGAAGGCCGGGCAGCGAAGTCGTGGGGCATCTGCGGCTCTACACCGCCCGCGCGCTGCGGGAGTTCGTCGCCGCGTCCGGCTTCGACGTGGTGCGGGTCGCCGGGGCGCCCTTCCACGGCGTACCGCGTCCGCTGCGCGCCCTTGACCGGCTCGCCTGCGCCGTGCCGAGCGCCTCGTCGATCCTGCTGCTGCACGCCCGAAGGGCGTAGGCCATGTGGTGGGGTGTGGCCGCGGCCCTCCTTGCGAACGTCCTCTACAGCACCGGGTTCGTCCTGGAGAAACGTGCCCTCACCGCGATGCCGTCCGTCAGCGTGCGCAGCCCCGCACGGCTGCTGCGGCAGGTGATCTCCAGCCCGCTGTGGATCGGCGGATCGCTCGCGCTGGCCGCCGGGTTCGGGGCGCAGCTCGCCGTCTACCGGACGCTGCCGATCGCCGCCGCGCAGGGCATCTTCGTCTCCGGGCTCGTGCTCCTGCTGCTGCTCTCCTCCGTGCTGCTCGGGGAGCGGACCTCGGGGCGCGAGCGGTACGCGGTCGGGGCCATTCTGCTCGCGCTGCTCATGGTCGTCCTCTCGCTGAGCGAGGAAGCGGACACCGTGAGCCGCAGCGCGCCCGTGCCGCTCGTCCTCACGGTCTGTCTGCCCTCGCTCGCGGCGGGGGTCCTGCTCTACGGATCGGCCGAGCGGCGGGCCAAGCACCGGCACAGGATGCCGACGACCGGGGTCGAGTACGGGGTCGCCGTCGGGCTCCTCTACGGAGTGAGCTCGCTCGCCATCAAGGGCGTGTCCAGCTATCTGACCACGCAGGGCCTCGGCTCCGCGCTGCTCCATCTGCTGGCCTCCCCGTACCCGTATCTCCTGCTGTTCACCGGCGCGTTCGGCCTGGTCATGTCCCAGGCGGCGCTCCAGCGCTGCCGGGCCTCGCTCATCGTCCCCGTGTGTACGACGGTTACCGCGCTCTTCACCGCGGTACTCGGGACCCTGGCGTTCGGCGAACCGCTGCCCGACGAGCCGGTGCGGCTCGCCCTGCGGATCGCGGGCACGGCGCTCGCGGTGTCCGTGCTCCTCGCCATGCCCAAGCATGACGAACCGCCGCCTCAACCAACGCCCCCGACCAAGGAGTTGACGAGCTGATGAACCCCGAAGACCCCCTCCTGAAGATCCTGGCCTGCCCACTGGACAAGGGGCCGCTGCATCTCCTGGAGCCCGCCGAACCCCTCGTACCGCAGGAGGTCCTCTACAACCCGCGCCTGCGCCGCCGCTACCCGATCATCGACGGCATACCGCAGCTGCTGCCCTCCTCGGGGGAGCAGATATCGGAGGACGAGCACGAGCAGCTCCTGAAGCGGATCTCCCCGTGACGGGGCCCGAGCAGCCCGACAGCCCCGCCCCTGAGCCCGCCTCCCACAAGACCGTGGCCGCCCGCCTGGCCCCGCACCTCCCCGCCCGGCTCATCGGCGCCCTGGCCCGCCTCGTCTACCCCCGCTTCGAACCGGAGCTCGCCCGCCTCGGCGACCTCTGCCCCAGCGGCTGCGGCACGGCCGTGGACGTCGGCGGCTGGTACGGCCCCTGGTCGCGCCGCCTCGCCTCGCGTGCGCGCCGTGTGGTGACCGTGGAGCCCGTACCGCATCTGGCCAGGCTCCTCGAGTCCTCGACGCCCGGCAACGTCCGGGTGATCCAGGCCGCGGCCACCGACCGCCCCGGCACGGCCAGGCTCTGGCTGCCGCAGGGCGACCGCGGGGACCGCGGGGTCTCCTCGCTCATCCGCAGGGACATCCACGCCAAGGCCGTCGAGGTGCCCTGCCTGACCCTGGACGGGCTCGGCCTGCGCGACGTCGACTTCATCAAGATCGACGTGGACGGCAACGAACTCCCGGTGCTGCACGGCGCCCACGATCTGCTCACCCGCGACCGGCCCGCGCTCTTCATCGAGCTGGAGTCCCGCATCCAGCCGATCGAGCCGATCATCGAGCTGCTCACCCGGCACCACGGCTACCAGGGCTGGGTCCTGCCCCACCACACCTGGCTGCCGCTGGCCGGTTTCGACCTGGAGGCGCACCAGAACGACACGTCGTACGTGGTGTCGCAGGGGCTGCTGCGCAGGGTGCTCACGCCGCGCCGCCCCCGGTACGTCAACTCGGTCCTCTTCCTTCCCGGCGGGCGCCGCCCGGGAGCCGCCGTGGTGCGCGACCATGGAGCCCATGTCCGCTAGCTCCTCCGCCCCGGGGCCCTCCGGCCCGTTCACGCCTCTCGACTTCCAGCTGGTCCTGTTGCGCCGCATGGCCGACCACAATCCGGACCTGGTGGAGACGGCCCGGCACGAGCTCGGCGTCTCCATCGCGGACATGCGCGAGGCCAACCGCCGCTGGCAGGCGATGAGCCGCTCCTCCCGCTCGCGCGGCGCGGTCTCCCGCTACCGCTCGGTGCTGGGCGCCCCCGAGGCCACCGTGTCCCGGCAGATCGGCGACCTGGAGTGCGAGGCCCTGCTGTGGCCGGTGCCGCTCTGGCCGGACCTGCGCTTCGAGGTCCTGCGGGCACCGAACGGCGCGGTGTGGAACGAATGGCTGATCCGCACGCCGGGCGCCCCTGGGCCCGCGCTCCACACCCTGGAGGACCTCACTCCCTGGTCGTGCACGGTGGACGAGGCCGCCCGCGCTTTCGCCCCGGCCCGCCCCATGGAGGGCACGGCGCCCACCCGCTGGCGGCTCGCCTTCACCGCACCGGACGGGGCGGGTCAGCCGCGGCGGTGCGTCGCGGAGTTCACGTGGGGGCTGCTCCAGCGGCTTTCGCTCCCGGACGGCGGCTGAGCGCGGCGCAGCGCCACGGCCCCCACCCCCAGAGCGAGCGCCACCAGCAGCGCGCTGACCCACAGCGGCGAGCGGTGGCCGAGCCCTGCCGAGAGCGCGATGCCGCCGCCCGCCGGACCGATCGCGGCGCCCACGTTCAGCGCGGCCGTGGCCAAGCCGCCCGCGAGCGTGGGGGCGCCGGTGGCCGCGTACAGCGCCTGGGTGATCAGCGCGGAGCCGACGCCGAAGGACAACGCGCCCTGGACGAGTACGAGCGCGACGGCCGCCACGGGATTCCCCGCGGTCAGCGCGAACAGCACCCATCCGGCGAGCAGCGCCACCGCGCCGGTGAGGAGGAACGGAACGGGCCGCGCGTCGGCGAACCGCCCCGCGACCGTCACCCCGGCGAACGATCCCACGCCGAAGAGCGCGAGCAGCGCAGGCACCCAGCCATCGGCGAAACCGGTGACGTCGGTGATCACCGGCGAGAGGTAGGTGAACGTACAGAAGGTCGCGCCGTTCACCAGCGCCCCCAGGAGGAGGGTCACCCGGAGCCGCGGCGCACGCAGCGACCGCAGCTCCCCGCGGACGCCCGCCTCCGTACGCGGGGGCGCGCCGGCGGGCACCGACCGCAGGATGGCGAGGACGGCGGGCACGGACAGCAGGGCCACCGCCCAGAAGGCGGAGCGCCATCCCCAGAACTGCCCGAGGAGGGCGCCGCCGGGTACGCCCGCGACGCAGGCGAGGGTGACGCCGCCGAGCAGTACCGAGGTGGCCCGCCCCTTGGCGTCCGGCTCGACCATGCCGACGGCGGCGACCAGGGCCACCGCGAGGAACCCGGCGTTGGCGAGCGCTGCGACGACGCGGGTCATGAGCAGCACGGCGAAGCTGCTGGTCAGCGCGCCGACGACATGGACGAGCAGAAAGGTGATCAGAAAGCCGAGCAGCGCGTTCCTGCGTGGCCAGCGACGGCTGAGGACGGCCATCACCGGCGCCCCGACGATCATCCCCACGGCGAAGGCGGAGGTCAGGGCGCCCGCGGTGGACAGGGACACGTGCAGCTCGGCGGCGATGTCGGGGCCGAGACCCGAGAGCATGAACTCGGACGTGCCTTGCGCGAAGACGGCAAGTCCGAGCATGGGGAGAGCGAAGGGCACAGCGAGTGGCATGAAGGAACTCCGCACCTACGTCATGGATCGACAAGGCGGCGGCCGGCCACGGATGCCGCCCTGGGACAGGGGGCCACGCAGCTGCCGCGCCAAGAAGAGAGAGGGGATGTCAGTCCGCACAGCGGCGGTGAACCGCTTCGGCGATGGATCCGGTGACGTGCGAGAGGGCCACCGGGCGTGCCGGCCGGTGGCTAGAGTCTGTCGGACTCGGGACTGGACATGGCGGCAGGCTAATCAGGCCCCACGCACCACGTCCACCCGATTAACTCGCGGCGGTGAGGATCTCCTCGGTCACGGCCGCCAGCGAGGCCCGGTGCAGGTCGAGAAAGAGGTTCGGCTCGACGAGTTCGAGCTCCATGACGCAGGGCGCCCCGCCCTCCGCGCCGTCGACGAGGTCCACGCGCGCGTACAGCAGCTCGGGCGATCCCGGGACCGCGGCCAACGCCCGCTCGGCGAGGTCGAGTTCGGCGGCGGTCGGCTGCCAGGGGCGCAGATCGGGATGCGGCATCTTCTCGTCGTCGTACGCCGTGCCCGGCGTGAGCACCGCGCCCTTCCGTATGGCGTGCAGGAAACGCCCGCCTACGTAGACGAGGGCGCGTTCGCCGGTCTCGTCGATGTGCGGCATGTAGGGCTGGACCATCGCGGTGAGCCCTTCGCCGTGCATCCGCTCGATGTGCCGTACGGCGGCTTCGTACGCGCCCTTCTCGTACCGGGCGGCGTAGCGCGCGCCCGCACCGGACGTGGGCTTGACGACGAACTCGCCGTCGTCCGGGATCTCCACCGCTTCACCGGGCGCCAGGTAGACGGTCGGCACGACCGGTATCCCCGCCGCCGCCAGCTCCTCCAGGTACCGCTTGTCGGTGTTCCACCGCACCACGGACGCCGGATTGGCGAGCACGGTGAGCCGCGCGACCCGCCCCGCCCAGGCCACGAACTCGGTGACGCGCTCGCTGTAGTCCCAGGCGGACCGGATGACGACGAGGTCGAAGCCTTCCCAGTCGACGCGCGGGTCGTCCCAGGAAACGGTGGCGACTTCCGCGCCCGCCGCACCGAGCGAGCGTGCCAGCTCGGGGAGATCACGGTCGAGGCCGGTCTCCAGCTGAGGCCTGCTGGTGACCAGGGCGATCGTGGGGCGGTCGGGTGACACGGAGGCCTCCAGGGTTCGATGATCCGCCCCGCAGGCTAACAACTTGTCGACGTGCTCCCGACAAGACCCTTGCCCAGGTCAGCGGACCCGCACGAAGCCCGGCGGTTTTCAGCGGCGCACCCCCACAAGACCGGCCTCGTACGCGATGATCACCAGCTGGACGCGGTCACGCGCGTCCAGCTTGGCGAGCAGGCGGGTCAGATAGGTCTTGGCGGTGGCGACGCTGAGGGAGAGCTCGGCGGCGATCTCGGTGTTGGAGAGCCCGCCACCGACCAGGGTCAGGACCTCGCGTTCGCGATCGGTGATGCCCGTGATCTCTTTCCGCGCAGGGGAGTTGGACTGCGGGCGGGCGGCGAACTCTTTGATGAGCCGGCGGGTGACGCTCGGGGCGATCAGGCCGTCCCCCGCGGCGACCACGCGGATCGCGGCGAGGATGTCGTCGAGCGCCATGTCCTTGACCAGGAAGCCGGCCGCGCCGACGCGCAGCGCGCCGTAGACGTAGTCGTCCTCGTCGAAGGTGGTCAGGACGATGACGTGCGTGCCTCTGCTGGGCCCTTCGGTGATCAGACGGGTGGCCTCGATGCCGTCCATGCCGGGCATCCGGATGTCCATCACCACGACGTCGGGCCGGAGTTCCTCGGCCAGCCGGACGGCCTCGGCCCCCGTGCTCGCCTCGCCCGCGACCTCGATGTCGGGGGCCTCGGTGATGACCATGCGCAGGGCGGCGCGGACGAGGGGCTGGTCGTCGACGAGTACGACGCGGAAGGGCGCCGGGGCCGCCGCCGGTCGGCTCTGCCCGCTCATCGGACCACCGCCGGCAGGGGCAGCCGGGCGGCGACCCGGAAGCCGCCCTCGGGGCGTGGCCCGGCGGAGAACCGGCCGTGCAGCAGCCCCACGCGTTCGCGCATGCCGAGCAGGCCGTATCCGGTGGCCGGAGTGTCGCCGCGGCCCCGCCCGCCATCGGTCACCTCGATGGTGAGCTCCTCGGCACGGCAGTCGACGGACACGCTGCACGACGCGGTGCTCGCATGACGTACGACATTGGTGAGCCCCTCCTGGATGATGCGGTACGCGGACACGTCGATCTCCGGTGGCAACGGCCGGAGTTCGCCGAGCCACCGCACGTCGACCCGGACTCCGGCGGCGGTCGTCGTCTCGGCGAGGCGGTCGACGGAAGCAAGACCGGGCTCGGGGTCCAGGGCCGCCGCGCCCTCTCCCGGTTCCGTCTCGCGCAAGGCCCCGAGCATCCGGCGCAGGCCGGACAGCGTCTCCCTGCCGGTGACCTCGATGGCCGTCAACGCCTCGCGTGCTCCGTCGGGTTGGGTGTCGATGACCCGGCGTGCGGCGCCCGCCTGAAGGGCGATGACGCCGACACTGTGCGCGACCATGTCGTGCAACTCCCGCGCGATGCGCAGCCGTTCGGTGGTGACGGCCTGGACGGACGCCTGCTCGGCAGCCTGGGAGCGCAGGTTCCGCGCGTACACACGGGCCTGGTGCACGGAGTTGCCGATGAGCCAGGCGACGACGCCGATCAGCGCGACGTACGGCTCCGCCGCGGTCCCGTCGTCCCGCCCGAAGCCGACCAACTCCCGTAGCGCCCAGAGGGCGGACAGCGCCCCGAAGGGCAGGGCGCCCGCGATCAGCGAGGTCCGCCGGGAGTCGCGGGCCGCGATGAAGCCGAGGGCGACCGTGACCGGCAGGCAGGCCGCGGGCACCGTCTCCGTCTGGTGCCACGCCGCCATCGAGGCACCCGTGCCCGCGACGAGCAGGGCCATGGCGGTCAGCGGCCGACGGCTCAGTACGACGCAGCCCGCGAGGGCCAGGGCGGCGCCGAGCAGCAGGAGGAGCCGGGGCCCGTAGGCGTCCATGCCGTGCCGCGGATAGGAGTAGGACGCTCCGGGGCCCGGCGGCATCAGGACGTACTCGACGAGGGGGTGGACCGTCACCGCGCACCACGTCACTGCAGTCCAGACGCCCGGCGGTATGCGCTTGAGCAGGGGAAGACGCGGGGTGGCGGGCATGTACCGATCGTAACGACACCGGCCCGCAAGGTCATCGGACCGTGGCTGTACACCCACGGTCGACATCCGCCCGCGCGAATGTCGTCGTGGGCCCGACGACAGCGGGGTGCGCGCCCCGGCACCGTGGTCCGGGTGATCGAAGTCAACGAACTGACCAAGAGGTACGGCGGCAAGACCGCCGTCAGGGACCTGAGTTTCACCGTGCGCCCCGGACACGTCACGGGGTTCCTCGGCCCGAACGGCGCGGGCAAGAGCACCACGCTGCGGCTGCTGCTCGGCCTGCACGACGCCACCCGCGGATCGGTCACCATCGACGGCCGCCCCTTCCGCGACCGGCCGCGCGGCCTGCGCCACGTGGGCGCGCTGCTCGACGCGGGCGACGTGCACGGCGGCCGCACGGCGGTGGCCCACCTGGCGGCGCTGGCCCGCGCCAACCGCATCCCGCGCTCCCGGGTCGACGAGGTGCTGCGCGAGGTGGGGCTCGCGGGCGCAGGACGGCGGCGCATCGGCGGCTTCTCGCTGGGCATGCGGCAGCGCCTCGGGATCGCCACGGCGCTGCTCGGCGATCCGCCGGTCCTGCTCTTCGACGAGCCGCTCAACGGCCTCGACCCGGAAGGCGTGAAGTGGGTACGCGGGCTCTTCCGCCGCCTGGCCGCCGATGGCCGCACGGTCTTCGTGTCGAGCCACCTCATGTCGGAGATGGAGAACACGGTCGATCAGCTCGTCGTCATCGGCCGCGGCGAGCTGATCGCGGCGGAGAGCCTGACGGACTTCGCGGCGCGGGGCACCCGGCAGAGCGTGACCGTACGGACGCCGGACGCCCCGAGGCTGACGGTCGCGCTCGACGCCGAAGGAGCTTCGGTGGAGGGCGACGGCGACACGCTCACCGTCACCGGCCTGCCCGCCGCCCGCATCGGCGAACTCGCGCTGGACCAAAGGGTCTTGCTGCACGAGCTGACGTCCCGCACCGCCTCCCTGGAGGAGGCGTTCATGGAACTGACCGCCGACAGCGTCGAATACCTGGCAGGAGAACTCCGATGACCTCGCTGACGACACTCCCCCTCGCGGCGGCCACGGGGCCCCGCGCCCGCTTCCGCGACCTGGTCGCCGCCGAGTGGATCAAACTCTGGTCGCTGCGCTCCACGGCCTGGGTCTTCGTGCTCGGCGCGCTCACGGTCCTCGCGTTCAACGGAGGCACCGCCTACGACACCTACCGCTACTGGTCGCAGCGCAACGGCTCCGACCGGGCGGACTTCATCGGGGACGGCATCCCGATCCTGCACGCCTTCACCTCGAACGGCGCCCTGGTCCACATGCTCGTCCTCGGGGCCGTCGGCGCGCTGCCGGTCGTCGGCGAGTACGCCACGGGCCTGATCCGTACGACGTTCGCGGCGGTCCCGGACCGCCGCTCGGTGATGGCCGCCAAGGTGACGGTGATCGCCGCTGTGACGACGGCGTTCGGCGCGGCGGTCAGCGCGGGCTCCTTCGTCCTCACCCAGGCGATCCTGTCCGGCCGCGACGCGGGCGTCGGTATCACCCACCCGGGCGCACTGCGCGCGGTCGTGGCGTCGGCGCTCCTCGCCCCGGTCTGCGCACTGGCGGGCATGGCGCTGGGCACGCTCGTGCGGCACGGGGCGACCACCATGGCCGCCGCCTTCGGCGTCCTCATCCTGCTCCCCGCCGTCCTCACCGACGACCGCCACTGGACGGCGGTCCTCTCCCACGCCCTTCCCCTCAACGCCTGGGACCGCCTCGCCCAGCCGGGCGGCCCCCCGGACCTCTTCCCGTGGACGGCCACCGGTGCCTGGACGGTCTATGCGGCGTGGGCCCTTGCGGCGGCGGCCATCACGGTGACGGCGGTCCAGCGCCGCGATCAGTGAGGCCCCTCGACCAGCCGGAGCACCGCCCGCAGCCCCCGCACCGCCCCCGGCGACGCGCCGCCCGGCAGCACATAGGACCGCAGCCCCGCGGTCGCGGCCCCGCCGTCCTTGGCGGGGTGGTCGCCGACCATCAAGGTGTCGGCGGGGGCCACGCCGAGTTCCGCGCACGCGTGGGCGAAGAGCCGTGGGTCGGGTTTCTCCGTGTCGTGTTCGTACGAGTGGACCCAGCTGCCGAACCAGCGGTCGAGGCCGTGCCGGGCGAACGTCGGGCGCAGGTCCCAGCCGACGTCGCTGACCACCCCGAGCGCGATGCCGCGCGCGTCGAGCGCGGCCAGCGTGCGCTCGGTGTCCGCGTACGGCAACCAGTGTTCGGGGGATCGGAGTTGCTCGTACAGGGCGTCGGCGAAGGGGGCGAGCGCCGGAGCCGACGCGTACCACGTGGTGAACGCGTGGCGGTGGGCCTTGGACGAGACGTCGCGTGCGCGCTGGGCCGCGATCACGGCCGGGTCCGAGAGGCCGGCCTCCAGGGAGATGAGGATGGCGTCCATCTCGTGCTCGTCCACCGCTCCGGGCAGCGCGGCGCGGATGCGGTCCTCGTACGGCTGGATCTGGAACAGCGTCCCGGAGAAGTCGAAGAGCACCGCCTTGGGGGGTGTCACCGGGGCGGGGGCGACGGTGCGGATCGGGCCCTCGGGGCCGGAGGCGGGCGGGAGCTGGGAAGTCGGCATGGGCTCTCCCTATCGGCCGTCGCGTAAAACCGCGATGAAGATCCATGACGTGCGCGGCGCCCGCCTCCTGGCAGGGAGGGAGCGGCTCAGAGGATGAAGACGCTCTGGGCCGTCTCCGTGTGGTACGTCTCGCCCGGGTAGACCAGCCACTCGACCTGGCCGCTGCAGGCGGGGCCCGAGTGCACCTCCGCGATCGCGTCGGTGTCGTTGGTCACCGAGGACGGGAACCGGTCGATGCCGAAGCAGCCGCTCGGGTCGTCGTACTGCGCGCCGTTGACGATCAGCGTGCCCTGCGCCGCGTACGCCGAGCCCGACACCGCGACCGTCAGGGTCATGGCGGCCACGAGCGCCCCCACGGTCACGGTCATGCGCCGCCGCATCACCTTGCGCATCACGTTTCGCATCATGCTGATGTCCCCTCCACCGTGCGGACCACTCCCGACGCGATCCACTGAAGTCACCTAAAGTAGCGGATCAGGCACTCCACGTATCCGGCGCGCGGAGGCATCTGCCGCCAGCATGTGCGCCGTTCACTTCCCTTCACGGCTCGGGCACGCCACTCGCGCACCACGGTCACCAAACGGCCCAACTACGCCTTATGCAACGTGAGTTCGTATGATGCGGCCATGGCAAGTCACGGGGATCTCATAGCGGGGCGCTACCGCATCACGACACCGCTCGGGCGCGGCGGCATGGGCACGGTCTGGCGGGCGGAGGACGATCTGCTGGGCCGCGCCGTCGCGGTGAAGGAGCTGCACGTCGACGCGGGGCAGTCGGCCGCCGACGCGGCCGGGCGGCGCGAACGCACGCTGCGCGAGGCGCGCTCGGTCGCGCAGGTGAAGCACCCCGGCATCCTGGTCCTGCACGACGTCGTCCAGCACGCCGAGCAGCCCTGGCTCGTGATGGAGCTGATCGACGGCCGCTCGCTCGCCGACCGGATGGCCCTGGAGGGCCCGGTCCCGCCCGCCGAGGCGGCCCGCGTCGGCCTCGCCCTGATCGCCGCGCTGCGCGCCGCGCACACCGCCGGGGTGCTGCACCGTGACCTCAAGCCCGCGAACGTGCTCCTGGAGGCGGGGACGGAGCGCGTGGTGCTCTCCGACTTCGGGATCGCGCAGGTCGCGGGGCAGACGACGCTCACGGAGACGGGCGCCTTCGTCGGCTCCCCCGAGTACACCGCCCCGGAGCGCATGGCGGGCAAGCGCACGGGCCCGGAGTCCGATCTCTGGTCGCTCGGGGTGCTGCTCTGTGCCGCCGTCGAGGGCGAGTCGCCGTTCCGTCGCGACTCGGTGGCCGGCGTGCTGCACGCCGTCGTGATGGACGAGATCACGATCCCGGAATCGGCGGGCCCGCTGACCCCCGTCCTGCGCGGCCTCCTCGAGCGGGACCCCGAGCGGCGGCTCGGCGCCGACGAGGCCGAACAGGCCCTGCGCGGCTTCCTGGTGGAGGAGCGCCTGCCCACCGTCCCGCGCACACCGGTGACCCCCCGGTTCGCGGCCCCCGAGCCCGCGACACCGCCGCCCGCCGACGACGCGATCGTGCTCGGCGCCGCCCCCGCACCGCCCGCACGCCCCCGTATCCGTACGGCGCTCCTGGCCGGCGCCCTGGTGGCCGCCCTCGCGGCGGGCGGCACCGGCACCTGGCTCATGACGCGCGGCGACTCCGACACGGGGTCGCGGGCGTCGGGCAGCGGCGGCGCCGCGAACGAGGTGCGCGAGAAGCAGGAGACCAAGGAGCCGAGCAAGAAGCCGTCCAAGAGCGCCGACAAGCCGAAGAACCCCAAGAAGACCGGCAAGAAGGGCCCCGCCGCCCCCAAGCCGTCACCCGAGGGCCCCGGCAACGCCACCCCCGCCGGCACGGGCGCCCCCGACGACCCGGACGAATCCGCCGACGACCCGGCCCCCACGGGCTACCGCACGGTCTCCGACCCGACCGGCTTCACGATGGTGGCGCCCACCGGCTTCGCCCGCTCGTCAAAACCGCCCCGCGTCTTCTACAACTCGGCGGACGACGCGTTCCGCATCGGCGTCCACCCCCAGCCCCTGGACCCGGAAGGGCCGCTCGCGGTGATGCGCCAGGCACACAAGGACGGCCCGTCGGACTACCCCGGCTACCGCGATGGCTCGGTCCGCGAGACCACGCACAACGGCCACCCCGCCGCCGTCTGGGAGTTCACCTGGAACGGCGGATCGGGTGACGGCGGTCCGCGCCGCACCTTCGACCTGAGCTGGGACGAGGGCGGCAAGATGTACGACCTGTGGGTCTCGGCGCCCGCCGGTCAGGCGTCGAAGGGCGAGCGTCACTTCGTCGAGGCGCACCGCTCGTTCTCCCGGGCGGGCTGATACGAACAGGGGAGCAGTTGTTCCCTGGAACAGGTGATCGTCACGCCAGGGATTGCATGTGACGCATGTGATTGACGATGATTACGGAACGCAAGCAACGGGCTGCAGACCGTAGTTGCCGCGTTCCCGGTCCATGTCCCATACGAGGGCCGGAAGTTGCACATCCTGAGCAAGTCCCACAAGGAGAAGCACCACCATGAACATCATCACTGACGTCGTCGCCGGTATCGCCCACTTCCTCGGCTGGCTGGTCTGACGTCACCCAGAGGTACTCACAGCGACGCCGCCTCCCCCGTCCCAGGGGAGGCGGCGTCGCCGCGTCAGGGCTACCGCACCCCCACCGCCCGCAGGATCTCCTGCGTGACGGAACCGCCCCGGTCATCCTTCGCCGAAGCCCGCAGCGAGATGAACTCCGCAGAGCCGGGAACCTTCAACTTCCCGCTCCAGGCGGCCTTGCCGCCGTCCCGGTCCAGGCCGACGCTCCGCCAGCTCTTCCCGTCGTCGTACGACACCTCCAGCTCACCCCCGCCGATGGCCCCGACGTCCGGCGCCCCCTTCACGTACTCGGAGAAGATCCCGACGTCCACGGTCCGTCCGCCCCGCACGTCCCCCGCGAGGTCCGTGTCCACGTCGAACCCGAGGTTCAGCAGGGGAAGGAACGTCTCCCGGTCGGCCGGGGTCTCCTTCGACTTGAAGGTCCACTCCGAGTGGCCCTTCGTCGCGAGCCGCCACCGCCCCGCGTCCAGCGTCGTGTCCGTCACGACCTTGTACGTCCGCTCGGCGGGATCCGCGTCCCAGACGTAGACCCCCGAGCTCTTGCGCCGGTCGACCAGCTCCCCGTCCGCGTACACCTCGCTCGTCTGCGTCATCGAGTCGTCGTTCCACACGTCGCCGAACCCGGTGTGATCAGGACCGGAGTCGCCCCACCCGGGGACGTTGAACTGCAGCGAGTTGCCCGACCGCTGCTGCCCCCAGCCAAGGCCCGTGCCCAGCCACGGGTGCCACACGGGCTTGAACCAGTTCAGCTCGCCGCGCTTGCCGCCCCGGTAGCCGACCAGGCCGCTGCGTTCCTCCAGGGCGCCGGGTCCCACCGACACCGACTCGTGCCACAGCTGCCCGGCGCCCGTGGACGCGTAGTCCGTCCGCTCGACCGGGTAGTCGATCTTCTCCTGGAAGCCGATCCCGACGGCGAAGGTGTCCGTGAGCGAGTAGCGGAACTCGCCGCCCGCCACCGGCTTCACCGCGTGGAACTTCGTGTCCAGGACGGCGAGTTCACGCTTCGACGGCTCGTACGTCAGATCGCGGGGCACCGCTCCCTTGTGGCCCTCGGACACGTCGTAGACGTACGGCGTGCGGGACGTCGCGGTGGTCTCCACCCGCTTCCCCGCCTTCGCCGCCGCGATCAGCCGCGCGCCGTCCGCCGCGTTGACCGTGCCGATCGGCAGCGGCCGGTCCGCGTTGTCGTCCGTACCGAACCAGGCGTTGAGCTTGCCCGGTGCGTCGTCCGTCACGAACAGGGCCTTCACGCCCGCGTCTTGGGCGGCCTGGCCGATCTCGGCGGGCGTCGCACCGGAGTCGGCGGACCGCCGCACGATGACGGCCTTGCCCTTGACGTCCTTGCCCGCGTACTCGGCTGCCGTACCGCCGCCCACATCCACGATCCGCAGCTTGCGGCGGCCGTCGGTCACCGTGCCGCCGGGCTGGGCGACCACCTGGCTCAAACCCTTCACGTCCAGGGTCGGCTTGCCCAGGCGCCAGACGGTGCGGTACTCGAAGCTGCCTTCGGCCACCTTGGCGGTGGGTGCCGCGAAGATGCTGTCGTACTTGACCGGCACCTGGACCGCGCCCATCAGTTCGGCGCCGTTCGCCTTGCGGTCGTACTCCATCAGGAGCTGGCGGGTCTCCGTCCGCCTACCGACGTCCACCCCGACCTCATACAACGTGCGTCCGTCCAGGGTGACTTCACGGTCCCGGTCGAGGACGACCTCGGGCGCGGCGAGGAAGCCGAGGCCGAGGGAGTCCTTGCCCTTGCTGCCGCGTACGTCGAGGAACGAGGAGAGGGCGTACGTTCCCGGCTTCAGGCGCAGCTCAAGGGTGCCGGAGTCGCCGACCTCCGCCTGCACGGGATCGACCTGCCCAGCGAGCCGCTGGAGCACCAGACCGGCTCCGGCAGCCGCTCCGTCACGGTCCTTGACGCGGACGGTGAGCGTGTACCGCTCCTCCTCCTTGACCAGCCCGAACGCGGTGTGCGCGACCGGCTTCCCGGCGGCGCTCGCGACGACGCGGCCACTGGTGTTGCCGACGGGCGCCTTCGCACCGTCACCGGTCACCGTGGTCGAAGCGGTGCCGTGCGCGGGAACCGTCAGCGTCTTGTCGGCGAGGACCGCCACCCCCTCCGCGGCGCCCTCGACGGCGAGCACCAACTCAACAGGCTGGTCACCGGAGTTGGTGTAAGTAATAGCCTTCGTGACGGGCTTGTTCTCCCCGTAGGGCCAGGAGTAGTAGCCAAGATCGGCACTACCGCTCGCGGTGACCTGTGCGTCGATCGCGCCCGGAACACTGACCCGCCCAGCACCCAACTCATAAACGGACGAGTCCAGTTGTGCGGAGGACGACATCAGCGCGTCCTTGAGACGTGCGCCGCTCCAGTCCGGGTGCTTCTCGGCGAGCAGGGCGGCCACGCCCGCGACGTGCGGGGTCGCCATCGACGTACCGCTCATCTCGGTGTAGTAGCCCTCACCGCCGATGAGTTGCGAGCGGGCGGCGAGGATGTCGACGCCCGGCGCGGACAGGTCGGGCTTGAGGGCGTTGTCCCCGTACCGCGGCCCCTGGCTGGTGAAGTACGCGGCCTTGTCGTCGGAGTCGACCGCACCGATGGTCAGCGCGGAGTCGGCGGCGCCGGGCGAGCCGATCGACGAGGGGGCGCCGGTGTTGCCCGCGGCGATGACGAAGAGGGCGCCGGTGTCCTTGGAGAGGGTGTTGACGGCGGCGGCCATCGGATCGGTGCCGTCGCTCGCCTCCTGCGAACCGAGGCTCATCGAGACGACCTTGGCGCCGACGTCCTTGGCCGCCCACTCCATTCCGGCGATGATCTGCGACTCGCTGCCGGAGCCCTCGTCGCTGAGCACCTTGCCGACGGAGAGAGCGGCGCCCGGCGCCACACCCTTCTCCTTGTCGCCCTCGGACTCGGCGCCGCTGCCGCCGACGGTCGAGGTCACATGGGTGCCGTGACCGTTGCGGTCGGCGACTTCCTCGCCCGGGATGAAGCTCTTGGTGGCGTCCACCCGGTCCTTGAGACCGGGGTGCGACGCGTCGACACCCGTGTCGAGGACGGCGACCTTCACGCCCTTGCCGGTGAGCCCGGCCTCCCAGGCCTCGGGGGTGCCGATCTGCTCGTTGCTCTGCGCCATGTCGGCCTCGACACGACCGTCGAGCCAGACCTTGCCGATGCCATCGGCAAGACCCCCACCGGAACCCCTCTTGGCAGCGCCCGTGACATCCCGCCAGAACGTGCCCGGCTCAACCGCCTTGACCGCCACACCACCCACACTCGGCAGCGCGCGCACCGTGTCGGAACCACGGGGAGCCGCCGCCCCCGCGCCCCGCCGCGCACCCTTCTCGTACGTGACGATGAGCGGCAGCTCACGCCCCTCTTCCCCGAGCCCCTGACGTATCAGCTCCGACACGTCGAAGAGCCGCTCGTCGAGGGTGCCCGCGCTCAGATAGGGCCGCGCCTCGTCCGGTACGACGGTGATGCGGTCACCGGCGATCTCGCTCCGGACGGCTCCGGTGGCCCCCACGGGCCGGTCGACGGTGACCGTCTTCTTGCCGCCGCCGAGTTCCGTGACGGTGACCTTGTCGCCGGTCACCAGGGTGACCGTGTGGGCGGCGCGAGCGGCGGGGGTGGCCCGCCCCTGCGGCGCGTCCACGGGGGCGGCGGTCGCGCTCTGCCCTGCCGGTAGCAGCACGAACGCGAGGCCGACGGCCGGCAGCAGCCTCGCTCTTCGCCACGCGGGTGATCGGGTCATGGGTGCCCTCTCTTCGTCGGACCCGGGCGGGGGTGTTTCCCGGGTGCTGCGAAGAGTCTCGGGGGGCTTGTGTTACCAGGACGTTGACGAACCCTGGCGGAAAGCCGCCAGGGCACCTTCCCGCCAGGGCCGCCCGGGCGGCGGGGGGGTGTCACGCCCCACCCGCAGTCGGCAGCGCTCACGAGAGAGCGTGCCGCACCGCCCCAAGACGGACCAGCACCACACACCCACAGCCGGAAACGCACCCGAGGGAGCGTGCCGCACCGCCCCCAAAACGGACCAGCACCGCACACCCGCAGCCGGGAACGCACCTGAGGGGACGTGCCGGTATGTCTGCCCGGAGCACGGTTTCCGGCACTCCGGAGCCGAAGCAGCCCCGCGGCCACCGGACGATAGCGAGGACGGACATACCGGCGCGGCCCCGCCCCACAGACGACCCGCCCGACCCGCACACCAAGCCGCGCCGCGCCGCGCCAAGCCGCCCACCTCAAACCCCCGGCCCGGCACCACCCCCCCTCACGCCATCGGCACCCTCGCGTCATACCGAGCAAACCGCCGCCACTTGAGAGCCAACAGCCCCACGGCCACGACACACGCGACCCCACCCCCCACGATCGCCACCCCGGGCGACGCCACATCCCCCACCGACCCCGCGACGAAGTCCCCGAGGCGTGGCCCGCCCGCCACCACCACGATGAAGACCCCCTGCAACCGCCCCCGCATCTCGTCCGGCACGGCCGCCTGAAGCATCGTGCTCCGGAACACCATCGAGATGGTGTCCGCACAGCCCGCCACCGCGAGGAAGAAAAGCCCCAGCCACAGATTCCGCGTCAGACCGAAGACGGCGATCGCCGTGCCCCACCCGGCCACCGCGAGCAGGATCGCGAGCCCGTGCCGCCGGATCCGCCCCAGCCAGCCGGAGAACACGCTGCCCAGCAGCGCCCCCACCGCGGGAGCCGCCACCAGCAGGCCCACCGCCTTCGCGTCGCCCCCGAACCACACCACCGCCACCGCGGGGAACAGCGCCCTGGGATGCGCGAGCACCATCGCGCACATGTCGGTGAAGAAGGTCATCCGCAGGTTGGGCCGCGTGGCCAGGAACCGCAGCCCGTCCAGGACCGAGGCCCGCTTCCTGCGCACGCCCTCCTCCGCTCCCCCTTCCACTCCCTCTTCCGCTCCCGCGGGCCGCATCGCCGGCAGCCGCCACATCGCGTACAGCGCCGCGCTGAAGGCCAGCGCGTCCACCGTGTACGCCGCCTGATAGCCCCACAGGCCGACGACGAGCCCGCCCAGCATGGGGCCGAGCATCATGCCCCCGGTGGTCGTGATCGACGACAGCGCGTTGGCCGCGGGCAACTGCTCCGGCGGCAGGAGCCGCGGGATCATCGAGGAGCGCGCCGGTGCGTTCAGCGCCCCGCAGACCGCCTGCAGCGCGACCACGGAGTACAGGAACCACACGTGGTGGTAGCCCGCGAACGCCACCGCCGCCAGCGTGAGCGAGAGCGCGCACGAGCCGAGCGCGGAGTAGAGGCCCAGCTTCCGCCGGTCCACCGTGTCCGCGATCGCGCCCCCGTACAGACCGAAGACGATCAGCGGAACCAGCGAGAAGAGCCCGACGAGGCCGACCGAGAAGCTGGAGTGCGTGATGTCGTAGACCTGGAGGGAGACCGCGAGGGCGGTCATCGCCTGGCCGGTCCAGGAGATCGTGTTGCCGACCCAGAGGCGCCGGTAGTCCACCGACGTACGCAAAGGCGTCAGATCGGCGAGTATCCGCCTTTTCGTGACGGGCTGCTGGGGCTCCACTGGTAGCGGGGGCAGCGGGGGGTCGATGGCGGCTTCGGATATCCGGGGGCCGTCGGCTTCGTCTTCTTCCGGGGGCGTATGCGTCACACGGGATGCTAACTGCGCCGTCCGCGACGCGATCAAGACCACCCGTGCGGCGGCACCCCGCCCGGCTCAGCCCAGCGCGCGCGCCGTCCGCGGCCACCGCACGATGCGAGACAGGACCGTCGTCCGACGGTCCGTACGGTCTGCGCTCTCGGGAGGATCTGCCATGACCGTCAGTCTGGAGCAGTTGCGCCGCTGCCACATCGCCGTCGACCTGGGGGCCGCGAGGACCCGGGTGTTCGTGAAAGGTGCGGGCCTCGTCGTCGACGAACCCAGCGCCGCCGCCGTGAACACACGGACGGGCGCGCTCATCGCGGTCGGCCAGTTCGCCGAGCAGATGACGGGACGTACGCCGGGATACATCCGGGTCGTACGGCCGGTCTCCGGCGGCACCGTCGTCGACATCGAGATGGCCCAGCGCATGCTGCGCCACCTCCTGGGCGAGAAGCTCCGCCGCACCCTGCGCCGCAAGCCGCGCCTGCGCGCCGCCGCCTGCACGCCGCACGACGCGGATCCGCTCGCCCAGCGCGCCGCCGTCGAGACGATGGTCGGCCTCGGGGCGCGCAGGGTCGAGCTGGTGGACACGCTGATCGCGGCCGCGGTCGGCTGCGGGCTTCCCGTGGAGCGGCCGGAAGCGACCATGATCCTGGTGTGCGGGGCGGCGACCACACAGGTCGCGGTGTTGTCCCTCGGGTCGATCGTCACCGCCCAGCGGATCCCGGTCGGCGGCGAGGCCATCGACCACGCGATCGTCCAGCACCTGCGCCACCACCACGAGCTGATGCTGCCCAGTCAGTCGGTACGCCCCCTTCAGCTGGCCCTGCGCGGCAACGGCCTGACGCCGCACGGCCCCGAGTCGACCGAGATCCACGGCCGCGACGTCGCCACCGGGCTCGCCCGCTCGGTGCACGTCGACACCGCCGCCGTCCGCGACGCGATCCACACTCCACTCACCGCCGTGCTCGACGGCATCGGCAAGGTCCTGCGGGACTGCCCGCCGGACCTGGTGGCCGACCTGGCCGATCGCGGGATCATGATGGTCGGCGGCAGCGCGCTGCTTCCGGGGCTCGACCAGATGCTGCGGGACGCGACGGGGATGCCGGTGGCGATCGCCGAGCGGCCCGACGTGTGCGCCATCCTCGGGCTCGGGGCGATGCTGGAGGGCAAGATCCAGCCCCTGGTGCTCGACCCGCTGTCCGGCTGATCCCGGCACGCTCCCCCGCTGCCCCCGGCCCTCCCCCACTGATCCCGGCCCCACCCCGCGGAAGTGTGCCCGTATGTCGATGACCGTGCAGCTGATCGGCTCCGCGCTGATCCTGCTCGCCTTCATCCTCGCCCAGGCGG
This sequence comes from Streptomyces sp. NPDC057302, assembly GCF_042667685.1. Classification (NCBI taxonomy): domain Bacteria; kingdom Bacillati; phylum Actinomycetota; class Actinomycetes; order Kitasatosporales; family Streptomycetaceae; genus Streptomyces; species Streptomyces sp. NPDC057302. The sequence continues at coordinate 72,853 of NZ_JBHUZJ010000024.1, read as the reverse complement.
GCAGGCTCGGCACGGGAACCTGGGCCTATCTCTGGCTGAACTTCGTCGGTTCGGGGCTCACGGCGGGCGATGCTCTCTACGAACGGCAGTGGGGTTTTCTGCTTCTGGAGGGTGCGTGGATGGTGGTCTCGTTGCTGAGCCTGGTCAAGAAGGCGCGGGGCGGCGGCGCCGCCGGGACCGAGGCGGGCGCCGCGCGGTGAACGGCGACGACCTGCCCCTGCCCCTCGTCCCCCTCCTGGACGCGGTGCTCGGCGTCGGCACGGACCTCGAACTGCACGCCACGCTCCAGCACATCGTGGAGAGCGCGGCCGAGCTGACCGGCGCCCGCTATGGCGCGCTCGGTGTCATCGACCCCGGGCACGGCAAGCTGACCGACCTGTTCACGGTGGGCCTGACGCAGGCCGAGCGGGATCGCATCGGCGCACTGCCCGACGGCCACTCGGGGCTCCTGGGCACCCTGATCCGCGAGCCGAAGCCCCTCCTCCTGGACGACCTGACGGCGGACCCGCGCTCGTGCGGCGTCCCGCCGGGGCACCCGGAGATGCACAGCTTCCTGGGCGTTCCGGTGCACGTGCACGACGAGGCGTTCGGCAATCTCTACCTCACCGAGAAGCGCGAGGGCCGCTTCACCGACGAGGACCTGCAACTGCTCCGGGTGCTCGCGAGCCAGGCGGGCATCGCGATCGGCAACGCCCGTCTGTACGAGGCGGCCAGGCAGCGCGAGCGGTGGATCGACGGGGCGGCAGCGGTCACCACGGCCCTGCTCACCGGCGAACCGGCTGCGGACGCGCTGATGACGGTCGCCGAGCAGGCCCGCATCCTCGCCAACGCCTCGGCGGGAGTGATCCTGCAGCCCACCGGCCAGGGCGGCATGCGGATCGTCGCGGCGGCGACGGCACAGGACGCCGCCGAGCCGCCCAGCCAGGACCCGGCCCACCCCCACGGCCTCCAGAACGAACTCATCGGCACCACCATCGAGCCCGGCAGCGCGGTGCTCACGCAACTGCTCGGGGGTGAGCCGGTGTTCATCGAGGACTCGGCGAGCGATCCCCGGATGACCACCCACGTGCGGTCCAACTTCGGGCCGAGCCTGATGCTGCCGCTCCAGGCGGGCGGGCGGCTCATCGGGACGCTCGCGCTGCCCCGCCGCAGAGGTGAGCGCGCCTACACGTCCGTGGAGCGGCTGCTCGCCACCCAGTTCGCCTCGCAGGCCGCGCTCGCCCTGGTCCTCGCGGACGCCCAGCAGAGCCGGCAGCGCCTCGCGGTGTTCGAGGACCGCGACCGCATCGCCCGCGATCTGCACGACCTCGTCGTCCAGCGGCTCTTCGCCACCGGCATGATGCTGGAGTCGACCCGGCGCAGGGACCGCTCGCCGCAGGTCGAATCCACCCTGGACCAGGCCGTGGACGAGCTGGAGTCGACCATCCAGGAAGTCCGTACGGCGATCTTCGCGCTCCAGCAGCCGCCCGCGGACGCCCCGACCACGTTCCGGGGCAAGGTGCTCCGCGAGACGGCGGGCGCGGCCGCCGTGGTCGGCGTGCAGCCCTCCGTGCACTTCACCGGCGCCGTCGACACCCGCATCACGGACCCGGCGGCGGGCCACCTCCTGGCCGCCCTGCGCCGCGCCCTGGCCACCGCGTCACGGCGTCCCGACGTCACCCGCATCGAGGTGGCGGTGGACGCGCGGGCGACGCTGCCGGACGGCCGGAAGGGCGTGCGGCTGACGGTGTACGACGACGGCACGACGGATGGCGTCGGGGCGGGCACGACCACCACGTGGCAGGCCCCTCTCTAGAGAGGCCTCAGGCCGCCTCGTACTCGTGGGCCTGCCCGCCGCGCCACTTGACCCACTCCGGATCGTCCAGGAGCCCGTCGGCGTCCGGAAGCCCGGCCTGGCGCAGGAACTCGACCACGTCGGCGTCGGCGTGCGCGAGACCGAGGATCTGCCCGCGGACCGTCACTCTGCGGCCACCGGTGCCGGACGGCGGATGCACGACGACGGGCGCCGCTTCCGTGCCTCCGGCGCGCGCGTTCAACGGCGCTTCCGTGACTGCATGTACCAAGCTGCGGCTAGGCCGACGACCACGAGGACGATCAATATCTTCATGAGGCCCTGCTGCCCCGGATCGCGGGGCTGAAGCTCGCATGTCGCCACAAAGAGGAGGGCGACGAGGTTTGCGCTGTTGACGCAGGTGGAATCGTTCCTGCGCCCCAGCGCTTCGGTGGGGCGGGTGGGACTCGAACCCACGGCCGACGGATTATGAGTCCGCTGCTCTAACCGGCTGAGCTACCGCCCCTAACGGCGCGTCGCGCACATTTGTGCGCGCCGTCTGCCGCAGCATAGCCGCTCATACGATCTCCTGCTTCGGATGGTCGGCATCGCTCGACCATGAGGACCGCAGTGCTGCCCGCATGGTTCCACCGGGCACGAAAAAGGACCCTTGAGGGCAATCTCAAGGGTCCTTCTCACAGCTCTCCCGACTGGACTCGAACCAGTAACCTGCCGGTTAACAGCCGGCTGCTCTGCCAATTGAGCTACAGGAGACCGAGCTCCCCCGACTGGACTCGAACCAGTAACCTGCCGGTTAACAGCCGGCTGCTCTGCCAATTGAGCTACAGGGGATCGTCTCGTTGCATCGAACGCACCTAGCTGGGAACTCTCCAGGCGGCGGGCGGTCGCTGCGACACATACATTAGCGCAAGCAGGGGGGTGCTCCGCCAATCGGTATCCCCTCACCGCCGACGCAGAGCAGCAGACGAGCGACAGACGCTCGACGCCGACGCAAGGGAAGGGTGGCAGACATGCGCTACCGGCTCACATTCGTGGCGGGACTGGCCCTGGGGTACGTGCTCGGTACCCGGGCCGGACGCGAGCGCTACGAGAAGCTCAAGAAGTCCGCCCGTGAGTTCGCGCAGAACCCGGCCGTGCGCAACACCGTGGAGTCCGCGACACAGCAGGGACGCGACGTGGCGGGCAAAGCCTTCCACTCGGTGTCCGAGAAGGTCGGGGACCGGGTCCCCGAGTCGGTGACCGACCGGGTGCGGTCGCTGCGCGTGCGCGGGCAGGGCAGCGGAGAGGACGACTGGGGCACCAGTAATACGTAGCCCGGGACGCTCCTGGGAGCTGAGGTACGGGATACGTCGCGCGGTGCGGCAGAATTCCCGGCATGGGGATAGTCGCAGGGTTGGACAGTTCGCCCGATTTCACGCGCATCGTGGTCTGTGACGCGGACACGGGCGCCGTACTGAAGCAGGGCTATGCCCCGCATCCGACGGAGGGCCCCGATGGAGGCGGCCGTCCGTCGGACGTGGATCCGCAGGCCTGGCTGCTCTCGCTCGGCGAGGCGGCAGGCGGCGGGCTGCTCGAAGGCGTGCAGGCCATCGGCGTCTCCGCGCAGCAGAACGCGCTCGTCGCCCTGGACCAGCACGGCAACACCGTGCGGCCCGCGCTCGTCGGCAACGACCGGCGGGCGCAGGTCGCCGCCGCCGACCTGATCGACGGGCTCGGCAGCCGCGAGGCCTGGGCGCAGGCCGTGGGCTGCGTCCCGCAGGCCGCGCACCCCGTGACGAAGCTGCGCTGGCTGGCGAAGAGCGAGCCGGATGCGGCGCAGCGCGTCGCCTCCCTCATGCAGGCCCACGACTGGCTGGTGTGGCAGCTCCTGGGCCGTCCCGCGCGGCGCACGACGGACCGCGGCGGCGCCTCCGGCACCGGTTACTGGTCGGCGGCGACGGGTTCGTACCGCCCCGATCTCGTCGATCTCGCGCTCGGGCACCAGGCGATGCTGCCCGAGGTCATCGGCCCCGCCGAGGCCGCGGGGACGACGCCCGAGGGGCTGCTGATCTCCGCGGGGACCGGCGAGACGATGGCGGCGGCGTTCGGGCTCGGGGTCCAGCAGGGCGACGCGGTCGTCTCGTTGGGGGCTTCGGGCTCCGTGATGGCCGTGCACCACGAGGCGCTCGTCGACCCGAGCGGGACGATCACCTCGCTCGCGGACGCCACCGGGATGCATCTGCCGGTGGTGCACACGCTCAACGCGGTGCGCGTGTTGCGCGGCGCCGCCGAGATGCTCGGGGTGTCCGACCTCGACGCGCTCTCCGATCTGGCCATGAAGTCGACGCCGGGTGCGCACGGGCTCGTACTCCTGCCGTATCTGGAGGGCGAGAAGACGCCCAATCTGCCGCACGCGGCGGGCACCCTGACCGGGCTTCGGCGCGAGTCGATGCGGCCCGAGCATCTGGCGCGGGCGGCCTTCGAGGGCATGCTCTGCGGGCTCGGCGACGCGCTCGACGTGCTGCGGGGCCGTGGTGTGGAGGTACGCAGGGTCTTCCTGCTCGGGGCGGCGGCGGAGCTGCCCGCCGTGCAGGCGGCGGCGCCGATGCTGTTCGGTACGCAGGTCGTGGTGCCGCAGCCCGCGGACTACGCGGCGATCGGTGCGGCGCGGCAGGCGGCCTGGGCGCTGAACGGTCAACTGCCGTACTGGCAGGGGGCGTCCGCGCAGGTCTTCGAGCCGGGTGAGGAGCAGGCCGTGGGGCAGGCGGTGCGGCAGCAGTACCGGACCGTGCGGGAGCAGGCGCATCCCGGGGCGTTCGAGGTGAGCGGCTTCTAGAGCCGGGGCGCGCACCCAGTTATTGACTCGGGCAATTCTTTTATCGAGTCATGGCTTAATTGGTTGCACACGCCCGGGTGCGGTATCGGAGTATGGGTTCGACCCGGCCACCACCCCGCCCACGCCTCACGAGAGACCCCGTGCTCATACGACTCCTGCGGGCCCATCTGGCTCCGTACAAGAAACCCATCGCCTTGCTGGTGCTGCTGCAGTTCCTGCAGACCTGCGCCTCGCTCTACCTGCCCACGCTCAACGCCGACATCATCGACGAGGGTGTCGTGAAGGGCGACACGGGCTACATCCTCTCGTTCGGCGGCGTCATGATCGCCGTCACCGTCGCCCAGATGGTCTGCAACGTGGGGGCCGTCTACTACGGCGCCCGCACCGCGTCCGCGCTCGGCCGCGACATCCGGGCCGCCGTCTTCGACCGCGTGCAGTCGTTCTCCGCCCGTGAGCTGGGGCAGTTCGGCGCGCCGTCCCTGATCACCCGGACCACGAACGACGTCCAGCAGGTGCAGATGCTGGTCCTGATGACGTTCACGCTGATGGTGTCGGCGCCGATCATGTGCGTCGGCGGCATCATCATGGCCCTCGGCCTCGACGTACCGCTCTCGAGCGTCCTGATCGCGGTCGTGCCCGTCCTGGCGATCTGCGTGAGCCTGATCGTGCGGCGTCTTCGGCCGCTCTTTCGCACCATGCAGGTGCGCCTGGACACCGTGAACCGCGTGCTGCGCGAGCAGATCACCGGCAACCGCGTCATCCGCGCCTTCGTCCGCGACGAGTACGAGAAGGACCGCTTCCGGCGGGCCAACGCCGAGCTGACCGAGGTGTCGCTGGGCACCGGCAAGCTGCTCGCGCTGATGTTCCCGATCGTCATGACCGTCGTGAACATCTCGTCGATCGCCGTGGTGTGGTTCGGCGCGCACCGCATCGACAGCGGCGGCATGCAGATCGGGGCGCTCACCGCGTTCCTCGCGTATCTGATGCAGATCGTGATGTCCGTGATGATGGCCACCTTCATGTTCATGATGGTGCCGCGCGCCGAGGTCTGCGCCGAGCGCATCGAGGAGGTCCTGGACACCGAGAGCAGCGTGGTGCCCCCGGCCTCCCCCGTGACCGAGCTGCGCCGCCACGGCCACCTGGAGATCCGCGACGCGGGCTTCCGCTACCCCGGCGCCGAGGAGCCCGTCATCAAGGCGGTCGACCTCATCGCGCGGCCCGGCGAGACGACCGCCGTGATCGGGTCGACCGGCAGCGGCAAGTCGACGCTGCTCAGCCTGGTGCCGCGGCTCATCGACAGCACCGAGGGCGAGGTCCTGGTGGACGGCGTGCCCGTGCACACGATCGAGCCGGCGCTGCTCGCCAGGACCGTGGGCCTGGTGCCGCAGAAGCCGTACCTCTTCGCCGGTACGGTCGCCACCAACCTCCGCTACGGAAACCCCGACGCGACGGACGCGGACCTCTGGCAGGCCCTGGAGGTCGCCCAGGCCAAGGGCTTCGTCGAGAGCCTGGAGGAGGGCCTTGACGCGCCCATCTCGCAGGGCGGCACGAATGTCTCCGGCGGTCAGCGCCAGCGGCTCGCGATCGCGCGGACGCTGGTGCAGCGCCCCGAGATCTATCTCTTCGACGACTCCTTCTCGGCCCTGGACTACGCGACCGACGCCGCCCTGCGGGCCGCGCTCGGCCGTGAGACCGCGGGGGCGACCGTCGTGATCGTCGCCCAGCGCGTGTCGACGATCAGGGACGCCGACCGGATCATCGTCCTCGACGAGGGACGGGTCGTGGGGACGGGCAGCCACCGTGAGCTCATGGCCGGCAATGAGACCTACCGGGAGATCGTGCTCTCCCAGCTGACGGAAGCGGAGGCCGCGTAATGCCCCCTGGTGGCATGGGTGGACCGATGATGGGTCCGGACTCCAAGTCCATGGATTTCAAGGGTTCCGGCAGACGGCTCCTCGCACAGTTCAAGCCGGAACGCTCCACGATGTACGGGATGCTCGGCGCCGGAGTGCTCAGCGTGGCGCTCACCGTGCTCGGCCCCAAGATCCTCGGCAAGGCCACCGACCTGCTCTTCGCGGGCATAGTCGGGCGTGACATGCCGGCCGGCGCCACCAAGGACCAGGCCATCGAAGCCCTGCGCGACAAGGGCGACGGCGGCATGGCCGACATGCTCTCCGGGGTGGACTTCACGCCGGGCGAGGGCATCGACTTCGGGGCCGTGGGAGAGGTGCTGCTGCTGGCCCTGGTCACGTTCCTGATCGCGGGCCTGCTGATGATGATCTCGACGCGGCTCTCGAACCGCGCCATCAACAGGACCGTCTTCAAGATGCGCGGCGACGTGCAGGAGAAGCTGTCGCGGCTCCCGCTGTCGTACTTCGACAAGCGGCAGCGCGGCGAGGTCCTCAGCCGGGCGACGAACGACCTCGACAACATCGGCCAGACCCTCCAGCAGACCATGGGTCAGCTGGTGAACTCAGCTCTCACCATCGTCGGCGTACTCGTGATGATGTTCTACGTCTCGCCGCTGCTCGCCCTGGTGGCCCTGGTCACCGTGCCGCTGTCGTTCTTCGTCGCGACGAAGGTCGGCAAGCGGTCGCAGCCGCAGTTCGTGCAGCAGTGGAAGACCACCGGCAAGCTGAACGCGCACATCGAGGAGATGTACACCGGGCACAACCTGGTGAAGGTCTTCGGCCGCCAGGAGGAGTCGGCGAAGGCCTTCGCCGAGCAGAACGACGCGCTGTACGAGGCCGGGTTCAAGGCACAGTTCAACAGCGGGGCCATGCAGCCGCTGATGTACTTCATGTCGAACCTCAACTACGTGCTCGTGGCCGTGGTGGGTGGCCTGCGGGTGGCCTCCGGCGCGCTTTCGATCGGTGACGTGCAGGCCTTCATCCAGTACTCGCGGCAGTTCTCGATGCCGCTCACGCAGGTCGCCTCGATGGCGAACCTGGTGCAGTCCGGTGTCGCGTCGGCCGAGCGGGTCTTCGAGCTGCTCGACGCGGACGAGCAGGAGGCCGACCCGGTCCCGGGCGAGCGCCCCGACCAGCTGCGCGGCCGGGTCGAGATGCAGGAGGTGTCCTTCCGCTACGAGAAGGACAAGCCGCTCATCGAGAACCTGTCCCTGAAGGTGGATCCCGGCCACACGGTGGCGATCGTCGGTCCGACCGGCGCGGGCAAGACCACGCTGGTCAACCTTCTGATGCGGTTCTACGAGGTCACCGGCGGGCGGATCACGCTCGACGGGGTCGACATCGCGAAGATGTCGCGCGACGAACTGCGGGCCGGCATCGGCATGGTCCTCCAGGACACCTGGCTGTTCGGCGGCACCATCGCGCAGAACATCGCGTACGGAGCGGCCAAGGACGTCACCCGCGAGGAGATCGAGGAGGCGGCGCGGGCGGCCCACGCCGACCGCTTCTGCCGCACGCTGCCCGACGGCTACGACACGGTGATCGACGACGAGGGCACGGGGGTGAGCGCGGGCGAGAAGCAGCTGATCACGATCGCGCGGGCGTTCCTGTCCGACCCGGTGATCCTGGTCCTCGACGAGGCGACGAGTTCGGTCGACACCCGTACGGAGGTGCTGATCCAGAAGGCGATGGCGCGGCTCGCCCACGGGCGGACCTCGTTCGTCATCGCCCACCGGCTCTCCACGATCCGGGACGCGGACACGATTTTGGTGATGGAGGATGGGTCGATCGTCGAACAGGGCACGCACGACGCGCTGTTGGCCGCCGGAGGGGCGTACGAGCGGCTGTACAAGGCCCAGTTCGCCCAGGCCGTGGCCGAGGTCGACTAGCCGACTGGCCGACTGGCCGACTGGCCGACTAGTCCAGATAGCCGCGCAGTTGGTCCGCGAAGGCGTGGTCCCGCAGCTTGTTGAGGGTCTTGGACTCGATCTGGCGGATGCGTTCGCGTGTCACGCCGAAGATCCGGCCGATCTCCTCCAGGGTGCGGGGCCTGCCGTCCGCGAGGCCGTAGCGCAGCTGGACCACCTTGCGTTCGCGCTCGCCGAGCGTGGAGAGCACCGCTTCCAGGTGCTCGCGCAGGAGCAGGAAGGCCGCCGATTCCACGGGGCTCGTCGCGTCGCCGTCCTCGATGAGGTCGCCGAGCGCGACGTCGTCCTCCTCGCCCACGGGCGCGTGCAGCGACACCGGTTCCTGGGCCAGGCGCAGGACTTCGCTGACGCGCTCGTGCGGCAGGTCCAGATGGGCGCCGACCTCTTCGGGCGTCGGTTCGTAGCCCCGCTCCTGGAGCATGCGGCGCTGGACGCGGACGACGCGGTTGATCAGCTCCACGACGTGCACCGGGACACGGATGGTGCGGGCCTGGTCGGCAAGGGCCCGCGACATCGCCTGGCGGATCCACCAGGTCGCGTACGTGGAGAACTTGTAGCCCCGCGCGTAGTCGAACTTCTCGACCGCCCTGATCAGGCCCAAATTCCCCTCCTGGACGAGGTCGAGCATGGTCAGTCCGCGCCCCACGTAGCGCTTGGCCACGGAGACGACCAGGCGGAGGTTGGCCTCGATCAGGCGGCGCTTGGCCATCCGGCCGGTGACGACCAACTTGTCCAGGTCCAGGGCGAGTTGCGAGTCCAGGTCGACGGCGAGGCGCAGCTTCTCCTCGGCGAAGAGACCGGCCTCGACGCCGCGCGCGAGCTCCACTTCCTCGGCCGCCGTGAGCAGGGGGATCCGGCCTATCTCGCGCAGATACTGACGGAACAGGTCGGACGAGGGGCCGCCGGTGTCGGCGCGGCCTCGGGGGGCGGGCGGCGCGGGCAGCTCTCCGCTGTCCGGTTCGAGCGCCTCCGGTGCGTCCGGAGGCTCGGGTGCCGCTGGTGCTTCAGGGCTTTCGGGACCCGCCTCCGGGTGCCGTGCGGCGCGGTTCTGGGGCGGGACGGCGGCGATGACGTCCGCTTGTGCCGCCTCCACTTCCACTTCCGCGGCGACGCCGGTCTCGGTCTGGGTGAGGGTCTGGGTCTGCACGGGGGCGACCTCCATGATGATCGCTGCTGAGGCGTGCGGCAGCGGTACAGCGGGATCGGCTTCGACGGCCTCGCCGCTGTCCGTCCCGAACACGATGTGTGGAATCGCGGGTGTACCGGATCCGCATCCGCTGTCTGCGGACCGGCCGCGCTCCGAGGACTCAGGCACCGCAACCCAGTGTGGGGTACGACACACGGCCGCCACGAGGGGCGTGCGGTGACTTTCTGAGACCGGTGCGTAACCGCTCGGTTACCCGACGGGTAACCAGCGGGGCGCTACGTGAACCTCAGAGGGCGGCGGCGCCGCGCTCGCGCAGCGCCCTGCCGTACTGCTGGAGGACCCACAACTCGTTCTGCACGACCGCCAGTTGCGCGGCGTCGCCCTGGGCGCTCAGGCGGGCAAGGCTGCCCTGGACGTCGCGGATGCGGCGGTCCACGGCGCGCAGCCGGACCTGGACGAGCTGGTCGCCCGCATAGATCTCGTCGACCGTTCTGCGCAGGATCGCCTCGACGGCCAGCTCGGTGACCATGGCGCGGACCGTGTCGTCCGGCGCCGCGTCCAGGACGCGGGCCAGGTAGGTCTGCGAGTCGGAGATGCCCGCCTCGGCGCCGCCGGCCTCCTCGACGCACCGGCGCACCGCCGCGTACGGCGGGGCGGTGAACTCGTCCACTCCGTACGCGTCGAAGGCCGGGGAGACCAGCTCCGGGCGCTGGAGGGCCAGCTTGAGGAGCTCGCGCTCGGTGCGGTGGGCGGGGCTGCGCAGGGTGAGCGCGGGGCCCGAGGGACCGGACGGGGCCGTGGCCGCGTACTGCTGGCCCTGGTGGGTGCGCTGCTGCTGCGGGGCCGGGCCCCTGCCGCCCCGGTCGCGGGCCCAGCGCGCCAGCTGGGCGACGCGCTTGACGACGAACTGGGTGTCCATGATGCCGAGCATCCCGGCGAGCTGGACGGCCACCTCGTGCTGCGCGCCGCTGTTCTTGATGCGGGCCACGACCGGCGCCGCCTCGTCCAGGGCGGCGGCGCGGCCCGCGGGGGTCTCCAGGTCGTACCGTCCGACGATCTGGCGCAGCGCGAACTCGAAGAGCGGCGTGCGGGGTTGGACGAGGTCGGCGACCGCCGTGTCCCCCTTGGCCAGGCGCAGCTCGCAGGGGTCCATGCCGTCGGGCGCGATGGCGATGTACGTCTCGGCGGCGAACTTCTGGTCGTCCTCGAAGGCGCGCAGGGCGGCCTTCTGGCCTGCCGCGTCACCGTCGAAGGTGAAGATCACCCGCGCCGAGCCGTTGTCCATCAGGAGGCGGCGCAGGATCTTGATGTGGTCGCCGCCGAAGGCGGTGCCGCAGGTCGCGATGGCCGTGGTGACACCGGCGAGGTGGCAGGCCATGACGTCCGTGTACCCCTCGACGACGACCGCGCGGGAGGTCTTGGCGATCTCCTTCTTGGCCAGGTCGACTCCGTAGAGCACCTGGCCCTTCTTGTAGATCGGCGTCTCGGGGGTGTTCAGGTACTTCGGGCCGTTGTCGTCGTCGCGCAGCTTGCGCGCGCCGAAGCCGACGACCTCGCCGCTGATGTCGCGGATCGGCCACATCAGCCGGCCGCGGAAGCGGTCGATGGGGCCGCGGCGGCCCTCCTGGGAGATGCCGGAGAGGGTGAGCTCCTTGTCGCTGAAGCCCTTGCCGCGCAGATACCGGGTGAGGTGGTCCCAGCCCGCCGGGCTGTAGCCGACGCCGAAGTGCGCGGCGGCCGCCTGGTCGAAGCCGCGCTCGGCCAGGAACTTCCGGCCGATCTCGGCTTCGGGGCTCTCCAGCTGGTCGATGTAGAACTGCGTGGCGATCTTGTGGGCCTCGACGAGGCGGATGCGCTCCCCGCGCTGGTTCGAGGGGTTGTATCCGCCCTCCTCGTACCGCAGCGTGATGCCCGCCTGGGCGGCGAGGCGCTCGACCACTTCCGAGAAGGTGAGGTGGTCGATCTTCATCACGAAGGCGATCGTGTCGCCGCCTTCCTGGCAGCCGAAGCAGTGGAAGAGACCCTTGCTCGGGCTGACCTGGAAGGACGGTGACTTCTCGTCGTGGAAGGGGCACAGGCCCTTGAGGTTGCCACCGCCCGCGTTCCGCAGCTGGAGGTAGTCGGAGACCACGGCGTCGATCGGGACCGCGTCCCGAACCGCCTTCACGTCCTCGTCATTGATCCTGCCAGCCACGTTGGAATACTACGGCCCTGCTCCGACACTCCCGTCGGGCCCCGTCACCCGAGCAGCGACTCCAGGGGGACGGACGGGTCCGAGAGGGACTCGGCGGGCGGTCGTGCGCCCGTGCGGATCAGCTTCTGGATGGTGTCCGTGACGTCCCACACATTCACGTTCATCCCGGCGAGTACGCGTCCCTCGCTGAGCCAGAAGGCGACGAACTCCCGCTTGCCCGCGTCACCTCGGACCACCACCTGGTCGTACGACCCCGGGGGCGCCCATCCCGAGTACTCCAGGCCCACGTCGTACTGATCCGAGAAGAAGTAGGGCACCCGGTCGTAGGTGACGTCCTTGCCGAGCATCGCGCGGGCCGCGGCCGGGCCGCCGTTCAGGGCGTTCGCCCAGTGCTCCACGCGCAGCCTCGTGTCGAAGAGCGGGTGCTCGACAGCGGCCACGTCGCCCGCGGCGAAGATGTCCGGGTCCGAGGTCCGCAGGGAGGCGTCGACCACGACACCGCCGCCGTGCGCGCGGTCGGCGATTTCCAGCCCCGCCGCCTCGGCGAGCGCGATGCGCGGGGCGGCGCCGATCGCGGCGAGCACGTCGTGCGCCGGGTGCTCCTCGCCGTCGTCCGTGCGGGCGGCGAGGACGAGGCCGTCCTGGCCGGTGATCTCGGTGAGCGTGGCGCCGAAGTGGAAGCGCACGCCGTGCTCGGCGTGCAGGTCGGTGAACATCTGGCCGATCTCGGGGCCGAGGACCGCGTGCAGCGGGGTGGCCTGGGGCTCGACGACGGTGACCTCGGCGCCGTACGTCCGCGCGGCGGCGGCGACCTCCAGGCCGATCCAGCCCGCTCCGGCGATCACCAGGTGGCCGTTGTCGCGGCCGAGACCGGCGAGGACCTGGCGCAGCCGGTCGGCGTGCGCGAGGCGGCGCAGGTGGTGCACGCCGACCAGGCCGGTGCCGGGGACGTCGAGGCGGCGCGGCTCGGCGCCGGTGGCCAGGAGGAGCTTGTCGTAGTGGATGACGGCGCGGTCGCCCAGGTGGACGGTCTTGGTGGCGCGGTCGATGGAGACGACGGTCTGGCCGAGGTGCAGTTCCACGTCCGACTGCGCGTACCAGGCGGGTTCGTGCACGAAGACGCTGTCGCGCTCCTCCTTGCCCAGGAGATATCCCTTCGACAGGGGTGGGCGCTCGTACGGGTGATCGCGTTCGTCACCGATGAGGATCACCCGGCCGGTGAAACCCTCGGCCCGGAGTGTCTCGGCCGCTTTCGCGCCCGCGAGACCTCCTCCGACAATGACGAACGTCTGATCCGCGTCGACCACTTGATGCCTCCTCAAAGCCTTGCCGTCAGGGGGGAGCGTCCCGCACGGAGCGTGATGGGGGAAGGGGTTGCGGCCCGATCCGGCCAGTTTTCGTCACGCCCCGTGGTCGATCGGCTCATTCCGCATATGTCAGAGGTGTCTTGCCGTCAGCCGCGCGTGCAGGGAGCGGGCGGCGGCGTCCGTCAGCGACGCGATCTGGTCGACGACCACGCGCAGCGCGGCCCGGTCGTCGGACGCCGTGTCGTAGAGCGCGCGGAACTGCGGGTCGAGCCCTTCGGGAGCGCGTGCCGTGAGGGCCTGGGCCAGCTCGGCGACGACGATCCGCTGGTCGGCGCGGAGCCGCTCCTGGGCGGGGCGCTGCATCACGTAGCGGTCGGCGACGGCCTTGAGGACCGCGCACTCGTGGCGGGCCTCGCGCGGGACGACGAGCTCGGCGGCGTACCGCGTGAGCGGGCCCCTGCCGTACCGCGCGCGGGTGGCGCTCTCCGCGGCGAGGCAGAAGTGGCCGATGAGCTGGCTCGTGGCGTCCTTCAGGCGGCCCTGGGCGATCGCCGAACCGTCGTACCCGTGCGGCCACCACTCCTGCTCCAGGAGGCGGTCGAGGGCTTCGGAGAGCTCTTCGGGGTCGGTGTCCGCGGGGACGTACCGGCCGATGGCGACGGCGAAGATGTCCTGGCGCTCGGGCTCGGCGTGCAGCAGGTTCGGGTCGAGGTGCCCGGCGTGCAGGCCGTCCTCGATGTCGTGCACCGAGTACGCGACGTCGTCCGACCAGTCCATGACCTGGGCCTCGAAGCAGGTGCTGCGGCCCGGGGCCTCCTTGCGGACCCAGTCGAAGACCGGCCGGTCGTCCTCGTAGACCCCGAACTTGGGGGACTGCGGGTCGGTGGGGTGGGAGCCGCGCGGCCAGGGGTACTTGGTGGCGGCGTCCAGGGCGGCGCGGGTCAGGTTCAGCCCCACGCTGACCATGTCGCCCGTCTCCTCGCTGCGTACGAAGCGCTTGGGCTCGATGCGGGTGAGCAGGCGCAGCGACTGCGCGTTGCCCTCGAAACCGCCGCAGCTCTCGGCGACTTCGTTCAGCGCCTGCTCGCCGTTGTGCCCGAAGGGCGGGTGGCCCATGTCGTGGGAGAGGCAGGCGGTCTCCACCAGGTCCGGGTCGCAGCCGAGGGCGGCGCCGAGCTCGCGGCCGACCTGGGCGCACTCCAGGGAGTGCGTCAGGCGGGTGCGCGCGCTGGCGTCCCAGGCCTCGTTGCTGCGCGTGCCCGGGGTGACGACCTGGGTCTTCCCTGCGAGGCGGCGCAGCGCGGAGGAGTGCAGGACGCGTGCGCGGTCGCGCTGGAAGGAGGTGCGCCCCGGCCGTTTGTCCGGCTCGGTGGCCCATCGCTCGACGGCGGCCTTGTCATAGGCAGCCTCGGCCGCCTGGGCAGCCTGGGCCGCCTCGTCGTCGTATCCGCTCGGTGCTGTGCCTTCCATGCACCGACAGTAGACGCAAGCGGTGACAAAGCAGGCTTCAGGGCCCCTGGGCCGCCGTCAGACCGAGGCGAGCCGGTCCGACGTGACCCGCGGGGCGGCCATCGCGCTCGCGCGGGCCTGGTCGTAGCGGTGCAGGAGGAGGCGGGCCATCGCCGGGTGGGCGCCGAGCGGGGCCGAGGCGAGCCAGGGGGCGGCATCGGCGCACTGCGTGGCGAAGCGGCCCGGCGCCGTGAAGTACGAGGCCACGGCGGTGCGGTGGCGGCCGCGGGCACTGAGGGCACGCACCGCCGCGGGCACGTCGAGCGCGGAGGCGGCGGTCGTCGAGGCGTACGCGGGAACCACCGGTACGCCGAGCCGCTGGGCGAGCAGGTCCGCCGTGCGGCGGGTGTCCGTGGCGGAGTCCGGGTCGCGGGAGCCCGCCGCGGCGAGGACCACTGCGGCGGTGCGGCGCCCGGCCCTACCGAGCCCGGTCGGCCAGCCCGCTTCGATGAGCCGGTCGTGCAGCGCGTCGACGAGCAGGGGGTGCGGGCCGAGCGGGGCGGCGACCCGTGTGCCGAGGTGCGGTGCTCGGGCCGCGGCGTCGGGGATGTCGTGCTTGACGTGGTAGCCGCGGCCCAGCAGCAGCGGTACGAGGACGGCGGAGCCGCTCGCCGCGGCGAGGGTGTCGGTGAGCAGCGGCTCGTTCAGCTCGATGTGGCCCAGGCGCACGGTGAGCCCGGGGCGCAGCTCACGGACCCGTTCGACGAGCGCCGTGACGGTGGCGAGGGCGCGGGGGTCACGGCTGCCGTGGCCGACCACGACGAGGGCGGGCGCCGGCGCTGCGCGGCGCCTGCCGTCGAGCGACACGAGGGTGAGCTGGCTGCCGAGCTGGCTGGTGATCCGGTCCATGAGTTGCGCCGTACTTTCGAGAGGGGTGCTGCCGGACTCGTCGCGAAGTGGGTTCGACGGCGTCATGGACCGAGGATGGCCGCGCCGTATTGCGGTCGCGTTGCGCGCCGGTGACGGGCCCTTTCGGCCTGGCTCACGGCCGGAGCCGCGGCGTTGTCAGTGCGGTCGCTTACCGTTGTCGCAGTGATCGGATCGGGGGGATCCGGCATCGGGGCACGGGGGATCGGGATGAAGCGGCCGGGGTGGATGCGGGGGCCGGGGGCGGCGGGACCTTCCCTGTTGCGGGTCAGGGGCAGGGTCCGGACCCTGGCTCGCGCGGGCGTGGACCGGCTGCGCGGCCTGCGGCTGCCGCGCACGCGGCAGGGCCAGCGGCGGGCCGTGCAGGCCTTCATGGCCCTCTGCGTGGTGGCACTGCTGCCCGCGACGTGGCTCTTCGTGACGGCGGAGGGGCGGTTGCACACGACGGCCGACGTGCCGCGCACGCGGGTCGCGGTCGTGTTCGGCGCCGGGCTCTGGGAGGGCGAGCCCTCGCCGTATCTCGCGCACCGCCTGGACGCGGCGGCCGAGTTGTACGAGGCGGGGCGGATAGAGGTCGTGCTCGTCACCGGGGACAACAGCCGCGAGGACTACGACGAACCGGACGCCATGCGCGCCTACCTGACCGAGCGCGGAGTGCCGGGGCGGCGGATCGTCAGTGATTACGCGGGCTTCGACACCTGGGACTCCTGCGTGCGCGCCAAGAAGGTGTTCGGCGTCGACCGGGCGGTGCTGATCAGCCAGGGCTTCCACATACGCAGGGCCGTCGCGCTCTGCCGCGCGGCGGGCGTCTCGTCGTACGGCATCGGGGTCGACGCCAAGCACGACGCGACCTGGTACTACGGCGGCGCGCGGGAGGTGTTCGCCGCGGGGAAGGCGGCGCTGGACGCGGCGTTTCAGCCGGATCCGCACTTCCTCGGGTCCCGGGAGCCCGGCGTAGAACGGGCGCTGGCCGCACCTCGCTGACGGGCCTGGCCCCGGGCGCGAGCGGCTCACAACGGGGCGCGGTCCTCGCTGAGGTCGGCTTACCGCGCGTGTAACGCCATCGTGTCGGGGCGCGTAACAAGCGCGGCGGACGCTGGACCGTATGCACACCGAGGCGACACCCACCCACTGTCCGTACTGCGCGCTGCAATGCGGGATGGGCCTGACCTCGGGCCCCGGCGGGGTGGAGGTCGTGGAGCGTCCCGCGTTCCCCGTGAACAGGGGCGCGCTGTGCGGCAAGGGCCGCACGGCGCCCGCCGTGCTCTCCTCCCGGGTGCGCCTGACCGAGCCGCTCGTCCGGTCCCACGCCACGGGCCGGCTCGAACCGGCCACCTGGGAGGAGGCCGTCGGGCGCGTCGCCGAGGGCCTGACCCGCACGCGTACGGACCATGGCGCGGACGCCTGCGGAGTGTTCGGCGGAGGGGGGCTGACCAACGAGAAGGCGTACGCACTGGGGAAGTTCGCGCGGGTGGCGCTCGGCACGTCGCAGATCGACTACAACGGCCGGTTCTGCATGTCGTCGGCGGCAGCGGCGGGGCAGCGGGCCTTCGGGCTCGACCGTGGCCTGCCGTTCCCGCTTCAGGACATCCCGCGCACCGGCTGCGTGATCCTCGTCGGCTCGAACCTCGCCGAGACGATGCCGCCCGCGCTGCGGTACCTGACGGAGCTGAAGGCCAACGGCGGGAAGCTGATCGTCGTCGACCCGCGCAGGACCCGCACCGCCGAGCAGGCCGACCTGCATCTGGCGCCGCGCCCCGGCACCGACCTCGCCCTCGCGCTCGGCCTGCTGCACCTGGTGGTGGCCGAGGGGCGGACGGACGAGACGTTCATCGAGGAGCGGACCAGCGGCTGGCAGGAGGCGCGGGCGGCGGCGATGGCGCACTGGCCGGAATACGTGGAGCGGATCAGCGGCGTCCCCGTGCCCCAACTCCGGGACGCGGCACGGATGTTCTGCGACGCCGAGGCCGGAATGGTGCTCACCGCGCGCGGTCCCGAGCAGCAGTCCAAGGGGACGGACACGGTGGGCGCCTGGATCAACCTCTGTCTCGCGACGGGCAACGCGGGCCGCCCCCTGGCCGGTTACGGCTGCCTGACCGGGCAGGGCAACGGGCAGGGCGGACGGGAACACGGCCAGAAGGCCGACCAGTTGCCCGGCTACCGCAAGCTGACGGATCCGGCGGCGCGGGCGCATGTGGCAGCGGTGTGGGGCGTGGACCCCGACTCGCTCCCCGGCCCCGGGCGATCCGCGTACGAACTACTCGACGCGCTCGGCGGGGACATCAAGGCCCTGCTCCTGATGGGCTCCAACCCGGTCGTCTCGGCCCCGCGCGCCGCGCACGTGGAGGAGCGCCTGCGGTCGCTGGACTTCCTGGCGGTCGCGGACGTCGTCCTCTCCGAGACGGCTCAACTGGCCGATGTCGTCCTGCCGGTGACGCAGTGGGCCGAGGAGACGGGGACGGTGACGAACCTGGAGGGCAGGGTGCTGCTGCGCCGCAAGGCGGTGAGCGCGCCGGCCGGCGTCCGGAGCGACCTGGACGTACTCCACGGCCTGGCCGCCCTGCTGGGCCACGGCAAGGGCTTCCCGACGGACCCGGAGGAGGTCTTCGAGGAGCTGCGCCGGGCGAGCGCGGGCGGGGCGGCGGACTACTCGGGGATTTCGTACGCGCGACTGACGGAGGGGGACGGCGAGGGGGTGTTCTGGCCTTGCCCGGCGGGCGGAGAGGGGGTCGGGGCGGAGGTCGGGGCGATGGTCGGGCCGACCGAGGGAACGGCCGACGTACCGGATGCCGGTGCCGCGCCGCCCAGCGCGGACCCGGGCCCGCACCCCGGCACGGGCCCGCACCCCGGCACCCCCCGTCTCTTCCTCGACCGGTTCGCCACCGAGGACGGGCGGGCGCGGTTCGTGCCGGTGGTGCATCGGAGCGCGGCCGAGGAGCCGGACGCGGAGTATCCCGTGCTCCTGACCACCGGGCGGGTGCTCGCGCAGTACCAGTCGGGGGCCCAGACGCGCCGCGTCGATGAGCTCAACTCCGCGGCACCCGGCCCCTTCGTGGAGCTGCACCCGCGGCTCGCCGCCCGCCTAGAGATCGGGGAGGGCGAACCGGTGACCGTCGTCTCGCGGCGTGGCCGGGCCGTCGCCCCGGCACGGATCACGCGCACGATCCGCTCCGACACCGTCTTCATGCCGTTCCACTGGCCGGGCGAGGGCCGGGCCAACTCCCTGACGAACCCGGCGCTCGACCCAGTGTCGCGCATGCCGGAGTTCAAGGTGTGCGCGGTGCGGCTGGAGCGGGCCTGACCTGACCTGACCACTGGAGTGGCCGGGCATGGCTGCGGGCCGGGGGTGTGCCCCGGCCCGCTGTCATGCGCGTACGGGAATCAGCAGGTGCGGCCGAGGTAGTGCGCGCCCTGGATCTTGCTCGCCGATCCCAGCCAGCTCTTGCCCGGGCCCACACATCGCTCGTAGTCGGGGGCCAGCGCCACCTCCACCTTGATGACGACGTTCGAGCCGTCGCTCGTGCAGTGGTTGTAGAACGCGTCGCTGCCGGTCTCGTAGAACCCGCAGGGGTTCATGACGGCGGCCGGGGCGTGAGCGGAGGCGGCGGCCGCCACGGGGAGGCCGAGAGTGAGGGCTACGGCGCCGACGAGGGCCGGCAGCGAACGGCGAAGGCTCATGGGGCAACTCCTGCTGAGGACGTGGTGCTCACGCACCGACTCACGCACCGACTGGTGCACACGGAGAGTGCCACAATCGCGACTCTCCGCGATCATGTGGTTCACGTGGGTCGCTCGCACGGGTGATGGACTCCACCGGATCGAGTACGCAGGCGTTTGAGCTGCGAAATCGGCGCCACGGCCCGACCTGCGCGAGGCGGGCGCCGACCCCTCACCGCCGGCCTCTCGCTGCCGGCCCCTCACCGCCGGCCCCTCACCGCCGCGCACGGAACGCCGACCAGTCCCCTCCCCCGATCACCGCCCCCGAGGCGCGCAGCCTCGCCGCGACCCGGGGCGCCGCCACGTACACCCACGCGCGCGCCCTCGCCCCGCCCCGGAGGGTCACCTCGCGCGCCACACGCTCGTAGAGGTTGCGGGGGTCGCCGGGCGCGTACTCCTCCAGTACGTCGAGATCGGCGCGGAGCCGCTCGTACGCGGACGGCAGCGGGGCGATCAACTCGCCGTGCACCGGGCCGACTTCGGGGCCCTCCTCCACCAGGTACGGATAGCCGGGCCCTTCGTAGAGGACCGCCCCCGCGAGGCGGGCCGGTACCTCCTGCGTGACGTTGCCGCGCAGGTAGACGTCGTGGTTCGGCTCCCCCGGCCGCAGCGTTCCGTACACGAAGAACGGCAGCCGGGCCTCGTACGTCGACGTCATGCGCCCGATTCTCGCCGGAGCGGCAGGCAGGGGCGGCAAGCAGGGGCGACCGGCCAGGCCGAAGGTCCTGATCTCGGAGTTTCCACCCCACTCGCCCCCGTCTGTTACATAACATCACGGTTTCTGTGATGCGCCCTTCCTACCGTCGGTAGAGCCATGAACCTCACCTGCCCCCACCGCCGCCTCCTGCGCCGCGCCGCCCTCCTCGTCCTCGCGGCGGCCGTCGTGCTGGCCGGATGCGGCAGCGTGGACGGCCTCGACACCGGTGAGCCCGCGCCGTCCGTGTCCGTGCAACCCCGCCCCGAACCGCTCTGGCCCTCCTGGACCGGTACGTCCTCCAAGGCGCCCGGCGCCGACGCGGCCACCCACCAGCCGCCGCCGGAACCCCTGGAGGGACTGGGGAAGCTGGGCAAGGGCGGGCTCGGCGCGGAGGACTTCCGCAAGGTCCTGCGGGCCGACCCGCGGATGAAACCGCTCGCCGACCGCGGCGAGATCGACCACCCGGGCCGGGCCGGACTCCGCCCGCCGCTGCTCACGGACCTGACCGGCGACGGGCGCCCCGAGCTGCTCGTCGCCGCCGACACGGAGAGCGGCCGGAGCGTCCTCACCGTCTACCGGGAGCAGGACGGCCGCGTCTACCCGGTCCTGTTCACCTCCGGGAAGCGCATGAGCATCGAGCGGCTCGGCCCGGATCTGCTGGTGCGCAGCCCCTGCTCGGACGGCGGCGACCAGGCCGTGCGGTTCCACTGGGACGGCGTACGGATGTCCACGGTGAGCGACACCAAGAACTACAAGAAGTCGCAGGACACCGCGAAGCCCACGCCGAAGCCCGCCCCGGAGTCCTCGGGCGGCGCGGACGGGCAGCGGTGAAGGGCGTCGCCCGGCGTGCCCGCGCCGCGCTCAACGCCCTCGGGCTGCGCTGGAAGATCGCCGCGCTGCTCGCCCTCGGCTGTGCGGTCGTCGCCGTCGCCATCGGGGTCCTCGTCCACCAGGCGCGCCTGGAGCAGGTGTCCGTGAGCGCCAGGTCGGGGGCGACCGCGCAGCTCGTGCGGGTGCGCCAGCTGTACGAGCTGACGGGGCAGGTCGACACCGGCGGCGACGCCGACACGGACGCCGCCCTCGACGCGCCCGACCTGCCCGCGTCGCTGCGGGCCGCCGCCCTGGACGGGCGGCGGACCACGTACCTCGACATGGGCGCCGCCGATCCCGTCGTGTGGGCGGCGCGCCCGGTCGGCGACCATGTGCTCTCCGTCCGCGAGCCGCTGGCCGAACAGGCCGCCGAGATGGCCGAGTTCGACCAGCAGCTGATGGCTTCGGGCGCCGTCGTCGTCATCCTCGCCGCACTCGGCGGCGCCGCGCTCGCCAGCCGTCTCAGCCGCGAGCTGCGGTCCGCGGCGGCCACCGCTCGCCGCATCAGCCAGGGCGATCTGGACGCCCGTATCGACCATCCGCGACCCTCGGGTGGCCGCAACGGCGGACCCGGCAAGGACGAGGTGGCCGAGCTCGCCACCGCCGTCGACACGATGGCGGCCTCACTCCAGCAGCGCCTGGAGGCCGAGCAGCGCTTCACCGCGGATGTCGCCCACGAGCTGCGCACCCCGCTGACCGGTCTGCACACCGCGGCCGAGCTGCTGCCGCAGAGCCGCCCCACGGAACTCGTACGGGACCGGGTGCTCGCCCTGCGCACCCTCACCGAGGACCTGCTCGAAGTGGCGCGGCTCGACGCGGAGGTGGAGCGGCCCGATCTGGACACGCATCCGCTGGGCACGCTGGCCGAGGGGATCGTGCAGCGGTCGGGGTGCCCGGTGCGGTTCGCGGCGGCGTGCGGCCAGGACGACACGCTCGTACGCACCGACGCGCGCCGACTGGAGCGGATCATCGCCAACCTCGTCGCCAACGCCCGCAGGCACGGGGCCGATCCGGTCGACGTGCGGGTGGCCGGGCCCGTGGTCACGGTCAGCGACCAGGGGCCCGGCTTCCCCGAGCACCTTCTGAGGGACGGCCCGCAGCGCTTCCAGACCGGCGCCCGTGAGCGCGGTCAGGGCACGGGCCTGGGCCTGACGATCGCGTTCGGCCAGGCGCAGGTCATCGGCGCGCGGGTGGAGCTGCGCAACGCAAAGGGCGGCGGGGCGGTGGCATCGGTACACCTGCCGCAGGCCTAGCCGCGCGCGCCGTACCACTCTCAACTGCCGTACGGGCGGACCTCCTTGGCGCCCCGCAGCGCCCACGCCCACCAGTGGAGCTGGTCGAGCATCGACTTGGCGGCGGCGTTCGCGGCCGTCGGGTCCTTGTGGGTGCCGTCGTCGGCGAAGAGGGCGCCCGCGTTGTGGAAGGAGACGGTGTCGCGGATCGTCATGGTGTGCAGCTCGGCGAAGACGGGACGCAGGTGCTCGACCGCGCGCAGACCGCCGGAGAGCCCTCCGTAGGAGACGAAGGCGAGGGGCTTGGCCTGCCATTCGGCGTTGTGCCAGTCGATGAGGCTCTTGAGGGAGGCGGGGTAGGAGTGGTTGTACTCGGGGGTGAGGACGACGAAGGCGTCGGCGGCGGCCAGCTTCGGGGTGACCTTGCCGAGTTCGGCGAGCGTCCCGGGCGACGGGTTGAAGGAGAGCGCGGTGGGGAGGTGGGATTCGGCCAGGTCGACGACGTCCACCTCGAAGTCCGCGTGCTCGCGGATCCGGTCCAGCAGCCAATCGGCGACGATCGGCCCGAACCGGCCCTCGCGGTTGCTTCCGATGATGACGGCGACGCGGAGGGGTGTGGCGGGCGTGCCGGGAGTGGCGGCGGCAGCGGCAGTGGCGGCAGCAGCGGTATTGGCGGCGGACGGGGAATCGGTGGCAAGCGTGTTCTGGGTCATGAGCAGAGCCTCGTTGCTCAACCTAGGTTGAGGTCAAGCGGATCCTGTGGCGGCTTCGGCAGGGGTCTGCCGCAGCCGACGTACCGTGCAGCCCATGAACACAACTCCCGCACCCCTGCACCGCCTTGAGATCGACGGTCGGGCCGCCACCGCCGACCGGCTGCTGTGGCCCGCGCTCGGCGGTATGGGGCACTTCACCGCGATGCAGGTCAGGGGCGGTGCGACACGTGGGCTCGGGCTGCATCTGGCCCGGCTTGACGCGGCCACCCGTGAGCTCTTCGACCGGGGGCTCGACGGTGGGTACGTCCGCGAGCTCGTCCGGCACGTGCTCCGCGACGACATCGCCGACGCTTCCGTACGCGTCCACGTCCACGCACCCGAGGGCGAGCCGTCCGTGACGGTCACCGTGCGGGCGCCCGGCGGGGTGTCCGAGAGCGCGCAGGCCCTGCGGTCCGTGCCCTACCAGCGCCCCTTTCCGCACATCAAGCACCTGGGCGGCTTCGGGCAGGCCCGTCACGGAGAGCTCGCCCGGCGCGCGGGCTTCGACGACGCGCTGCTCACCGGGCCCGACGGGACGATCAGCGAGGGCGCCGTCACGAACGTCGCCTTCTACGACGGCTCGGAGGTCGTCTGGCCCGACGCGCCCTGCCTGACCGGCATCACGATGCAGCTCCTCGAACCGCGGCTCGCGGATGCCGGGCTGCCCACACGCCGGGCCCCGGTCACGCTCGCGGACCTCTCCTCCTACACGGCCGTCTTCGTCACGAACGCGCGGGGCATCGCGCCGGTGCGGCGGATCGACGCCACGGAGTTCGAGGTCGACGAGAAGCTGATGGCGACCTTGGCGGGGCTCTACGCCGACGTTCCCTGGGACGCCGTCTGAGGCGGCCTCAGGTTTTCGGGCGGGTGTTCGTCACCCATTCACAGGCGCCGCGCACCCCCTTCGGATTCTTCTCGGCGACACGCCGGGTGACCTGCTGGAATGTTCCCGCCGAAGTGTCAGGAGCCGCTCTCCCACAGAGTTTCTGACCGCCCCTCAGGAGGCGTGGGCCGCCGAGTGCCACTTACCTCGGTACAGCGGGGTTCGACCGACGCAGCGGCACTTGGGGGTGCCGCGGGCCGTGCCCTCTGATGGCCCCTCGGAGGAGCAAGCACGATGCGCAAAGCCCGC
Organism: Streptomyces sp. NPDC057302; assembly: GCF_042667685.1. Taxonomy (NCBI): domain Bacteria; kingdom Bacillati; phylum Actinomycetota; class Actinomycetes; order Kitasatosporales; family Streptomycetaceae; genus Streptomyces; species Streptomyces sp. NPDC057302. The sequence continues at coordinate 48,984 of NZ_JBHUZJ010000024.1, read as the reverse complement.
CTGCTGACCACTGCCGCGCTCGCCGTCGCATCGGCGGGCTTCCTGACGCCCGCCGCGGCTGCCGCGGCGTTCGCCGCCGGGGGAGGCCTGGAGATCCATCCCGCCACGGTCATGCCCGGCTCCACGGTCACCGTGAACACCTCCGCGTGCGGCAGCGGAGGAACCGCTACGGGCGACGCGAGCGCGGTGGGCGCGGGCACGTTCACGCTCGCCCCGAGCACGCCCGAGGAGAGCGAGGACCACGAGATGGGCTCGGAGGACGCGACCGGCCGGTTCAAGGTGCCGCCGTCGGCACAGCCCGGCACGTACGAGATCGTCGCGAAATGCTCCGGCTCCGGCGCGGACGGCAAGCAGGTGGCGGGCGATCTGGTCGTGACGATCACCTCGACCGCCGCGGCCCGCGAGCAGCAGGTGGCTCCGAAAGGACATGTGAAGACGGGGGTCGGCGGCGCGCTTGGCCCCGACCCCGTGCAGACCGCGGCGGGTGTGGCGGCGCTGGCCGTCGCCGCCGCGGGCGGTACCTGGCTCCTGCATCGCCGGGCGAGAGGCGACAGGATCTGACGGACACCCTCCGCTGTCCACCGGTACCGCCAGCCCCCTCCCCCTCCGGGTCCGCCTGTCCCTCGCGGATCCGGAGAGGGATGCGGGGACCGGCCTCCCCGAACCCTGAGGGGGACGAGTCGATTGATGCGCAGGAAGAGTCCGAGCGGGAAGAACCCGGGTGGGAAGAGCCCGAGCAGGAAGACTCTTAACTCCGCCATAGGCGCGGTCACCGTGCTCGCGCTGTGCTCCGGGGCGTGGCTGCTGTACAACGGCACCGCGTCCCATCCGCCGCCCCAGCCGTCCGCCGCGCAGGCGGCAGCGTCGTCGGCGTCAGCGTCGGCGCATTCCCACTCCGGCCGCGCGTCGGCGGCCCCGGCGCTCCCCCCGTCCCCACCCGACCGGATCCGGATCCCGGCGATCCGGGTCGACGCGCCCCTCATGGGACTCGGCCTCACCCGGCAGGGCAGTCTCGACGTACCGCCCCCCAAGAAGACGAATCTCGCGGGCTGGTACGAGTCGGGGACGACGCCCGGCGAGACGGGTACCGCCATCGTGGCGGGGCACGTCGACAACGCCGACGGTCCGTCCGTCTTCTACGACCTGGGCGGTCTGACCAGGGGCCGCACGATCGAGATCGAACGCAGGGACGGCAGCGTGGCCGTGTTCACGGTCGACGCGAACGAGGTCTACGACGCGAAGAAGTTCCCGGATGACAAGGTCTACGGGGCGGCGGACCGGCCGGAGCTGCGGGTGATCACCTGCGGCGGCAGCTATTCGAGGAAGACGGGCTACCAGGGCAACGTGGTGGTGTTCGCCCACCTGACGAGCGTGCGCTGACGCGGTCCTGCGTGGGCTGACGCTGGACTGGGTGCGCTGAAGCCGTCCTAGGCGAGCCACTGCTCGTACGCCATCTTGGCCACGAGGCCGAAGACGGTGGTGAGCAGTACGATCCGGACGAAGCCGCTGCCCTTCTTCAGCGCGGTGTGCGCGCCGAACATGCCGCCCGCGAGGTTGAAGACGGCCATCAGCGCGGCCAGTTGCCACAGGACCGCGCCCTGCCAGGCGAACATCGCGAGGGCGCCCGCGTTGGTGCAGCAGTTGACGATCTTCGCGGTGGCGGACGCGGATACCAGGTCGAGGTGGAGCACGGCGGTCAGCGCGAGGACCAGGAAGGTGCCGGTGCCGGGCCCGATGAGCCCGTCGTAGAACCCGATGCCGAGGCCCGCGAGGCCGATGGCGGCGAGGATGCGCTTGGGCGAGGCGGGCCGGGCCGACGGCGCGGTGCCGAAGGCGGGCCGGAAGATGACGAAGGCTCCGACGCCGAGCAGCACCACCATGATCACGGGCTTGAGCACCTCGGTGCTCATACCGGCGGCGAAGAAGGCACCGCCCATGGACCCGGCGAGCGCGGCGAGTCCGATCCGTACGGCGGTGCGCACGTCGACGGGCGTCTTCCTGACGTACGTCACCGCGGCGCCGGTCGTGCCGACGATGGCGACGGCCTTGTTCGTCCCGAGTGCGTGCGCGGCCGGGGTCGAGCCGGGGAGCCCGAGCAGCAGCGCGGGCAGCAGCAGGAGACCGCCTCCGCCGACCACGGCGTCGATCCAGCCGGCCGCGAGGGCGGCGACGCAGAGGACGACGACGGTGGTCAGAGATATGTCGGGCATGATCGCGACCCTATGGAGAGGGTGATCGTGCCGTCCATGGAAACCGGGGAGAGTTGAGGGTCTTCAGAGGTTTCCCTCCGGGCTCGCAGGTCTTCCCTTACTCGTCTTGCATGTTCTTGCTCGTCTTGCTCGTCTATGGCGCCGCTTGAGGTGCCGGGACCCCTGTCGGTGCGCGGTCGGGTGCCGGAGGTGACGCCGGGTCGACGGTGAACGCGAGGACCGTGGCGACCAGCGCGCTCGCTCCGGCGAGGCCCGTCGCCAGCTTGCGGCGCGCTTGCAGGGTGGGGCCCTGGGCAGGGCCTACGGGTTTGCGGTGACGTCCCACGTCAGCTCTGCCCCTCTCGGAAGGCTCGGATGTCTGTACTGGCTCGGATGTCTGTGCTGGCTCGGAAGGCTGTACTGGATCGGAAGGCTGTGCTGGCTCAGAAGGTGAAGCACTCGGCGTGGATGCGCTCCTCGGGCACCCCGGCCCGTACGAGGGCGGTGGTGGCGGAGGCGGTCATTCCGGGTGGGCCGCACAGATACACGTCGTGCTCGGCGAGGTCGGGGATCAGGTTGCGCAGGGCCTGCGGGGCGAGCGGGTCGAAGGAGGCGTCGGAGCGACCGAGCAGATAGTGCAGCCCCGCTCCCCTGCTCCGGGCGATCCCCTCCAGCTCCTCGCGCAGCACCAGCTGCTCGGAGCTGCCCGCCCGGTAGAGCAGGGTGATGTCCCCGGGCCCGCCCGGCAACGTCTCGAACAGCGCCCGCATCGGGGTGATCCCGACCCCGCCCGCGAGCAGCAGCACCTTCCTCCTCGTACGCCGGTGAGCCGTCAGCGCCCCGAAGGGGCCGGTGGCGAGCACCCGCGTCCCCGGCTTCAGGCGCCGCATCCGCCGCGTGTGGTCGCCGATGGCCTTCACGGTGATCCGCAGGGTGTCGTCGCGCACGGGCGCGGACAGCGAGAACGGCAGCGCGGTGCGCCAGAGCCTGCGCCGCAGGAAGCGCCAGCGGAAGAACTGGCCGGGTTCGGCGCGCAGTTCGTCGAGCCCGATGCCCTGCATCACGACCGACACGACACCGGGCCCTTCGTCGCGTACGTCGATGACGCGCAGGCTGTGCTTCAGCGCCTGCCGCACGGGTACGACGACGCGGTACCAGACGAGCAGGACCGCGACCGTGGCGTGCAGCATCGACCACACCCACACGGTCAGGATGCTGCCCGCCACGTCCGGGCCCGCGAGCTGGTGCACGAAGGCGAGCGCAGCGCCGAGGTAGGTCAGCAGGTGCACGGCCCGCCAGGTCTCGTGCGGGACGCGGCGCCGCATCGCCCGCGCCGAGGTGACGCCGACGGCCACGAGCAGCGAGGTCCCTGCGGCGGCGAGGGCGAGCCCCGGATATCCGAGCAGGTCGAGGGTGGCGCTGAGGAGGTCGGTGTCGGCGTGGGCGGCGTATCCGCAGAGGGCGAGCAGGGCGTGGGCCAGGCACAGGGTGAGTACGTAGCGACCGCCGAGGGCGTGCAGCCGCGCGAGCCGGTCGGCGCCGACGCCGTGTTCGAGCGCGGGGACGCGGGCCATCAGGAAGAGCATGACGAGGATGCCGTACCCCGCGAGCACTCCCGTGAGGTGGGCGCCGGTGGCGAAGAGCACGTCGAGCCTGGCCGAGGGTTCGGCCTGCACGGCCCAGAGGGCGGTGACGGCGAGGGCTCCGGCGAGGGTGCCGGTGCGCAGGGCGGTGGGGGTGATGCGGATCGGGGGGACGGGGGTGGCGGCCGCCCGGGGCCGGCCGCGCACCCGTCCGGCGACCCGCGGGGGCACCTCCGGCATCGGCGGAACATCCGGTCCCTCTGTCTGCCGCAGGTATGCGGCGAGCGCGGGATACGCGGCGAGTCGTGAATCGGCTACCTCGGTGGTCACCGCCGCAGACTAGGCGCGGGGTGGGGGTGGAAGTCGCTGGTCAGGGGGTTGATGCGGATCCTTAAGGTGGGCTTGAGGGTTGGCTCAACGGGGGTTAAGTCCTGGGGCGTGCGGGGCTGGTCGGGTCGCGGGGTCGGGGTGTGCGGGGCTGGTCGGGTCGCGGGGGTGCGGTGGGCGCGGAACTGGTCCGGCTGTGGGGGCGGGGCGTGCGGTGCTGGTCCGGCTGCGGGAACGGGGGTGGGCGGTGCTGGTCCGGCTGTGGGGCGGTGCCGCGCCGGTATGTCCGTCCTCGCCATCGTCCGGTGGCCGTCTTGGTACTTCGGTTCCGGAGTGCCGCGAACCGTGCTCCGGGCGGAAATACCGGCACGTCCCCTCGGGTGCGCTCCCGACTGCGGGTACGTGGGGGCTGATCACTCGTGGCGACGGATCTCCCCCACCCACCCCCGCCCGGGACCACGGGTCGCTGCGGGGCAATCGGGCGGGTGGGCGGGAAAGGCCTGTTCGTCCGGGGTCGGATGCGGGGTGAACGGGCGGGCGGGCGGGAGAGGCCCGTTCGGCCAGGGTCGGATGCGGGGTGAACGGGCGGGCGGGCGGGAGAGGCCCGTTCGGCCAGGGTCGGATGCGGGGTGAACGGGCGGGTGGGCGGGAGAGGCCCGTTCGGCCACGGTCGGATGCCGGGCGAGCGGGCCGGCGGGGGGCACCCTCACATCCCGCCCCGGCGCCCGCTGAGGGCAGCGTTGCCACCGGGAAACAGTCAGGATCCCGACGGGTAACACCGCCCCCGCACTCTGCCGTACATGACCTATTCGACCCGCGTAGTGGTGATCGGCGCCGGACTGGCCGGCGCCCGCCTCGCCCAGCGGCTCGGGCCCAGCACAGCCACCGGCACCGGCACCGGCACCGGCACCAACGCCCTCCTCATCGGAGATGAACCGCACGCACCGTACAACCGCGTGCTCCTCGCCGACGTCCTCTCCGGACGCCTCGGTCCGGACGTCATCGGCCTCCCCCACGCCCCCGGCGAGTACCTCCGCACCCGCGCCGTCCGCGTGGACCCCGCGGACCGGATCGTGCACTGCGCGGACGGCAGCGTCGTCCCGTACGGAACCCTCGTACTCGCCACCGGATCGAATCCCGTCCTCCCGCCCCTCCGCGGCCTCTTCGAGCCCGGTGCCACCGAGCTCCCGCGCGGCGTGCACGCGTTCCGGACCATGGACGACTGCCTCGCCCTGTCCGAGGCCGTGGGGGCAGGAACAGGAACAGGGAAAGGGAAAGGGAAAGGGACAGGTACCCGCGCCGTCGTCATCGGCGGCGGCCTCCTCGGCGTATCGGCCGCCCGCGCGCTCGCCGTCCGCGGCGCCCAGGTAGTCCTCACCCAGCAGGGCGACCGCCTCATGGAGCGGCAGCTCGACCCGGCCGCCAGCGCCCTGGTCCAACGGCATCTCACCGAGCTCGGGGTGGAAGTGCACACCGAGTGCCGGGTGCGCGGCGTGCGCCAGGCCGACGGAGCCGTACGGTCGGTCGAGCTGGCCGACGGGTACGTCCTCGGCACCGACCTCACCGTCCTCGCCTGCGGCGTCCGCCCCCGCACGGGCCTCGCGCAGGCCGCGGGCCTCGACGTACGCCGCGGCATCGTCGTCGACGACGAGCTGCGCACCTCCGACCCGCACATCCGCGCCATCGGCGACTGCGCCGAGCACTCCGGCGAGGCCCGCTGCCTGGCGGCCCCCGCGCTCGAACAGGCCGACGCCCTCGCGGACTCCCTGCTCTCCCCGCGCGATGCCCGCCCCTACTCCGGCACCCGCGCCCTCACCCGCCTCACCCTGCACAACGGACGCCCCGGCTCCGCACCCCTGGACCTGGCGGCCTTCGGCGACCCCGAGCACCGGCACGACGACGACGTCGTCCAGCTCGCGGACGCCACCCGTGGCACGTACCGCAAGGTCGTCGTGCGCGGCGACCGGCTCGTCGGCGGCGTACTGCTCGGCGAGCTCACCGCAGTCGGCGCGCTCGCCCGCGCCTGGGAGGCCGACGACCCGCTGCCCGCCGACGGCAGCCCCCTGCTCCACCTGCTCACCTATGACGGAGGCCTCTGAGATGCCCACGGACACCCCCCGCCACGGCGCGCGCGACCACACCATCGTGCTGGTCGGGCACGGCATGGTCGGCCAGCGCTTCCTCGAGGCCATCGCCGCACGAGGCCTCACCGGCACGCACCGCGTGGTCGTCCTGTGCGAGGAGCCGCGGCCCGCCTACGACCGCGTACAGCTCACCTCGTACTTCGCGGGCCGCACGCCCGACGAACTCTCCCTCACCGACCCGGAGTTCATCGAGCAGCACGGGATCGAGCTGTACGTCGGTGATCCCGCCGAGAGTGTCGACCGGGACGCGAAGACCGTCACCTCGCGCTCCGGGCAGACCTTCGTCTACGACACCCTGGTCCTCGCGACCGGCTCCTTTCCCTTCGTGCCGCCCGTGCCCGGCAAGGACATCACCGGCTGTTTCGTCTACCGCACGATCGAGGACCTGCTCGCCATCGAGGAGTACGCGAAGACGTACGCCACGACCGGCGCCGTCGTCGGCGGCGGGCTGCTCGGCCTGGAAGCGGCGGGCGCGTTGCGCGGGCTCGGACTCGCCACGCATGTCGTCGAGTTCGCGCCGCGGCTGATGCCCGTCCAGGTCGACGAGGGCGGCGGCGCGGCGCTCCTGCGCACCATCACGGGGATGGGCCTGAGCGTGCACACGGGCGTCGGCACCCAGGAGATCGTCGGCACGGAAGGTGCCGTCAGCGGGATGAAGCTGTCGGACGGGAGTGAACTCGCCACCGATCTGGTGGTGTTCTCGGCGGGAGTCCGGCCCCGCGATCAACTCGCCCGCGAGACCGGCCTTTCGGTGGGTGAGCGCGGCGGTATCACTGTCGACGAGCAGTGCCGCACCAGCGACCCCTCCGTGTACGCGATCGGCGAGTGCGCCCAGGCGTCGGACGGCCGGGTCTACGGGCTCGTCGCACCCGGATACGAGATGGCGGAGACCGTCGCCGCCGCGATCGCCGCGGAGGAGTCGAGCTTCACGGGCGCCGATCTGTCGACCAAGCTGAAGCTTCTGGGAGTGGATGTCGCCTCCTTCGGCGACGCGCACGGCGCGACGCCCGACTGCCTCGACGTCGTCTACTCCGACTCGCGCTCGGGGACGTACAAGAAGCTGGTCATCGGCGCGGGCGGCGAGCTGCTCGGTGGTGTCCTGGTCGGCGACGCGGAGGCGTACGGCGTGCTGCGGCCGATGACCGGGAGCGTGCCGCCGGTCTCGCCGGAGCAGCTGGTCCTTCCCGCGGGCGCGGGCGGACCGGTGTCGATCGGCCCGTCCTCGCTGCCGGACTCCGCGGTCATCTGCTCCTGCCACAACGTCACCAAGGGCACGATCCGCGGCGCCGTCACCGAGCACAGCTGCACCACCGTGCCCGAGGTCAAGAAGTGCACCAAGGCCGGTACGGGCTGCGGCAGTTGTGTGAAGGTGCTCGGGATGCTCGTCAACGACGAGCTGGAGGCTTCGGGCGTCGAGGTCGACAAGGGACTGTGCGGCTGCTTCGGCCAGACCCGCCAGGAGCTGTACGAGATCGTGCGCACCCTGGGCATCACCTCCTACCGGCAGCTCCTGGACTCCCACGGCCGCGATGCCGCGCGCGGCGGCGAGGGCTGCGAGACGTGCAAGCCGACGGTCGGTTCGATCATCGCCTCGCTGGCGCCGACGATCGGCGCCGACGGCTACGTACTCGAAGGCGAGCAGGCCTCCCTCCAGGACACCAACGACCACTTCCTCGCCAACCTCCAGAAGAACGGCTCCTATTCGGTCGTGCCGCGCATCCCCGGCGGCGAGATCACCCCGGACAAGCTGATCGTGATCGGCGAGGTGGCACGGGACTTCGGGCTCTACACGAAGATCACCGGCGGTCAGCGCATCGACATGTTCGGTGCGCGCGTGGAGCAACTGCCTTTGATCTGGACCCGGTTGGTGGATGCAGGCTTCGAGTCGGGTCATGCGTACGGGAAGTCGCTGCGGACGGTGAAGTCGTGCGTCGGGCAGACCTGGTGCCGCTACGGCGTGCAGGACTCGGTCCGGATGGCGATCGACCTGGAGCTGCGCTACCGCGGCCTGCGCTCCCCGCACAAGCTGAAGTCGGCCGTCTCCGGCTGCGCCCGCGAGTGCGCGGAGGCCCAGTCCAAGGACTTCGGCGTGATCGCCACGTCGAGCGGCTGGAACTTGTACGTGGGCGGCAACGGCGGCGCGACCCCGCGCCACGCGGACCTGCTCGCGCAGGATCTGTCCGACGCCGAACTGGTGCGGCTCATCGACCGGTTCCTGATGTTCTACATCCGTACGGCGGACCGCCTGGAGCGTACGTCGACCTGGCTGGAGCGGATCGAGGGCGGCCTGGACCACGTACGCGACGTGGTCGTCCATGACTCGCTCGGCCTCTGCGCCGAACTGGAGGCCCTGATGGCCGACCATGTCGCGCACTACCGCGACGAGTGGACCGAGACCATCAACGACCCCGAGCGGCTCGCCCGATTCGTGTCCTTCGTGAACGCGCCCGACGTCCCCGACCCGACCGTGAGCTTCGTGCCCGAGCGGGAGCAGATCAAGCCGGACCTGCCTCTCCTCACCATCGGCTCCCGCCCCCGCGACCTGGAAGGTGCTGCATCCCGATGACCCAGACGACTCAGACGACTCAGACGACCCAAATGAGCGTTCAACTCCGCCTGAATGAAGACTGGTTCGAGGTCTGTGACCGCGCGCACCTCCAGCCGGGCCGCGGTATCGCCGCGCTGCTCCCCGACGGCCGTCAGGCCGCGCTCTTCATGGACCGCGCGGGCCGCGCGTACGCGATCGACAACCGCGACCCGTTCACGGGCGCGGCGGTGCTCTCGCGCGGACTGCTCGGCGCGGCGTCCGGCCGGCCGTTCGTCGCCTCGCCGCTCCTGAAGCAGCGGTTCGACCTGGAGACGGGGCGGTGCCTGGACGACGATTCGGTGACGGTGGAGACACACGCCGTACGTCTCGCCTGACCCCCTCGCCATTCGCCCCAACTACTTGACCGACCGTTCCAGTATTGCTTACTGTTCCTTCGTGGCCAGGACCAAGGAATTCGATCCGGACGCCGCGCTCCAGTCGGCCCTAGAGCTGTTCTGGCGGCGCGGCTACGAGGCGACGTCGATGGCGGACCTCGTGGAGGAGCTCGGCATCGGACGCGCCAGCATCTACGCGACCTTCGGCAACAAGCACGAGCTGTACCTGAAGGCACTGGACCGGTACGCCGAGTTCCAGAACCCGCGCCTGCTCGCCGAGCTCTCGCAGCCGGGCCCCGCACTGCCCGCGGTCCGCGCGGTGGTGCGCCGCTTCGGGGGCGAGGCCTCCACCGACGAAGCGCGCCTGAACGGCTGTTTCATCACCAACACGGCGGCCGAGCTCGGGCCGCACGACGAGTCGGCCGCCCGCTGCGTCGAGCGCAGCTGGGAGCACATGGAGACGCTGCTGCACTCCGCGCTCGTGCGCGCCCAGGCACAGGGCGAGCTGCCGGAGGACCGTGATCCGCTCGCCCTCGCCCGCATGCTGCTGACCCTGATGCAGGGGCTGCGCGTCGTCGGCAAGGCGTCGAAGGATCCGGCGCGGATGCGGGACGCCACGGAGCAGGCACTGAGCCTGCTCGACTAAACCTCCACCTCGACCTCCCCCTGCACCTCCGCCTCCCCCCCTGCACCCTCGACCTTTTCCCATACCCTCATACTGAACCGATCGTTCAAGAAAAGAGATCTGTCATGCCTTCAGCAGCACGCACCCGCTTCGCCGGCCGCACGGCCCTCGTCACCGGCGGCGGCTCCGGCCTCGGCCGCGCCATGGCGCTCGCCTTCGCCGCCGAGGGCGCGAACGTCGTCGTCGCCGGGCGCACCGAAGGCCCGCTCAAGGAGACCGTGGGGCTCGTCGAGGAGGCGGGCGGCACGGCAGTCGCCGTCACGGCCGACGTCTCGCGCTCCGCCGAGCTCGCGGCGCTGGTCGAGGCCACCGTCGAGCGGTTCGGCTCCCTGGACGTGGCCGTCAACAACGCGGGCGTCCTGCGCGCCGGTCAGCCGCTCGCGGAGCTGCCGGAGGAGGACTGGCGGACGATGCTCGACATCAACGTCACGGGGGTGCTGCTCGCCCTCCAGGCCGAGGTGAAGCATATGCGTACGCAGCCGGGCGGCGGGGCGATCGTCAACATCTCCTCCACGCTCGGTGCCCACATCAGCCTTCCGGGCACCATCGGGTACGGCACCACCAAGGCGGCGGTGTCCGCGCTGACCAAGGGTGCCGCCGCCGAGTACATAGGGGACGGAGTGCGGATCAACGCCGTGAGCCCCGGCTCCTCCGACACCAGCATGTCGCTGCGCCAGGGCGAGAGCCTGGACGAGCGCACGGAGCGCATGAAGACCTCGACGCCGCTCGGCCGGGTCTCGACGACCGCGGAGGTCGCGGCAGCCGTGCTCTACCTCGCGTCGGACGAATCGGCGTCGGTGGTCGGCGCGGACCTGGTGATCGACGGGGGCGCCGCGGCCTGACTCCCCTGTCCTGGGCCCGCACCCCCTACTCTCGGGTAGGAACAGGCGTGCACCCAAGCAGAAGGCAGAGGGAGCGGTGTCATGACGGGCTGGAACGCGAGCGACATCCCCGACCAGAGCGGCCGTACGGCCGTGGTCACCGGCGCCAACAGCGGCATCGGCTATGTCACCGCACGCGAACTCGCCCGCCGTGGCGCGCGCGTGATCCTTGCGTGCCGCAGCGAGGAGCGGGGGACGCGGGCGCTGGGACTTCTGCTGTCCGAAGTCCCGTCCGCCGAGGTGGAGTTCAGGCGGCTCGACCTGGGGGACCTAAGTTCGGTACGGGAGTTCGCGGAGTCGTACGACCGTGACGAGGCGGGCGGCGGCGGGCTCGATCTCCTCGTCAACAACGCGGGCGTGATGGCGTTGCCCTACCGGCAGACGGTGGACGGCTTCGAGTCGCAGTTCGGCGTCAACCACCTGGGGCACTTCGCGCTCACCGGGCTGCTGCTGCCCCGGCTCCTGCGGACGCCGGGGGCTCGGATCGTGACGGTGTCCAGCGCGTTCCACGCGCTGGGGAACATCGATATCGACGACCTCAACAGCGAGCGCAACTACCGTCGTTGGATCGCGTACGGCCGCTCGAAGACGGCGAACCTCCTGTTCGTCCACGAGCTGGCACGGCGCCTCGCGGCGAGCGGCTCCGACGTCGTGGCGGCCGCGGCGCATCCCGGTTACGCGGAGACGAATCTCCAGGCGGCAGGCCCCAAGATGGAGGGCCGCAGGATCGCCGAGCGCGTGATGTGGCTGGGCAACCGCGCATTGGCCCAGCCCGCGGCGGCGGGCGCGCTGCCATCGCTGTACGCGGCGACGGCGCGGGGCGTCCGCCCGGATTCGTTCACCGGGCCGCGGGTTCTGGGATGGCAGGGTGCGCCGGGAAAGTCTTGGCGGGCGAAGTGGACGCTGAACGATGCGGTGGCGCAGCGGCTTTGGGCGGCTTCGGAGGGGCTTACGGGGGTGCGGTACTCGGGTTCCAGCCCGTCCGGCGATTGAGGACGAGCTCGGCGAAGCCGGTGAACGACGGCAACCAAGGCCCTCGCGCCGGAGCGAGTTTTCGGGAAGGGGCGGGGTTGGGGAAAGCCCCGCAGGGCCCCAAGGCCCCCAACCCCGCCCCCCCCCTACCGCAACCCCGACACCTCAAAGACCCCCTTCGCCCCCTCCCCGTCGATACGAGCCGAGAGCCCCGCAAGAACCTCACCCCCGGTCCGCAGCAACCCCCGTTCCCGCGCATCCCGCGCCCCCGCGTCCAGCCGATGCAGCAACAGCGGATTCTCCGCGAGCACCTGGCAGTCCACCTGCACCCGATTCCCGAGGGAGTCGCACAGCACGAGCCGCGCCGCGACCCCCTCGCCACTCCGCCGTACGGCGGTCAGCAGCCCCGTACAGACGTGCCGGTGGCGCAGCAGGCCCCGCACGGCGAGCCACCCCGGCCCCGCCGTCACCCGCACCGGGTGCAGGATCAGGTAGAGCAGCCCCGAGAGCCCCACCCACAGCCCACCCCGCACCACGCCCAGCGTGCCGTTCGCCCAGTCGATGAAGACGATCAGCACGAAGAGCGCGAGGGAGCAGAAGACGGCGGCCCGCACATCGGCCGCCCAGCGCCGGTCGGCCACGACACCGTCCCCGCCCCCGCCCCTGTCATGTCGCATGTGCGGCACCGTAAGACGGACTGCACGCCGAGTCAGCGACATTGACGGCCCGCATACTCTTCCCCCGCCCCCTTTGACGTACCGCTGACGCCGACTGACGCCCCACGTCAAAGAGCCACGTCAAAGAGCCACGTCAATGAGGCCGGGACACGGACGCGGTCATCTGCCGACTGCGGTTCCGCCTTGCGGCGGGGCGGGGCCGGTCCTAGCGTCGGCGCCATGAGCGCGAGCAGCGGAAACAGCGGAAGCAGCGGGAGCAGCGGGAGCACCCGAGGCGCGGGCAAGAAGATCACCGAGAAGCTGTCGTCCGAAGCCCTGCGCGAGGCGACCGGCAAGGACTGGCCGCAGTGGTTCGAGGCGCTCGACTCCTGGGGCGCCACTTCCCGCGACCACACCGCGATCGCCCGCCACGTCCGCGAAGACCACGGTGTCGACGGCTGGTACGCCCAGTCCGTGGCCGTCGGCTACGAACAGGAGCGGGGCCTGCGCGAGGTCGGCCAGAGCAGTACGGGTCAGTGGCGCACCAGCGGCAGCAAGACGATCACCGCGTCACCGGCCCGGGTCATCGAGGCGTTCGCGGACGACGACGTACGCCACTGCTGGCTCCCCGAGGTCGACTTCACCCTCCGCACGCACCGCCCCGCAAAATCGGTGACGGCGGACTTCAAGAACACGACCTCCCAGGACACGCCCGGCGCCACCACCCGCATCTCCGTGACCCTCACGGTCAAGGGCCCGGAGAAGACGGTGGTGGGCGTCGGCCACGAGAAGCTGCGGGACGCGGCGGAGGTGGCGGCGTACAAGGTGTTCTGGCGAGAACGCCTGGCCGACCTGAAGACCCTCCTGGAATCCTGAGCCCCAGCCCAGGAGGAGGGTCCTCAGCCGCGCACCTCGAACCGATAGAGCGAATACCCGTACGACGTCTGCCGCTTCACCCCTTGCATACGTACGTACCGCACGGCACCGCCCTCCGCCGCATCGACCTCGATGGAGTCGACGCCCGCAGTCGTCCGCCCCCGCCGCTCGGCCACGGTCCGCCACCCCGAAGAGCCGCCGTCCTTCGAGACCTGGAGGTCGTAGTCGCGCCCGGCGGCCTCCTCCCAGTCGAGGACGACGCGGCGCACGGCCCTCTCCTCCCCCAGGTCGACGGTGATCCACTCACCGTCGGTGTACTGGGAGGCCCACCGGGTGGACGGATCGCCGTCCACGGCGTTCTCGGCCCCCAGGGACGGCGTCTCGGCCGACGAGGCAGTCACCTTGCGCCCCCGCGCCAGATCGGGAATGTCGAAAACCTGCACCGACCACACCATCCACCGGGCGCGGCCACTCTCCCGCCCGCGCACCCGCACGTACCGCGCCTTCGTGGCAGCGAACTCCAGCTCGTCCCAACCGGGTTGATCGAGCCCACGGCGTGACGCGACTCTCCGCCACCCACCCCCACCCCCCTCATCCACGGTCACTTCAATGTCGTACGAACTGCCGTGCTCAGTCCCCCAGTCGAGCCGCACCCGCGCCACATCACGCACTTCCCCGAGGTCGACCCGCAGCCAGGGCCCGCCCCGTTCGAGGCCGCTAATCCAGGCGGTGACGGGGTTGCCGTCGGATGCGTACGAGGGGTGCGCGCCGGAGGACGCGGTGGCGGGAGCGCCGAAGGCGAGCTGGTCGGGTTCGGCGAGGGTGGGAGTGACCGTCGTGAGGCCGGGGCCCAGCGAGCCGCGCCGCAGCAGCGCGGTGAACTCCCCGTACGCCAGGCCCTGCCCGGCGCCGCTCCACATCTTCTGGGCGAGTGTTCCGTATGTCTTCTCGATGAGCCCGTGGACGTCCTGCTGGGTGTAGGTGGCGTGGACGAGGTCGTTCCAGACGGCGGACATGGCACCGCGCAGGGCGGGATCGCCGGGAGCGAGACTTTCCTTCCCCGGAAAGACGTGCGGCTCCCAACTGTCGTACAGATAGCGACCATCGAGCCCATGCCCGTGGTAGTAGTCGGCGAACGGGACGACGTACAGCAGCCCGTCGTTGGTGTTGACGATCTCGTACCCGTCGGCCTTGGCGGCCTGCGGCCCGTACCAGCCGTTGTTCCAGCTGTGGACGGTGACGTCCCGGTCGTACCCGGCGGCCGAACCGGCCATCTCGGTCAGGCTCCCCCAGGCGCGCGGATGCTTGCCGAGGGAGCGCACATGCTCGGCCATGTCGTTGAAGTAGGCCCGGTACTGCTTCTCGGGCCCGGTGTACTCATCGGCGCCGTAGTGCACCTCGGGACTCCGGAACCACGGCACGAACTCCTCGAAGACCTCCTTCATGAAGGCCGTCGTCTCGGGCTTGGCGAGGTCGAGGTGATCGGAGTTGCCGCCGTCGAGCCCGAGGGAGGGCCGGAAGCGTACGAAGGAGCGTGAGTGCGCCGGGGCGTCGATCTCGGGGGTGAGCTGGACGGCGTGCAGGGCGGCGGTGTCCTCGAAGGAGTCCCAGTCGGCACGGGAGTACGACCCGTCGGGCGCCGCGAGCCCTTCCCACTCAGGGGCGTCACTGCGCAGCCGGAAGGCGTCATAGGCCTTGCTCCAGTCGCCGCCCGGAGCCTTGATCTCATTGTCATTGAGATGGAGTTGCAGATCGTTGAGCTTGAACCACCCCATGACCCGGAGGTAGTCCCGCACGAACCCGGGCGTGAAGAACCGCCGCCCGACGTCCAGCATGAAGCCGCGAAGCCGGTAGTTGGGCCAGTCCTGCGCGGTGCCGACGGGTACGTGGGACCGCAGCTCGTCGTGCAGCAGAATCTGAAGGAGAGAGCGAGTCCCGTAGTAGACACCGCTGTAGGCGGGCGCGGTAATGGTGACGGCGCCACCCGTGACCCGGAACTCATACCCCTCGCGAGCGTAGAGCTGCCCGCCCTTGGTGTGCCGGGCCGCCGGATCGAGCCGCAGCAGGATCTCACCGTCACCGGCCCGCGAGCGCCGGGTGGTACGGGCCGGGGCGATCGCGAGGCCGGTCACGTCGGCGATGTCACGAGTCAACTGCCGAGCCAGCGGCAGCAGTTGCCGCGCATCCTGCACCGGCACGACGACCCGCGAACCCGACCCCAGCCGGTAGGCACCGTCACCGCCCTGCCACTCCTGGAGGGCGGGGATGACGGCGGGGCGCGGATTGCCGCGGGCCGCCGCCTGGGCGAGGGCCGGCCGCAACGGCAGGGCGACGGCGGCTCCCGCGACAGCTGTCGCGGCGATGAGAGTGCGACGGGAGAGGTTCGTCATGGCAGTGGACTACACCACTCAACTCCCCACCACCACAAGGGAACCAACAGAAACGGACCGAGGAGAACACGCGCACCGAGGGGTACATCTCGGCAGTCTCCGCAGAGAACGACCGAAGGGGCAGCATCCCCGCACAGGATGCTGCCCCTTCGTGGTGAACCGGAGTCGTCGCCGCATCGGTGAGGGTCGGGGACACGGCGACGACCCCGGAGTTCTACCGGTGGCCCTGGAGGGACCTACCGGTGGTCGCTGCCCGCCGAGTCGGACGCCGCGCGGCCTGCCTCCAGGCGGGCCACCGGGATCCGGAACGGGGAGCAGGAGACGTAGTCCAGGCCGACCTCGTGGAAGAAGTGGACGGACTCCGGGTCGCCGCCGTGTTCGCCGCAGACGCCGAGCTTCAGGTCGGGGCGGGTGGCGCGGCCGGCCTTGACCGCGTCCTTGACCAGCTTGCCGACGCCGTCCTTGTCGATGGTCTCGAAGGGGGAGACCCCGAAGATGCCCTTCTCCAGGTACGCGGTGAAGAACGAAGCCTCCACGTCGTCGCGCGAGAAGCCCCAGACCGTCTGCGTGAGGTCGTTCGTGCCGAAGGAGAAGAACTCGGCGGCCTCCGCGATCTGGTCCGCCGTGAGCGCGGCACGCGGCAGCTCGATCATGGTGCCGAGCGCCAGCTTCAGCGTGATGCCCGTCGTCGCCTCCACCTCCGCGATGACCTGCTCGGCCTCCTCGCGGACGATCTCCAGCTCCTGGACCGTACCGACGAGCGGAATCATGATCTCCGCGCGCGGGTCGCCCTTGGCGTTCTTGCGCTCGGCCGCGGCCTCGGCGATCGCCCGTACCTGCATGGTGAACAGGCCGGGGATCACGAGGCCCAGACGTACGCCTCGCAGGCCCAGCATCGGGTTCTGCTCGTGCAGGCGGTGCACGGCCTGGAGCAGGCGCAGGTCGTTCTCGTTCGCGTCCTTGCGGGACTCGGCGAGGGCGACGCGGACCGAGAGCTCCGTGATGTCCGGGAGGAACTCGTGCAGCGGCGGGTCCAGGAGGCGGACCGTCACCGGGAGGCCGTCCATCGCCTCGAAGAGCTCCACGAAGTCGCGCTTCTGGAGCGGGAGAAGCTCCTTGAGGGCCTCTTCGCGCGCCTCGTCCGCGTCGGCGAGGATCAGCCGCTCGACCATCTCGCGGCGCTCACCGAGGAACATGTGCTCGGTGCGGCACAGGCCGATGCCCTGGGCTCCGAAGCGGCGGGCGCGCAGGGCGTCCTCGGCGTTGTCGGCGTTGGCGCGGACCCGCAGGCGGCGCACCCGGTCCGCGTACGCCATGATCCGGTGCACGGCGCCGACCAGTTCGTCGGCGTCGTCGGCGCCCGCGTGCATCCGGCCCTCGAAGTACTCGACGACCGGTGAGGGGACCACGGGCACCTCGCCCAGGTACACCTTGCCCGTGGAGCCGTCGATGGAGACGACGTCGCCCTCCTCGACGACGGTGCCGCCCACCGTCATGCGGCGCCGCTTGGTGTCGACCTCCAGGTCCTCGGCGCCGCAGACGCACGTCTTGCCCATGCCGCGGGCGACGACGGCCGCGTGCGAGGTCTTGCCGCCGCGCGAGGTCAGGATGCCCTCGCAGGCGATCATGCCGTCGAGGTCGTCGGGGTTGGTCTCGCGGCGGATGAGGATGACCTTCTCGCCCGAACGCGACCACTTGATGGCGGTGTACGAGTCGAAGACCGCCTTGCCGACGGCGGCACCGGGTGACGCGGCGATGCCGCGGCCCAGCTGCTCGACCTTCGCGTCCTCGTCGAAGCGCGGGAACATCAGCTGCGCGAGCTGGGCGCCGTTGACGCGCTGCAGCGCCTCGGCCTCGTCGATCAGGCCCTGGTCGACGAGCTGCGTCGCGATGCGGAAGGCGGCACCGGCGGTGCGCTTGCCGACGCGGGTCTGGAGCATCCACAGCTGGCCGCGCTCGATGGTGAACTCGATGTCGCACAGGTCCTTGTAGTGCGTTTCGAGGGTCTCCATGATCTGCATGAGCTGGTCGTACGACTTCTTGTCGATCTGCTCCAGATCGGCGAGCGCGACGGTGTTGCGGATGCCCGCCACCACGTCCTCGCCCTGGGCGTTCGTCAGGTAGTCGCCGTACACGCCCTGGTGGCCGCTGGCCGGGTCGCGGGTGAACGCGACGCCCGTGCCGGAGTCCGGGCCGAGGTTGCCGAAGACCATCGAGCAGATGTTGACCGCGGTGCCCAGGTCGCCGGGGATGCGCTCCTGGCGGCGGTAGAGCTTGGCGCGGTCGGTGTTCCACGACTCGAAGACCGAGCGGATCGCGAGGTCCATCTGCTCGCGCGGGTCCTGCGGGAAGTCGCGCCCGGCCTCGGTCTTGACGATCTTCTTGAACTTGGTGACCAGCTTCTTCAGGTCGGCGGCCTCGAGGTCGGTGTCGACCACGACCTTCTTCGCCGCCTTGGCCGCCTCCAGGGCGTCCTCGAAGAGCTCGCCGTCGACGTCCATGACGGTCTTGCCGAACATCTGGATGAGGCGGCGGTAGGAGTCCCACGCGAAGCGGTCGTCGCCGGACTGCTTGGCCAGGCCCGTCACCGACTTGTCGGAGAGCCCGATGTTCAGGACGGTGTCCATCATTCCGGGCATCGAGAACTTGGCGCCCGAGCGGACCGAGACGAGCAGCGGGTCGTTGGCCTGACCGAGCTTCTTGCCCATCTCCTTCTCGAGGGCGTCGAGGTGCGCACTGACCTCGTCGCGCAGCTCGACCGGCTCCTCGCCGCTGGCGAGGTAGGTCTTGCAGGCCTCTGTGGTGATCGTGAAGCCCGGAGGGACGGGCAGCCCGAGGTTGGTCATCTCGGCGAGGTTCGCGCCCTTCCCGCCGAGAAGGTCCTTGAGGTTCCTGTTGCCCTCGGTGAAGTCATAGACGAACTTCACGGCCGCATCGCTCGCATCGCTGTCGCTCGCATCGCTCTGCGCTACGTGGGGATCTTTGTTTTCCGACACGGGTCTCGACTCCTCGAGGACTCGGTGGCTGCCCTGACGGCGAGGAACATACCCAGATCGAAGGCGCCTGGGTACGTCCACTTGTGCGTCATACGGCTGTAACCACCCGTCCGCCAGTAGATCGAAAGTAACTCGGCGGTAGCTCGACAAGAGGTCATGCGTTCAAATACTGAACGCATGACTCCTGTAGACCCGGTGTTTCGCTCGAATGAGCGGCCAATACTCAGATGTGAGTTCACCTCATGAATGATCGAGCAGTGGCACTGAGTGCCACCCCTTGGAGAAGTGCAGCCGCCCCGGAACCGCTCATCTGAGCGCAAGGCCTATCAGGGGTGGCGAGAATCACGCCGTTTGAGGCCGCCCGATGTCAGTATCCGGACGCGTGCCGAGACGGTCCCGCGCCCGTCACACGCCGAGCGCGGCCAGCCGCTCCTCCACCCGCTTCGGGGCGTACAAGTGCTCCACCACGAGCGTTCCCGCACCTACGAGGGCCGCGCGCTCACCGAGGCGCGAGGTGACGACCTCCAGATGAGCGGTGGAGCGGGGCAGGGCCCGCTGGTAGAGCAGTTCGCGCACACCGGTGAGGAACGGTGTTCCGGCCAGATCTCCGGCGATCATGAGAACGCCCGGGTTCAGGAGCGTGACGACCGTGGCGAGAACCTCGCCGACGTGCCGCCCCGCCTCACGCGCGAAACCCACCGCCTCAGGGTTGCCCGCCTCCAGGAGCCGGCGCACGTCCGCCCCCGAGGCGGCCGGGACGCCCGCCTCCGTCAGTCCGCGGGCCACCGCACGGCCGCTGGCCACGGCGGCGAGGCAGCCGTAGGAACCGCACTTGCACAGGGCGCCCGCGCCCTCCGGCACCCTGATGTGGCCGATGTCCCCCGCGCCGCCGTCGATGCCCCGGTAGACCGCGCCGTCGACCACGACGCCCGCGCCGATGCCGGTGGAGACCTTGACCAGGGCGAAGGCCGCGCACTGCGGGTAGGACGCGCGCTGTTCGCCGTACGCCATGAGGTTCGCGTCGTTGTCGACCAGGACCGGGATGCGGGCCGGGCCGCCCGTCTGCTCGGCGAAGGCGCGGCGCAGACGGCCTCTTATGTCGTAGCCGTCCCAGCCCGGCATGATCGGCGGCTGGACGACGCGGCCCGTCTCGCTGTCCACGGGGCCCGGCACCGCGAGCCCGATGCCGCAGACCGCATCGGGGGCGCGGCCGGCCTTGCGCAGCAGCTCGGCGAAGCGCACGCCCAGTTCGCCGAGGACCGCCTGCGGGCCGTCCTCGATCGCCAGGGGGCCCGCGTGCTCGGCGATGATCTCGCCGGTGAGGCCGAGCAGGGCGGTGCGGGCGTGCCGGGTCTCCAGGTCGGCTGCGAGGACGACGGCGTGGGCGTCGTCAAACTCCAGGCGGACGGCCGGGCGCCCGCCGAGCGGCGAGCCTGCCCTGCCTGGGGCGCCTCCGACGCCCTCCCGCAGCCAGCCCGCGCGGAACAGCCGGTCGAGGCGCTGGCCCACGGTGGCCCGGGAGAGTCCGGTGGCCTCCTGGAGGGCGCCGCGCGTGGTGGCCCGCCCGCTGCGCACCAGGTGGAGCAGGTCCCCGGCACCGGCGTGCTGCCCTCCCCCGCGTCCCCCCGTCGCCTGCCCCTCGTGCTCCGTCCGGTCCGGCATTCCCTCTCCCCTTGCGCTCATCAACTCCGCGTTACATATTGGGTTTTGCGTGTTAAGTAGACGTAACTCTAGAGTGGGCACCACCAAACTGACAGGGCGTAGAGCCCTTCGGGGAGAACCGCGTGGACCGCACGGACATGGGCCGCACAGCCCAGCTCACCGCCCGCCGCACCCCGGCCTCGCTGCGCGAGCGTGCCGCCGATGTCCTGCGGGCCAACTGGACGGGTACGTCGACGGTCCCTTCCCGGGAGCTCTATCCGCACCAGTGGTCGTGGGACTCCGCGTTCATCGCGATCGGGCTTCGCCATCTCTCCCCCTTACGGGCCCAGTTGGAGCTGGACACGCTGTTCGCCGCCCAGTGGGGCGACGGCCGCGTACCGCACATCGTGTTCAACCCTTCCGTCCCCCTGGACGCCTACTTTCCCAGCCCCGACTTCTGGCGCTCCACCACGGTCGGCCGCGCCGCCGGGGCACCCGGTGCCGTGCAGACCTCCGGCATCGTGCAGCCGCCGGTCCACGCGCTGGCCGTCTGGCTGGTCCACCGGGCCGACCCCGGCCTCTCCCGCGCCCGCTCGTTCCTGGCCCGCGCCCACCCTCGGCTCGCCGCCTGGCACCGCTATCTGCTGGAGCGCAGGAACGCGGGCGGCGCGGGCCTCGCCTCCGTGATCCACCCCTGGGAGCAGGGGATGGACAACAGCCCTTGCTGGGACGCACCGTTGAGCCGCGTGGCCCCGGCGGACCCGGCCGCGTACCGCCGCGCGGACCTGGACCACGGCGCTCCGGAGGACCGGCCGACCGATCTCGACTACGGCAGATACGTACGTCTGGCCGCCGACTACAGGGATGGCCGATACGCCGACGGGGCAGGCGAGTTCGCCGTCGAGGACCCCTCCTTCAACGCGCTCCTGATCGCCTCCGAGTACGCACTGGCGCGTATCGAGGCCGAGTTGGGCCTGCACGAGGCCTCCGCCACGCGGAAGATCCGGGCAGCGGCCCTCACCAGCACCCTCGTGGAGCGCCTGTGGGACCCGGCGCGGGGCCTCTTCCTCTGCCGCGACCTGCGCTCCGGGCATCCTGCCGGGGAGTTGGTGCCGGAGCGCGGGGTCGGCGGTCTGGTCCCGCTGATCCTGCCCGCACTGCCCCGCCGCGTCGCCACCGCACTCGTACGGACCGCGTGCGGACCGCACTTCGGACTCGGCGGGCCCGCGCGGCTCGTGCCGAGCTACGACCTCACGGGGAGCGCCTTCGACCCGCGCCGGTACTGGCGCGGGCCCGCGTGGTTCAACACCAACTGGCTCTTCGAGCGCGGACTTCGGCTGCACGGCGAGCGTGCGCGGGCCGACGCCCTGCGGCGTGCGCTGCTCGATGTGGCCGGGGAATCCGGGTTCGCGGAGTACGTGGACCCGTACACAGGGCGGGGCTGCGGTGCGCGCGGCTTCGGCTGGAGCGCCGCGCTCGCCCTGGATCTGCTGCTCGACGATCCCGCCGGGCGTGACGAGGAGCCGCACGGGAGGCCCGCCGAGGCGCCTGCCGTGACGGCGACCAGGGAGGGGTTCGGGGATGAATGATCGGCGTCAGACACTGGTGCGGGGCGGTACGTTCGCGGTGCTCGGCTCGGGCGGCGACATCAGCGGGGTGCGGGGCGGCACGGCTCCGGACGGCCTCTTCGTGCGCGACGCCCGGCACCTGAGCCGCTGGCAGCTGACGGTCGACGGGGCCGTCCCGGAGATCCTCGCACCGGTGTCGGACACCGACGCGGACGCGGGTGTCGCACGGTGCGTCCTCGTCCCGCGTGGCGGCAGGCAGGAGCCCGCGTCCTGCACGCTCTTCCGCGAACAGGCGGTCACGGACGGCGCGTTCGTGGAGTCGCTGCGCGTCACGTGCAATCGCGCGGTGCCGACGACCGTACGCCTCGCGCTGACCGTGGACGCCGACTTCACCGACCAGTTCGAGCTGCGCTCGGACCACCGTACGTACGCGAAGACGGGCGCCGTCAGGTCGCGCAAGGTCATCGGCGGCGGTGAGGGCGAGGAGATCCGGGGCATCGAGTTCGCCTACCGCCGCCGTGAGTGGTGTTCGCGGACGACGGTGACGGCGGAGCCCGCCCCTGACGCCGTCGAGGAGACCGGGACCGGCGCACGGCGGCTCGTGTGGACCCTCGGCCTGGACGCGCACGGCACAGCAGAGGTGGCACTGCGTGTCGCGGCGCACCCGCACGGAGCACCGGGGCCACGCGTCCCGGCGACCCCGAAGGAAGCGGCCGCTCAACTCGACTCCCTGGAAACAGACTTCGCATCGGGCATCGAGATCCCCGGCGGCTGGCCGGACCTTGCGGCGGCGTGCCGGCGGGGCCTCGCGGACCTCGCCGTACTCCAGGTATCCGCGTCGGGACCGGACGGCGAGGCGCTGAGCGTCCCGGCGGCGGGAGTCCCCTGGTTCGTGACGCTGCTGGGCCGCGACGCCCTGCTGACCTCGCTCTTCGCCCTCCCCTACCTGCCGCGCCTGGCCGCGGCGACGCTCCCCGCGCTGGCCGCCGCCCAGGCGACGGAGGCCACCGACGGTGCGGTGGCCCAGCCGGGCAAGATCGTGCACGAGGTGCGGTACGGGGAGCTGGCGCACTTCGGGCAGGTGCCGTACGGGCGCTACTACGGGTCGGTGGACGCGACCCCGCTGTTCCTGGTCCTGCTCGGCGCGTACACGGAGCAGTCCGGCGACACGGCCCTGGCCCGCCGCCTGGAGCCGCACGCGCGGGCCGCCGTCGGCTGGCTCCTGGACCACGGCGGCCTCACCTCGCGCGGCTACCTCGTGTACCGCGCGGACGAGGGCGGCCTCGCCAACCAGAACTGGAAGGACTCCCCCGGCGCGATCTGCTCCGCCGACGGCAGCCGCGCCACGGGCCCCGTGATGGCGGCGGGCGCGCAGGGCTACGCGTACGACGCGCTCGGCCGTACGGCGTGGCTGGCGCGCACGGTCTGGGGCGACGACGTGTACGCGGACCTGCTCACGCAGACGGCGGCGGACCTGCGGGACCGCTTCCAGCGGGACTTCTGGATGCCGTCGCGGGGCTTTCCCGCGCTGGCCCTGGACGGCGAGGGACAGCAGGTCGACGCGCTGGCCTCGGATGCCGGTCATCTGCTGTGGTCGGGGCTCCTGGACAAGGAGTACGGGGAGACGGTGGGCCGCCGCCTCCTGGAAGCGGACTTCTTCTCGGGCTGGGGGGTACGCACCCTGGCCGCGGGCCAACCGGCCTACCACCCGCTGTCCTACCACCGGGGTTCGGTATGGCCGCACGACAACGCCCTGATCACCCTGGGGCTGGCACGCTACGGCCTCCACGACGAGGCGCGGGCGGTGGCACGGGGCCTGGTGGCGGCGGCGTCCCGGGGCGGCGACCGGCTGCCGGAGGTGATCGCGGGGTACGGGCGGGAGTCCTATCCGGGGCCGGTTCCGTATCCGCACGCGTGCGTACGGGAGTCGCGGTCGGCGGCGGCGCCGCTCGCGCTGCTGAGTGCGGTGGGTGGGTAGCGGGGTTCGGCGCTCCGGGGCCTTGCGTGCCCTCATCGCCGGCCGCGCCGAGCTCGTCCTCGAACGCCGGAGGGGCTGAAATGTCCAGCCCGGCCGGCGTTCGAGGCCATCTTGTCTGGGGTCCAGGGGGCGGAGCCCCTTGGTTTCGGGAAGGGGCGGCATTGGGGAAAGCCCCGCAGGGATAGCCCCTACGGCACCTTCTCCGCCTCCGGCACCACCATCAGCTCCCCCCGATATCGCCCCGCCAGACCCCCCGCCCGGCCACCCCCCAGCGCGACGACCCCCACCAACCGCTCCCCCACGTAATACCCGAACACCACGTCCCCCTCCTCGGCCCCGGCATCCCCCTCCAGCAGCCGGACCCGCTCCCCCACCCCCGGCAGCCCGAACGACTGCACCCGCACATCGAACTGATCGCTCCAGAAGGACGGCAACGGCGCGAACGGCGCCAAGCCGTCCGGCATCGACGCAGGCGACGTCGCCGAAGCCCCACCCCCCAGCCCCGCCACCAGCACCCGCGCCGCATGCTTCGCACAGTCCGCAGGCATCGACCAGTGCTCGACCCGCCGCGCGACCTCCCCGTACCGAGGGTTCGGGAAGCGCGCCACGTCCCCCACGGCCACGGCGTACGGCAGCCCGCCGATGCGCAGATGCGCGTCGCAGAGGATGCCGTCGGTCAGATCGAGGCCGAGCCCCGCGCCCCCACCCCCGCGCAACCACTCCACGTTCGGCACCGACCCGACCGCCTCGACCACGACATCGGCGGCACACACGCTCCCGTCGTCCAACACCACTCCGCCCTCACGCAGTTCGGACACCAAACGCCCCATCCGGAACCGCACCCCCCGCGCCTCGTGCCGCCCCCGCAGCACCCGCCCCAGCGCCTCCCCCACCGCCAGCATCATCGGCTCGGCCTCCGGCGCGACGACGGTCACCTCACAGCCCGCCTTGCGGGCCGTGGCCGCCACCTCGCAGCCGATGAAGCCCGACCCGATCACCAACACCCGTACACCTACACCCAGTTGACGGCGCAGGCCCGCCGAGTCCTCCAGCGTCCGTACGACATGCCGCGGTGGCCCTCCGGCCAGCGGAAGCCTGCGTGGCCGCACCCCTGTAGCGGCCACCAGACCCTCGTACGCGTGGACCGAACCGTCGGCCAGCGTGAGTGTGCGCGCGGCCAGGTCGGCGGACTCGACCGCCGTGCCCAACAGCCATTCGACGTCACCGATGCTGGGTCGATGACGTAGCTCCGTGGCCGTGGCGGGAGCCTCACCGGCGAGGACCTCCTTGGACAACGGGGGACGGTTGTAAGGGAGATGGGTCTCGTCCCCGTACACCGTGATCGCCCCTGCCCACCCCGCGGCCCGCAGCTGTTCCGCCGCCCGCAGTCCGCCGAGCGACGCGCCGACGACAGCGATTCCCGCCGTGGCCACGGCCGGTCAGCCCTCGACCCGGATGGCCTGCAGCGGGCAGACGTCGGCGGCGTCCTCCGCGTCGGCGCGCAGGGCGTCGTCGGGCGATTCGACGTACGCGAGACGGCCGCTCTCGTCGAGCGTGAAGACGTCCGGCGCGGCGAAGACGCACTGCCCGTGGTCCTGGCAGACGTCCAGGTCGACAGTCACCTTGAGCATATGAACTCCCTTGCGAGGAAAGGTACTTAGCGGCGCGGGGGCCGGATTCCGCGGAACTCCCAGTCGCCCCCGAAGGCCGTCGAGACGACCTCCTCGGACTCCGTGGGCTGCGCGCCGACGTCGGAGCGGATGGCCGTGGGGCCGGCGACGATGTGGTTCGTGAGGCGGCCGAGGCCCTCGGCCTCGACCTCGACGACGTCTCCCGGCCGGACAGGCCTGGAGTTGGCGGGGGTGCCGGACAGGAGCACGTCGCCCGGCTCCAGCGTGATCGTGCGGGCGATGTCGGCGACGAGGTAGTGCATGTCCCACCGCATCTCGTCCGTCGAACCGTCCTGCGCCAGCTGCCCGTTGACGTACGTCCGCAGGTATTTGGAGCGGAAGTCCCAGCCGGTGACGAGCCCGGGGCCCAGCGGGCAGAGCGTGTCGGAGCCTTTGACCCGGAGCATCGAACCGGCGTCGGTGTCGCGGAAGTCGTGCAGTCCGTAGTCGTTGGCGACGGTGTAGCCCGCGATGTACGCGCCCGCGTCGGCGGGGGCGACGTTGCGGCAGGTCCGCCCGATGACGATGCCGATCTCGCCCTCGTAGTTGAGGTACTTGCAGCCTTCGGGGCGGACGACCGCGCCGCCGTGGGCGTTCAGCGCCGAGACCGGCTTGTGGAAGTAGGTGGGGGCGGGCGGCAGGCCGACGCCGAACTCGTCCACCCTGCTGCGGTGGTTGAGGTGGACGGCGATCACCTTGGAGGGCCGCACGGGAGGCAGGTGGCTCGCGTCCGCCGCCTTCACGCGGCGTCCGTCCGCGGCGACGAGCTCGTCCCCCTCCCGCACGACCTGGACTGCGGCGCCTTCGAGGAGGATGCGGCGGTACTCGACGGTCGTCGTCATACGAGGGAGGCCTCACTCGGGTCGGGGACGGCGGTCCATCCCTGGGGCGGGCGGTCGAACCACAGGTGCATCTGGCCGGTGCCGACCGAGTTCTCGTACGCGCTGTAGGCGCGGCCCGGCGCGGAGCACCGCTCTTCTCCGAGAGCACCGATCATCATCAGGTAGTGGCCGAAGCGCGCCTCGGGCTTGTGGGTGAGGAACTCCGGCATCGTGCCCAGGACTTCGGCGTGGTCGCCGCGTTCGAGCCGCTCGATGCACTGCTCGTCCGCGGCCCGCGCCTGGGGCGTCCGGATGTGGGACGGTTCGCTCGACTCGTGGGCGCGCAGCTGCCGCAGCGGCCAGAAGGTGTGGGAGAGCGCGCCGGACGCGACGAGGAGGACCTTGCGGTCGGGCAGCGCGGCGATCCCGTCGGCGAGTGCGCGGCCGAGCCGCAGGTGGTCCTCGGTGTCGCCGGTCTGGCAGACGCCGATCGAGAGCCACTTCTTGTCCGGGAGGCCTTCGCCCAGGTACTTCCAGAGGTTGATCGTGGCGTAGTGGACCGGCAGGTACGGGTCGTCGATCGGGGTGATCCACGTCCCGTGCCGGTCGGCGAACTCCGTGATGGAGGCGGCGAGTTCGGGATCCCCGGGGTAGTCGTACGGCATCCGGCACATGCCGCGCGGCAGCTCCTCCGAGGTGAAGAGCCCGGCGCGGCGCGCGTGCGCGGAGACGACGAACTCGACCGTGGTGGCCCAGTGCGAGTCGAGGACGACGACGGTGTCGTGGCCGAGGGTCTCGAAGACCTCCTCGCGCAGCCGCCGCAGTCCTGGGACGAGACTGATCTCGCGGCCTTCGTTGAGCTCCTTGCGGGTCTCTTCGGGCAGCACGATGGTGGGCACGTGGGCGAGAAGCCCCGCCCCGACGATCTCACCCATGGCGGGCCCATCCTTCCCCAAGCTCTCGGCTCCGCTCGGGCAGGGCAGACCCCACTGGCGCGGTCACCGTGTTCTTCAGGTCGCAGTAGAAGTCGAAGGACCAGTCGCCGCCCTCGCGCCCGATGCCCGAAGCGCGTGAGCCGCCGAAGGGCGCCGAAAGGTCGCGTACGAAGAAGCAGTTGACCCAGACCGTGCCGGCGACGAGCCGTGCCGTGATCCGGTCGGCGCGTTCGCGGTCGCCGGTGGCGAGGGTAGCGGCGAGGCCGAAGCGGGTGCCGTTGGCGAGGCGCACGGCTTCGTCCTCGTCGCCGTCGGGGAAGGTCTGGAGGGTGAGGACGGGCCCGAAGACCTCTTCCTGCACGATCTCGGAGTCCTGGGCGACGTCGGTGAGGAGGGTGGGGAGGTAGTAGTTCCCGCCGAGTTCGGTGTTGCGGCCGCCGCCGGTGACCGCTTTCGCTCCCGCGTCCAGGGCGCGGCGCACGAATCCGTCGACGCGCTCGACGTGCCGGGGGTGGATGTTGGGCCCGACGTCGGTGGTCTCGTCGCGCGGATTTCCCTGAGTCAGCTTTGTTACCCGGTCAAGAAGGTGCCCGAGGAAAGCGTCCCGTGCGGATTCCTCGACCAGGATGCGGGTGGCGGCCAGGCAGACCTGCCCCGCGTTGTCGAACTGCTCGACGGCGAGGTCGGCCGCGAGCTCCGGATCGGCGTCGGCGAAGACGAGCAGCGGGGACTTGCCGCCCAGCTCGAAGCTGCACGGCACGAGGCGCGCGCCCGCGGTCACGGCGATCCGCCGCGCAGTGGGCACGGACCCGGTGAAGCTGATCCGCCGCACGTCGGGGTCGGCGACGAGCGGCTCGCCCACCTCCGCGCCGTACCCCTGCACCACGTTGAGGACCCCGGCGGGAAGCCCCGCCTCGTGCGCGATGTCCGCGAAGAGCGAGGCGGTCAGCGGGGTCCACTCGGCGGGCTTGAGGACGACGGTGCTCCCGGCGGCGAGCGCGGGCCCGATCTTCCAGCTGGCCAGCATCAGCGGGGCGTTCCACGGCGTGATGAGGACGGCGGGGCCCGCCGGGTCCCAGCTCACGTGGTTCGTGTGGCCCCTGGTCTCGAAGTCGTCGTGGGCGAGGGCGAGGAGGCGGTCGGCGAAGTAGCGGAGGTTGTGGGCGACGCGGGGCATGACACCGCGGCGGTGGGAGCGCAGGAGGGCGCCGTTGTCGGCGGTCTCGACGGCGGCGAGGTCCTCGATGCGGGCCTCGACCCCGTCGGCGACGGCGTGCAGGAGCCGGGCGCGCTCGGCGGGCGGGGTGGCGGCCCAGGCGGGAAAGGCCTCGCGGGCCGCGGCCACGGCCGCCCGCGCCTCTTCGGCCCCACCGCGGGCGATCTCGGCGAGCGGGCCGCCGTCGAGGGGCGAGTGGTCGGTGAAGGTGACCTCGGAGGCGACGCGCCTGCCGCCGATCCAGTGCC
Source organism: Streptomyces sp. NPDC057302 (assembly GCF_042667685.1). Lineage (NCBI taxonomy): Bacteria > Bacillati > Actinomycetota > Actinomycetes > Kitasatosporales > Streptomycetaceae > Streptomyces > Streptomyces sp. NPDC057302. The sequence goes on along the minus strand of NZ_JBHUZJ010000024.1, from coordinate 20,286 downwards.
GGGTGTCGACGGGGACACCGGCGACGGTCGCCGTGTGCGGGGGATTCGCCGGTGGCGCGGGGACGGGGGGAGCCATGACTTCCTCCAGTTCGTTTGAACCCAAACAACATTAGGAGCGACGGGGTGACGCGGTCAACCCCTCGATAGGGTCGCCCCGTTCGGCTACCGTTTGAACTCAAACGAGGGGCGCGCGTGCCCTTGCTGGCGCCTACCTCCGTACGCATGCCACGGCACCTCACCGCACCCGCAGGCACCCCAAGGCGCGCACCCCAAGGCTCCCCAGGAGGAATCCATGCCGGAAGACGCCCTGGCCACCGGCGCCCACGACCCCGCCACCAGCGGCCATCAGGGCTGGTTGCGCCGGGCCGAAGCGCTCGTACTCCCCACCCGGCACCGCATCGCGGGCGCGGACGCGGACGGTTCGGGAAGCACGTTCCCCGTCGTCTCGCCGCGCGACGGCCGCACGCTCGCGCTGGTCGCGGACGCGGGCGAGAAGGAGGTGGACCTGGCGGTCGCCGCCGCTCGCCGCGCCTTCGACACCGGTCCGTGGCCGCGCCTCTCCCCCGCCGACCGGGGGCGGACCCTGCTGCGGATCGCCGCTCTCATCGAAGAGCACCGCTCTGCTCTTGCCCTCACGGTCACTCTGGAGAACGGCAAACCGATCACGGAGTCGTACGCCGTCGAACTGCGCGCCCTGGCGAACACCTTCCGCTGGTACGGCCAGCTCGCCGACAAGCTGACCGACACCGCCCCGCACACGGACCCCGGCGCGCTCGCACTCGTCACCCGCGAGCCGTCGGGTGTGGTCGGCGCGGTGGTCCCGTGGAACTTCCCGCTGACCCTGGCGGCCTGGAAGGTGGCACCGGCGCTGGCGGCAGGCTGCACGGTGGTCCTGAAGCCGTCCGAACTCACGCCCCTGTCCGCCCTGTTGCTCGGCAGGATCGCCGACGAGGCGGGCCTGCCGCCCGGCGCGCTCAACGTCGTCGCGGGCGACGGCCCGACCGCGGGCCGCGCGCTCGGCCGCCACCCGGACGTGGACGTACTCGCCTTCACGGGCTCCACGGCGGTGGGCCGCAAGTTCCTCCACTACGCCGCCGACTCCAACCTCAAGCGCGTCTGGCTCGAACTCGGCGGCAAGTCCCCCAACATCATCCTGCCCGACGCCCCCGACCTCGCCGCGGCGGCGGCCATCGCGGCCTGGGGCATCTTCTTCAACCAGGGCGAGATGTGCACGGCGCCCTCGCGGCTCCTGGTCCACGAGTCGGTGGCCCAGGACGTGACGGCGGCGGTCGTCGAGCGCGCCGAGGCCCTGCGGGTGGGCGATCCGCTGGACCCCGCCACGGAGATGGGCGCGCTGGCGGGCGCGGCACGGGTGGACTCCGTCCAGGAGCATGTGCGCCGAGGCACGGAGAGCGGCGCGCGCCTGCGGGCAGGGGGCATACACCGCGAAGTCGTCCCCGGCGGCAGCTACTTCGCGCCCACGGTCTTCGACCAGGTCACCCCCGCCATGCCGCTCGCCCGCGAGGAGGTCTTCGGCCCGGTCCTCTCCGTCCTCACCTTCGCCTCGCTCGACGAGGCGGTCGCCCTCGCCAACGACACGGAGTACGGGCTCGCGGCCGGCCTCTGGACCTCGGACCTGTCGACCGCGCACACGGTGGCGCGACGCCTGCGGGCCGGGACGGTGTGGGTCAACTGCTACGAGGAGGGCGACGTGACAGTGCCCTTCGGCGGCTACAAGCAGTCGGGCAACGGCCGGGACAAGTCGGTGCACGCGATGGAGAAGTACACGGAGCTGAAGACGACGTGGATCCAACTGTGAGGCTCCGCCGCCCCGGCCACCCCCACCGCCCCCGCCCGCTGATCGCCCTGCCGCAGCGATACGCGGCGTCGACTTCGGCGCTTCGGTACGAGGCCGTGGTGACGGCCCGTGCGTTGGCGGAGGCGGTGTTCCGTGCGGGCGGTGAGCCGTTCATGATGCTGCCGGGCCCGGCAGGGGAGGCAGCGGCACGGCTCGCGCGGTGCGACGGGCTGCTGCTGCCCGGGGGCGGGGACATGGCGCCGTGGCGGTACGGGGGCGGCGGTGGCGACGCCGGGGCGCAGGGGGTCCAGGTGCACGGGGCCGTGTACGACGTGGACGACGCGCAGGACGCGTTCGATCTGGCTTTGGCTCGGTGTGCCTTGGCCTGCGGCCTGCCTCTGCTGGCGGTCTGCCGGGGGTTGCAGGTGGTGAACGTGGCGCTGGGGGGATCGCTTCGGCAGGACATGGGTGGGGGCAAGGACATGGGTGGGGACGGGGACGGGGACGGAGGCAGGGTGGAGGGGGCGCATCGACATGTGGTGCACCCCGTGCGGGTTGCCGCGGGCTCTGTGGTGGCGCGTGCGCTGGGCGGCGCGCAGTCGGTGTCCGTCTCCTGCTTCCACCACCAGTGTGTGGAGCGGCTCGGGCGGGGGCTTGTAGCTACGGGGTGGGCAGCGGATGGGACCGTGGAAGCGCTTGAACTGCCGGGTGCGGACGGGTGGTTCGCTGCCGTGCAGTGGCACCCGGAGGACACGGCAGCCGCGGACTCGGCCCAGCAGGAGCTGTTCGGGGGGCTCATTCAAGCGGCAGAGCTACGCGATTTCAGCCCGTCCGGCGTTTGAGGACGAACTCGGCGGAGCCGGTGATCAACGGCGCCCGAGGCTTCGGAGTCGGCTCGAAGCCTCCCCCCAGGCACCTCACCCCTTGGCGCGTCGTCCGCTCCTGCGGGGCACCGGCTGCTCGCCGTCCAGGAGTTCCAGCCTGCGCTCGTCGCCCTTCTCCTCCGTCTGCACCACGATCTTCCGCAGCAGGTCCGCCAGGGTCCTGCACTCCTCGTCCGTCAGGCCGTCGGCGACGAACGCCTCCTCCGCGTTGAAGGCGGGGAACACCTTCTCCATCAGCCGCTCCCCCTCCTCCGTCAGGCGCAGCAGCGCGAGCCGTCCGTCGTCCGGGTGGCCCCGGCGCTCCAGCAGGCCCCTGCCCGCGAGGGTCCGGGCGACCCCGGTCAGCGTGCCCTTGGAGATGCCGGCCTCCTCGGCGACGTACCGCGTCTCCATCTCTCCCCAGATCCAGACCACGTACAGGACCACGAACGACGTCCACGTCAGCTCGGCCCCGCGCAGTACGGAGTTCTCGAAGTGCTGCCGGACGGCCGACGCCGCGCGGTAGATGTTCGAAACGGCGGCCATCTGCTCGTACTTGACGGGGGTGCCGCCGAGCTTGGCCCTGACCGCCTTCTCGGTCTCGCGGATGGAGCGGTAGCCCGTCACGTCCGTATCTCCTCGTCCCTCTGGTGCCGGTGGCGCCTGCGCGCCCCCAGTCTCCCAAGACCTCTTGCCGGGGCGCATGCGCGTCCGTACCATCAGCGCCACTCGAATTTCGTACGGGCTCAAACGATAACGCGTTTCCAGCGGATACGCCCTCTCCCCTCTCCCCTCTCTCCCAGGCCCTCCCCTCCCCGGAGTCCCGTCATGACCGTCGACCGCCCCGGCACACCCACGCCCGCGCCCGCGCCCACGCCCGCATCGCCCATACCCTCGGCCTCCGGGTCCGGCTCCCCCGCCGTCCTCCCCGCCGCCCCCGAGCGCCGTATCGGCGTCGCGGGCATCGTCTTCTTCGTCGTCGCCGCATCGGCCCCGCTGACCGTGGCCGCCGGTGGCATACCGCAGTCCCTCGGTGTCACCGGAATCCTCGGCATACCCCTGCTCTACCTCCTCGTCGGCGTCGTCCTCGCGCTCTTCAGCGCGGGGTACGCGGCGATGAGCCGGCGCATCACGGGCGCCGGAGCGTTCTACGCGTACACGGCTCAGGGGCTTGGCCGTACCGCCGGTGTCGGCGCGGCGTTCGTCGCGCTGCTCGCGTACAACGCCATGCAGATCGGTATCGCCGGGCTCTTCGGGGCGACGACCGCGCAGTTCATCGACTCCAAGACCGGGCTCGACATCCCCTGGTGGGCGCTGGTCTTCGCGTGCACGGCCGTCGTGGGCGTACTCGGCTATCTCCGCGTGGACCTGGGCGTGAAGGTGCTCGCCGTGCTGCTCGTGCTTGAGTTCGGCACCGTGCTCGTCTTCGACATCGGGCAGTTCGCCGACGCCCCGCAGGGCATCTCCACCACTCCGCTGACCTGGGGCGCCGCCACGGACGGGTCGCTCGGGGTCGCGCTGTGCTGTGTGTTCGCCGCGTACATGGGCTTCGAGTCCGCGGCGCTGTACAGCGAGGAGTGCCGTGACCCTCGCCGTACCGTGGCGCGCGCCACCTATATCGCCGTCGGGCTCATCGGTGTCTTCTACGCGGTCACGGCGTGGGCGATGATCAGCGGGGCCGGTACCGGGCGGGCCACGAAGGTCGCGGCCGAGCAGGGGCCCGAGATGCTGTTCTTCCTCAGTGACCGGAGCAGTGGTCTGGGCACCGCCTTCTCCGACTTCGCGCAGCTCTTCCTCATCACCAGCCTGCTCGCGGCGCTGCTCTCCTTCCACAACGCCGTTGCCCGGTACGTTCGTTCGCTCGGCCGGGAGGGTGTGCTGCCACGCGGGCTTGGCGCGATCCACCCTCGGTACGGGTCGCCGTACCGAGGCTCCCTGCTCCAGACCCTGGTCGGCGTCGTCGTCATCGGCGTCTTCGCGCTCGCCGGGCGCGATCCGGTGATGGACGTCTTCACCTGGCTGACCAACCTCGGCGCCCTCGGCGTGATCCTGCTCCTGCTCGCCACGTCGGCTTCGGTCATCGCCTACTTCGCGCGGCGCCGCGATCTGGTCGAGCCGGTGTGGCACCGGTTGATCGCGCCGCTCCTCTCGGGCGTCGCGCTCGCGGTCTTCTTCTGGCTCGCGCTGACCAACTTCAGCGTGCAGTTGGGGGTTTCGTCCGGGAATCCGCTGCGGTGGGTGCTGCCCTGCCTCATTCTCGTCGCTGCGGCGGTGGGGGTTGCTTGGGGGCTTTGGCTGCGGGGGGCTCGGCCGGAGGTTTATGCGGGGATCGGGGCGGGGGCTGGGGCTGGGGCTGGGGCTGGGGCTGGGGCTGGGGCTGGGGCTGGGGCTGGGGAATAGCTGGGATTCGATGCCTGGCTACAGGCCTGTCTCCAGCAGGGTGCCGCCGTTCCACGTCACTCCGACCTGGCGGTAGTACGCCCCTATCGGCTCCTCGATCGTCAGCCCGGCCAGCTCTTCCGTGGGTGCGTCGAAGAGGTCCAGCTCGGCCTCGCCCGACCAGGCCTGGCCTCCCTCGAAGGAGGCGGCACCGGACGCTATGAGTTCGTCCAGGGCCAGGCCTTTCCCCTCGATGGCGGGGAGTTGGCGGTGGTGGGCCATGGGGTGGGCGTTGACGAAGCCGTTCGTCTCGGAGGGCTCGCGCAAGGTCACCACTGCCTGGGCGAGGCGGCGGTCGGCGGCGGCGAGGGTGGCTCCGAAGGCGGCGCCCTCCTCGATGCGGGGGGCGGGGCCGAAGGGGTGGGGGCGGGTGAGGTGGATCGAGCCGAGCTTCTTCGGGTAGCCCTGGTGGATGCCGCGGGCGATGGCGAAGTCCTTGTCGACCCAGATGTAGACGCAGCGGGAGTAGGTACGGCCGCGGTGAGCGCAGCGCACCACGGCGAAGCACTCCTTGTACTGGGCGCGGACGGGGTCGAGCAGTTCGGCCCTTGAGTCCCCGCAGGACTGCCAGTCGGCCCAGATGAGGGCTACGGCGCCGGGGTCTTCGGCGGCCAGGTCAAGCGGGGCGGGGAGGAGTTCGCGGACGCGGGCGGGGTCGGTGCGGTACTCGACGGTGAGCAGGTCGCCCGAGTAGTGCCAGGGCGGGGCCGGGATGAGGGAGGAGCGGCCCGTGGCGGTCCTGGGCGGGAAGAATCCTTGAACTCCGGCCATGGGGCTGGCTCCTTCGGCGCGGGCTGACGTTCGTTTGGGCCCGTACGATAGACCTCTCTCGGCGGGAGCGCTACGGGGGTGGTGGCTGCCGGGCGGGTGCACGGCGGTACGGGTTCGCTTTGGGGGCGGCGCCGCGCCGGTATGTCCGTCCTCGCCATCGCCCGGTGGCCGCTCTGCTACTTCGCCTCCGGAGCGCCGCGAACGGTGCTCCGGGCGGAAATACCGGCACGTCCCCTCACGAGCGCTCCCGACTGCGGGGTACCGGGTGGGCGGGTGGGAAAGCTCGTTCGTCCAGGGGCGGATGCGGGGTGAACGGGTGGGTGGGTGGGAGAGCCCCTACGGAGGTCAAGGGTGGGGCGAGCCATGGCAGTTGGCGGATGACCCCGCCGGGGGGGCTTGCGCGGGGCCTTGGGGGTTTCTATCGTTTGGTCTCAAACGATAGACCCGATCCGCCCCGCAGAAAGGCTGGACCACGGGTGAACGAAGCGAGCGCAACACCGCAGCCCCCGGCCCCCCAAGCCGCAGAAACGGTCGACGCCCTACGCGGTCAAGGAACCGACGTGGTCCGCGTCATCTATCCCGATCTCCTGGGAGCGGACCGCGGCCGGGACATCCTCGTGGCGCACCTGCCGAGCGCCTGCGACCACGGGCTCTCCTTCTGCCGCGCCGTCTACCACACCACCCCCCGGGGCGACGTCGTCCCCGTCACCGGCGGGCTCGACGCCGGGCTCCCCGATGTCTCCGTACGGCCCGATCTGTCGACCCTCCAGGCCCTGCCCTGGGAACCCGGCGTCGCCTGGTGTCTCGGGGACACCTTCGACCCCGCCACCGGTGAGCCCGCCCCGGAGTCGCCACGCGCCTTGCTGCGGCGGGTACTTGGGCGAGTCGAGGAGTGTGGCGGGGGTGATCTCACGCCCATTGTCGGGCCCGAGCTCGAGTATTTTCTCTGCGACGCCGACCCCGCCGCACCCTCCGGGTGGTCCGTGTACGGCGGCGCCACGGGCAACGTATACAGCGCGGGCCGGCGCGGTGACCCGGACGGTCATCTGCTGCGCACCCTGCGCAGCCTGGACGGCCTCGGCATCGGCGTCATCGCGGGCAACCACGAATTCGACGGCGGGCAGTTCGAGATCAACCTGGGGCACTCCGACGCCCTGGACGCCGCCGACCGAGCCTTCCGCTTCAAGGCCGCCGTCAAGGAGACGGCCCGCCGCGAGGGACGGCTCGCGACCTTCATGGCCAAGCCGTTCAACGGGCTCGGCGGCTCCGGCTTCCATCTGCACGTCTCGCTGGTCGACGGCGCCGGGCGCAACGTGTTCGAGGACCCCGAAGCCTCCGACGGGCTGTCCGCGACCGCCCGGCACGCCATAGCCGGACTCCTGCGGCACGCACCCGCCCTCAGCGCCCTGCTCAACCCGACCGTCAACTCGTACAAACGGTTCGGTCCCGACACCCTCGCCCCCTGGCTGATCGACTGGGGCCTCGACAACCGCAGCGCGATGCTGCGCGTCCCGCCGGAGAGGGGGGAAGGGACCAGGATCGAGCTGCGGCTCGGCGACGCGTCCGGCAACCCCTATCTCGTCGTCGCCGGGACGGTCGCCGCGCTTCTCCTCGGCATCCGCGACAAGGCGGAGCCGCCCGCCCCACTGGAGGGCTACGGCTACCAGGAGGACTCCGCGCCCCGCCTCCCCGGCACGCTCGGCGCCGCGCTCGACGCCCTGGAGGCCGATGAGGCGTTGACCGGACTTCTGGGCGAGGCGTTCACCGACGCCTTCCTCACGTACAAGCGCAATGAGATCGAACGGTTCCAACAGCACGTCACCGAATGGGAGTTCACGGAGTACGCCTTCCTCATCTGACCGACCTGACCGCACCGCCATGAGATGCCGAGAAGGAGTACGTCCATGAGTACGGTCACGGGCCCCGCGCCCCTCGACCTGTCCGAGGTCGACCTCGCCGACAACGACAAGTTCACCGACGGCACGCTGCCCTGGCGGATGTTCGACGTGCTGCGCCGGGAGGACCCCGTCCACTGGCAGCCCGAGCCCGCGCCCAACTCCGGCTTCTGGGCGCTCACTCGGCACGACGACATCGTGCGCGTCGACCGCGACCCGGAGACGTTCACCTCGATGCGGTTCACCAATCTGGAGGAGGTCGACGAGGATCAGATCGCCCTGCGCCGCTCCCTTCTGGAGACCGACGGCATGCGGCACCGTGCGATGCGGCTGATCCTGCAGAAGCAGTTCACCCCGCGCGCGGTGGCGACGTACGAGACGTTCCTGCGCGGCCTGACCGCCCGCACGCTCGACGCGGCGCTCCCCAAGGGGACCTTCGACTTCGTGCGGGAGGTCTCGGCGGACTTCCCCATCAACGTGCTCGCGCGGATGCTCGACGTCCCCGAGGAGGACACCCAGCAGCTCATCGACTGGGGCAACCGCATCATCGGCAACACCGACCCCGACTATGCCGATGTGCTTCTGGAGAGCGCCGAGAGCGAGCAGTACCGCGATCTGCCGTTCCGGTCCCCCGCCGCGCTCGAAGTCTTCGAGTACGGGAGGAAGTTGGCCGCGAAACGTCGGGGAGGTGGCGGGACCGATCTCGTGAGCACGTTGGTCAACAACTCGCCCAAGGACGGGGTCCCGCTCTCCGACACCGACTTCGACAACTACTTCCTGCTGCTCGTCGTCGCGGGCAACGAGACCACACGGCACGCCATTTCGCACTCCATGCTCGCCCTGATCGACCATCCGCACGAGCGCGCCAGGCTCACCGCCGACCCCTCGCTCATCCCTGGCGGCGTCGAGGAATGTCTGCGCTGGGCCTCGCCCGTCTACCACTTCCGGCGGACGGCGACCCGTGACGTGGAACTCGGCGGCAAGCTGATCAGGGAGGGCGACAAGGTGGTGCTGTGGTTCGCGTCGGGGAATCGCGACGCGGACGTCTTCCCCGATCCTTACCGCTTCGACGTGACGCGCGAGAACATCGACCACGTCACCTTCGGCAAGGGCAGCCCGCACTTCTGCCTGGGCAACTCCCTGGCCCGCCTGGAGATGCGCATCATGTTCGAGGAGTTGCTGCCGAGGTTGGCGGACATCCGCTTGACCGGCGAGGTTCGCCGCGTCCGCTCCAATTTCGTGAACGGGATCAAGGAACTTCCCGTCACGGTCACCCTGGCATAGCGCTCCCGCCGAAAGACGCATTCGTCCGCGGGTCGGATACGGCTGGTCGCGCAGTTCCCCGCGCCCCCGAAGGGGCGCCTCAGCCGCCGGACGTGTCCAGTTCCGCGTCCTCGCTGATGCCCGCGCAGTCGTAGGGGTCCTTCAGCCAGCCGTCCGGCAGGACCACGCGGTTGTTGCCCGACGTACGGCCACGCGGTCCGTCCGCGCCCGTCGGCCAACCCTGGTCGAGGTCCAACTCGCCGAGTCCGTCTTCGAGTTCGGCCAGTGATGAAGTGATCGCGAGGCGCTTGCGCATCTCCGAGCCGACCGAGAAGCCCTTGAGGTACCAGGCCACGTGCTTGCGGAAGTCGATGACCCCGCGCGCCTCGTCGCCGATCCACTCACCGAGGAGCGTCGCGTGGCGGAGCATGACCTTCGAGACCTCGCGCAGGTCCGGGGCCTTGGGCGCGCCCGTGCCCTCGAAGGCGGCCACCAGGTCGGCGAAGAGCCAGGGGCGGCCGAGGCAGCCGCGGCCCACGACGACTCCGTCGCAGCCCGTCTCCTTCATCATCCGCACCGCGTCGGCGGCGGACCAGATGTCTCCGTTGCCCAGGACCGGGATCTCGGGGACGTGCTCCTTGAGGCGGGCGATGGCGTCCCAGTCGGCGGTGCCGCCGTAGTGCTGGGCGGCGGTACGGCCGTGCAGCGCGATCGCCGTGACGCCCTCCTCGACGGCGATGCGGCCCGCGTCCAGGAAGGTGATGTGCTCGTCGTTGATGCCCTTGCGCATCTTCATCGTGACGGGGAGGTCCCCGGCGCCGCTGACTGCCTCACGCAGGATCGCGCGGAGCAAGGGCCTCTTGTACGGGAGCGCGGAGCCGCCGCCCTTGCGGGTGACCTTGGGGACGGGGCAGCCGAAGTTCAGGTCGATGTGGTCGGCGAGGTTCTCCTCGGCGATCATGCGGACCGCCTTGCCGACGGTCGCGGGGTCGACCCCGTACAGCTGGATGGACCGGGGCTTCTCGGTCTCGTCGAAGTGGATCAGCTGCATGGTCTTCTCGTTGCGCTCGACCAGCGCCCGCGTCGTGATCATCTCGCTGACGAAGAGGCCCTTGCCCCCGCTGAACTCCCGGCACAGCGTCCGGAACGGCGCGTTCGTGATGCCCGCCATGGGGGCGAGCACGACGGGCGGCCGCACGGCGTGCGGGCCGATCTGAAGCTGAGGCTCCATGGCGCGGGGTTCCTCCGAGGCGAGCTGTCGGGCGAGGGGCAGACCTCTTATTGTCCCTCATCCGCGGGACTGCCCGTACGGGTGCCCGTGCGGGTGCCCGTGCGGGTGCCCGTACGGCTGCCCACGCGCCTGGCCTTCACCAGGCGGTACAGCTCCTCGGTGGCCGCCTGCGAGCGCGCGTCCGCCGGGACGTACGTACCCAGGCGCGGGCCTTCGGCCGGGCCGAGCCACAGTCCGTGGTACGTGAAGTGCAGCGGGCCCACGACCGGGTTGTTGAACCGCTTGGTCTGGTCCACCGCCTGCATCACCTCGTGCCGCTCCCACAGCTCGCAGAAGGTGGGCGAGGCCTTGCGCATCCTCCTGAGCAGCGTCTTCCACGCCGGGTCCGCGAGGTGCCCGGCCATCCGCGCCCGGAATCTCGCGACCATCCGGCGCATCGTCTCCTCCCGGTCGTCCATGGCGGCCTGCCAGGCGGGGTGCGTGAAGGTCAGCCACATGCAGTTGCGGTCCTCGGGCGGCAGCTCGTCGAGGTCGGCGAGGAGATTTCCGTACGTGGCGTTGTGGGCGAGGATGTCGTAGCGGGCGTTCTGGACGCATGCCGGGTACGGCTCGAGCTGCGTGACGATCCGCAGCAGGCCCTGCGGGACCGACGCGATCTCGGCGGCCGGTGAGGGGTCGGCGGTGCCCGCGAGCTGGAAGAGGTGGGCGCGCTCGCCGGCGTCCAGCATCAGGGCCCGGGACAGCGCGTCGAGCACCTGGGCCGAGACGTGGATGGCGCGGCCCTGCTCCAGCCACGTGTACCAGGTGACGCCGACCGTGGAGAGGTGCGCGACCTCCTCGCGGCGCAGCCCTGGCGTGCGGCGGCGCGGGCCGCGGGGCAGCCCCGCCTGCTCGGGCGTGATCCGCTCGCGGCGGCTGCGCAGGAAGTCGGCGAGCTCGCTGCGGCGGATGCGGTCGCCCGGCCGCGTCCGCGCCGCGGTGTCCATAGCCATGGCACTGTCCATGGGGACAGCTTGCCTGCCCGCGGACCCTGTTTCCAGGTAGTACAGGTACCAGGATAAAGAGACTCTGGTACCAGGCTGAAGGTTCGACGACCGTCGTACTCGTGAACCTGACGAACTCCACGGCACGCGTCCTGAAGCCCACCCCGGCCGCGCCGGCCGCCCCTCACAGCTCCCCCGCCCTGACCCCGCTCGGCCTCGTCACGATCCTGCTCGGCGCCGCGCTCCCGATGATCGACTTCTTCATCGTCAACGTCGCCCTGCCCAACATCGAACACGACCTGCGCGCGTCCCCCGCCACCCTGGAGATGGTCGTCGCGGGGTACGCCGTCGCGTACGCCGTACTGCTCGTGCTCGGCGGGCGGCTCGGCGACACCTTCGGGCGCCGCAGGCTCTACCTCTGGGGCGTCGCCGCCTTCGGCGTGACCTCGCTGGCCTGTGGACTCGCGCCCGGCGCCTGGTGGCTGGTCGGGGCGCGCGTCGCCCAGGGCGCGGCGTCCGCGCTGATGCTGCCGCAGGTGCTCGCCACCATCCACGCGACGACGCGGGGCGAGCGGCGGACGAAGGCGGTCGCCCTCTACGGCTCGGTGGGCGGCATCTCCATGATCCTGGGCCAGGTGCTCGGCGGTGTGCTGGTCTCCGCCGACCTGGCGGGCACCGGCTGGCGCGCGGTGTTCCTGGTGAACGCCCCCGTCGCCGTGGCCGCCCTGCTCTGCGCGGTGCGCTCGGTGCCGGACAGCCGTGCCGAGCAGCCCACCCGCAGCGACATCGGCGGCACGCTGCTGTTCGCCGCGTCCCTGATCGCCCTGCTGCTGCCCCTGACCGAGGGACGGGCCGCGGGCTGGCCCCTGTGGTCGATTCTGCTCCTGGTCGCCGCACCGTTCCTGGCCTGGGCGTTCGCCCGCGTCGAGCTGCGCGCCGAACGCTCCGGCGGCAGCCCGCTGCTGCCCCCGTCGCTCCTGCGCGAACCCGGTGTACGCAGGGGGCTCACCATCGGCCTGCCCATCTTCACCGGCTTCGCGGGCTGGATGTTCGTGAGCGCGGTGACGCTCCAGCAGTGGCTGGGCTTCAGCCCCCTGAAGGCCGGGCTGACCCTGATCCCCATGGGCGTCGCCCAGTTCGCGGCGTCGATGCTCGCACCGCGCCTGGTGACGCGGCTCGGCAGCCGCGCCCTGACGGCCTGCGCCCTGGCGCACGCCTGCGGCCTGGCGATCCTCGCCCTCACGGTGCAGTGGGCGCCGATGTCCGCCCTGAGCCCGCTCGTCCTCGCCCCCGGCCTCGTCCTGTGCGGCATCGGCCAGGGCGTCCAGCTCGCCCTCTACTACCGCATCGTGCTCGCGGCGGTACCGGCGTCGAAGGCGGGCGCGGGCAGTGGTCTGGCGGCGACGGTCCAGCAGTCCTGCCTGGCCCTGGGCGTCGCCACGCTCGGCTCGCTCTTCCTGGCGCTGGTTCCGGCGGTGGGTATGCGGGATGCGTTCGCGATCGTCCTGGGCGTACAGCTGACGGGCCTCATCGGCCTGGGGCTGCTGAGTCTGCGGCTGCCGCGGGGGCTCGCCTGAGGCGGGGGCGGGCGTGGCGGCGGGCTTCTCCGGTGCGGGCGCGGCGGCGGGCTCTTCCGGTGCGGGTCCGTCGTGGTTGCTCGCGCCGTTCCCCGCGCCCCTGACGGGCGCCCCTGACCGCCCATACATGCCGTGCGCATTCGTCGTGGTTGCTCGCGCCGTTCCCCGCGCCCCCAGCGTGCCCGGCGTTCCCCCCACCCCTGACGGGGCGGCCCCGACGCGGCCTCCGCCCCCTCGGGATACCGTCGAAGTCATGCCCCCGCAAGAGCTGACGCACCGCCGACGCATGCTCGTCCTCGCGATCTGCTGCATGAGCCTGCTCATCGTCAGCCTCGACAACACCGTTCTGAACGTCGCCCTGCCCACCATGGCGCGGGAGTTCGGCACCAACATCTCGGGCATGCAGTGGACGATCGACGCCTACACCCTCGTACTCGCCGCGCTCCTCATGCTCGCGGGTTCGACGGCGGACCGTGTGGGACGGCAGAAGATCTTCAAGGTCGGGCTCGTGATCTTCACGGTGGCCTCCGTCGCCTGTTCCCTCGCCCCCAACCTCGAGTCCCTCGTGGCCTTCCGGATGCTCCAGGCGGTCGGCGGTTCCATGCTCAACCCGGTCGCGATGTCGATCATCACGAACACGTTCACCGAGCCCCGCGAGCGGGCTCGCGCCATCGGCGTCTGGGGCGGGGTGGTCGGCATCTCCATGGCGGCGGGTCCGCTGGTGGGCGGCCTCCTGGTGGACTCCGTCGGCTGGCGCTCCATCTTCTGGATCAACCTGCCGGTCGGCCTCGCGGCGCTCCTCCTCACCATCCGGTACGTCCCCGAGTCCCGCGCCCCCAAGCCCCGGCGCCCCGACCCCGTGGGCCAGCTCCTGGTGATCGTCCTGCTCGGCGCCCTGACGTACGCGATCATCGAGGCCCCCACGGCGGGCTGGACGTCCCCGCTGATCATCACGTTCGCGGCGGCGGCGCTGCTGACCCTGCTCGGCCTCCTCGCTTACGAGCCGCGCCGCACCGACCCCCTCATCGACCTGCGCTTCTTCCGCTCGGCGCCGTTCAGCGGGGCGACCGTGATCGCGGTCAGCGCCTTCGCCGCGCTCGGCGGCTTCCTCTTCCTCTCCACGCTCTACCTCCAGAACGTACGCGGCCTGAACGCCCTGCACGCGGGCGTCTGGATGCTGCCGATGGCCACGATGACGCTGATCTGCGCCCCGCTGTCGGGCCGCCTGGTGGGCAGCCGTGGCCCGCGCCTTCCGCTGCTGATCGCGGGGGTCGCGATGACGACGTCCGGAGTCCTCTTCGCCGCCTTCGACGCGGAGACCACCAACGCGACGCTCTTCCTCGGCTACGCCCTCTTCGGCCTCGGCTTCGGCTTCGTGAACGCCCCCATCACCAACACCGCCGTCTCCGGAATGCCCCGCTCCCAGGCGGGCGTCGCCGCCGCCGTCGCCTCCACGAGCCGCCAGATCGGCCAGACCCTGGGCGTCGCGGTCATCGGCGCGGTCCTGGCCTCCGGCGTGGGCACTTCGTCGTACGCGGCCGTCTTCACCGAGGCCAGCCGCCCCGCCTGGTGGATCATCGCGGGCTGCGGCCTCGCGGTCCTGCTCCTCGGCGCCCTGACCAGCGGCCGCTGGGCGAGGGAGACGGCGCGGCGCACGGCGGAGCGGCTCACCCCCGGCTCACAGGACCCGGCCGACCGGTCCAGCACTACTCTCGCGCCATGACCGCGACTTGGGACCCCACAGCGCCAGGTGTACTACGACTCCCCTCGGGGCGGCTCATCCGTGGCCGCGGGCTGAGGCATCCGCTCCCGGAAGGCCCGACCCCCGCCTTCGCGCTGTACCTCCTGGGCAAGGAGCCGCCCGCCGTCGCCTGGGAGACCCGATGGCTGCGCTGGCCCGACTTCCGCCTGCCCACCGACCGCGAGGCGACCAGCGCCGCCCTGCGCGAGGCGTTGGAGCGGTCGCGGGAGGAGCGGGTGGAGGTCGCGTGCGGCGGCGGGCAGGGGCGTACGGGGACGGCGCTGGCGTGCATGGCGGTGCTGGACGGGGTGCCGAGCGGTGAGGCGGTGGCGTACGTGCGGGAGCACTACGCGCGGCGGGCCGTGGAGACGCCGTGGCAGAAGAGGTTCGTGCGGCGGTTCGGCTGAAGGGCCCCGCTGAAAGCGGCAGCAGCAGCCGCTCGACGAGGTCACGGCACCGAAGGGTCCACCGTCGCCTGATGCTCCTCGGCGAGATGCTCCTCCGCCTTGAGCCAGGGCAGGAACTGGGCCCGTTTCCCCCAGCCGCACGTGTCGCAGCTCAACTGGCGCTGGACACCGGCCTTTCGCACGTGCACGACATGCTCGCGCCCGTGCTGGTCCCATCTGCTGACCTTGCTCGTGGTCATCGAAGGCATGGCGAACAGTGTGCAGCAGAAGCCCCCGGTTCCGTGTGCGGAACCGGGGGCTTCTTTCAAGCTTCACTCAGTGCGTGCCCGCGCTGGGCCAGGTGTCAGCAGCCCACCAGGCGCGAGGCGAGGTAGCCCTCGATCTGGTCGAGGGAGACGCGCTCCTGCTTCATCGAGTCACGCTCGCGCACCGTCACCGCGTTGTCGTCCAGGGTGTCGAAGTCGACCGTCACGCAGTACGGCGTGCCGATCTCGTCCTGGCGGCGGTAGCGGCGGCCGATGGCGCCGGCGTCGTCGAAGTCGATGTTCCAGTTCTGGCGCAGGGCGGTCGCGAGGCCCTTGGCCTTGGGCGACAGCTCCGGGTTCCGCGAAAGGGGCAGGACCGCGACCTTCACCGGCGCGATGCGGTGGTCGAAGCGCATGACCGTCCGCTTCTCCAGCTTGCCCTTGGCGTTGGGCGCCTCGTCCTCGATGTACGAGTCGAGGAGGAAGGCCAGCATCGTGCGGCCGACGCCCGCCGCGGGCTCGATGACGTACGGGGTCCAGCGCTCCTGGGCCTCCTGGTCGAAGTAGGAGAGGTCCTGGCCCGAAGCCTTGGAGTGCGCGGAGAGGTCGTAGTCCGTGCGGTTGGCGACGCCCTCGAGCTCGCCCCACTCGCTGCCGCCGAAGCGGAAGCGGTACTCGATGTCAGCGGTGCGCTTCGAGTAGTGGGAGAGCTTCTCCTTCGGGTGCTCGAACCAGCGCATGTTCTCCTCGCGCAGGCCCAGGCCGGTGTACCAGTTCCAGCGCTGCTCCATCCAGTACTCCTGCCACTTCTCGTCCTCGCCCGGCTTGACGAAGAACTCCATCTCCATCTGCTCGAACTCGCGGGTCCGGAAGATGAAGTTGCCGGGCGTGATCTCGTTGCGGAAGGACTTGCCCATCTGCGCGATGCCGAAGGGCGGCTTCTTGCGCGAAGTCTGCTGGACCTGGCCGAAGTTGGTGAAGATGCCCTGCGCGGTCTCGGGGCGCAGGTAGGCGACGGAGCCGCTGTCCTGCGTGGGGCCGAGGTGGGTGGCGAGCATGCCGGAGAACTGCTTGGGCTCGGTGAACTGGCCCTTGGTGCCGCAGTTGGGGCAGTTGACGTCGGCCAGGCTCTCGGGCGGACGGCCGTGCTTGGCCTCGTACGCCTCTTCCAGGTGGTCGGCGCGGTGGCGCTTGTGGCAGGAGAGGCACTCGGTCAACGGGTCGGAGAACGTCGCGACGTGACCCGAGGCCTGCCAGACCTCCGTGGCCAGGATCACCGACGAGTCGATACCGACGACGTCCTCACGCGAAGTGACCATGTAACGCCACCACTGGCGCTTGAGGTTCTCCTTGAGCTCGACGCCGAGCGGCCCGTAATCCCAGGCGGCACGCTGGCCGCCGTAGATCTCACTGCACGGGTAAACAAAGCCACGGCGCTTGCTCAGGCTGACGATGCTGTCGATCTTGTCGGCGGCCACGGTGCTCTCTTCATTACGACGGTGGGCGAAGCGAATGCTTCAGGTTACCGGCGGCCTTACCCCCCTAATCAAATCGGTTCCCGGTCCACCGCCCGTCCACCGCCCGCCGACCGCCCATCCACCCGCACATCGGACAGCTAGTTGACAATCGTTTCCACATTTGTTGAAAATGAGTGTCATGAACGTACGTCGCCTCATACCCACCGCCGCCGTCGCCTCCGCCACGGTTCTCGGCCTCACGGCCCTCTCCGCCTGCTCCTCCTCCAGCGCCGCGGACAAGAACGGCGACGGCAAGCTGAACGTGACGGCGTCGTTCTACCCCATGCAGTTCCTGGCCCAGGAGATCGGCGGCGACCACGTCTCCGTGGACACCCTGACCAAGCCGGGCGTCGAGCCGCACGACCTGGAGCTCAGCCCGAGGCAGACCGCCTCGCTCGGCGAATCCGACCTCATCCTCTACCTCAAGGGCATCCAGCCCGCCGTCGACGACGCCATCGGCCAGTCCGGCGTGGAGGACACCGTGGACGCCGCGAGCCTCACCCAGCTGGAGAAGCACGGCACGGGCGTCGGCCACGACCACGGCCACGAGCACGAGGACGAGGACGAGGAGCACGGCGAGGAAGAGGGCGGCGCCGACCCGCACGTCTGGCTCGACCCGGTGAAGTACGCCGAGGTCGCCGAGGGCGTCGGCAAGGCGATGGAGAAGGCCGACCCGGACCACGCGGCGGCGTACAAGAAGAACACCAAGGCCCTGGTCGGGAAGCTGGACGCCCTGAACGCCAAGTTCGAGAGCGGCCTGAAGAACACGAAGAGCAAGACGTTCATCACCACGCACTCCGCCTTCGGCTACCTCGCCGAGCGCTACGGCCTGGAGCAGGAGAGCATCGCCGGCGTCGACCCCGAGTCGGACCCGAGCCCCGCCCGCATCAAGGAGCTCCAGGACATCGCCAAGAAGGACGACGTCTCCACGGTGTTCTTCGAGGTCCTCGCCAGCGAGAAGACCGCCGAGACACTGGCCGGCGACGCGAAGCTCAAGACGGACGTCCTGGACCCCCTCGAGGGAATTACGGGCAAGTCCAAGGGCGATGACTACATCGGGGTCATGGAGTCCAACCTCGCCGCGCTGCAGAAGGCGCTCGGCGCGAAGTGAACGTACGGCCACACGTACGGCCACACGTACGGCTAGCAGCATCGGAGGCGCACGCCATGGAAGCCACGGACATGGAAGCCACGGACGCGGCAGGGCCCGCCACGCCGCCCGTCATATCCGTGCGGGCGGCCACGGCCACCCTCGGCGCGCGCCCGGTGCTGCGCGGCATCGACCTCAGCGTCGGACGCGGTGAGGTGGTGGCCCTGCTCGGCGCGAACGGCTCGGGCAAGTCCACCGCCGTCCGCTCCGTGATCGGCCAAGTCCCGCTCACCGGCGGCGACATCAGCCTCTTCGGCACCCCCCTGAAGCGCTTCAGGCAGTGGGCCCGCATCGGCTACGTGCCGCAGCGCACGACGGCCGCGAGCGGCGTCCCCGCGACGATCCGCGAGGTCGTCTCGTCGGGCCGCCTCTCGCGTACGAAGCTGACGAAGCTGGGCTGGGCGACGAAGGCGGACCGCGCGGCGGTCGACCGGGCCATCCGGCTCGTCGGTCTCGCCGACCGCGCCAAGGACTCGGTCAGCGCCCTCTCCGGCGGCCAGCACCAGCGGGTGCTCATCGCCCGCGCGCTCGCCTCCGAGCCCGAGCTGCTGATCATGGACGAGCCGATGGCGGGCGTCGACCTGGCGAGCCAGGAGATCCTCGCGCAGACCCTGCGCGAACAGGTCGCCGCCGGTACGACGGTCCTGCTCGTGCTGCACGAGCTCGGCGCCCTCGAACCGCTGATCGACCGCGCGATCGTCCTGCGCGACGGCTGCGTGACGCACGACGGCCCGCCGCCCAAGGCCACGGGCCAGCACGCGCTGCCCGGCCACGACCACGTACATCCGCACTCGGCCGACGAGCACGAGCCGATCCGCACAGGACTGCTGACCTGATGATGGAAATCTTCCAGACCGAATTCATGCAGCGGGCGCTGATCGCCGCCGTCCTCGTCGGCATCACGGCCCCCGCCATCGGCATCTACCTCGTCCAGCGCCGCCAGGCCCTGATGGGCGACGGCATCGGCCACATCGCCATGACGGGCGTCGGCCTCGGCTTCCTGCTCAACTCCAGCCCCGTGTGGATGGCGACGCTGATCGCCGTCGTCGGCGCGGTGACGATGGAGCTGATCAGGGCGTACGGCAAGACGCGCGGCGACATCGCCCTCGCGATGCTCTTCTACGGCGGCATGGCGGGCGGTGTCCTGCTGATCAACCTCTCGGACACCGGCTCCAACGCGAACCTCTCCTCGTACCTCTTCGGCTCGCTCTCGACGGTCTCGGACTCCGACGTCACGGCGATCTGCCTGCTCGCGGCCTTTGTGGTCCTGGTCACGGTCGGCTTGCGCAAGCAGCTGTTCGCGGTGAGCCAGGACGAGGAGTTCGCGCGGGTGACGGGCCTGCCCGTGCGCGCCCTCAACCTCCTCATCGCGGTCACGGCGGCGGTGACGGTGACCGTCGCGATGCGTGTCGTGGGCCTGCTCCTGGTGAGCGCGCTCATGGTGGTGCCGGTCGCGGCGGCCCAGCAGATCACCCGCTCGTTCAAGGTGACGTTCATCCTGTCGGTGGTCATCGGCACCGCGGTGACCCTCTCCGGCACGGTCACGTCGTACTACCAGGACGTGCCGCCCGGCGCGACGATCGTCCTGATGGCGATCGGCGTCTTCGTCGTCCTGACGGCGCTCGCGACCCCGCTGGCCAGGCGTCGGGCGCGGGCCGTGAGCGACGCGGAGGCGACCTGCACGGCGGACGCTTCCCCGGACGTCCCCGGGGCGCGGCGACCGGTGGACGAGGTCACCGTCTGAGAGCGAGCTGGCACAATGGCCCGACGGGATATGACAGATCTGCGGTCAATCTGCGGGCGATCGTGCGAGTTATCAGTTGAGGAGGCACCTGTGACAACAGCTGCGGGACCCCCGGTACGAGGCCGATCCACCCGGCAGCGCGCCGCGGTGGCGGCGGCCCTGGGCGAGGTGGACGAGTTCCGCAGTGCGCAGGACCTGCACGACATGCTCAAGCACAAGGGCGATTCGGTGGGCCTGACCACGGTCTACCGCACGCTCCAGTCCCTCGCCGACGCCGGCGAGGTCGACGTGCTCCGCACCGACGAGGGCGAGTCGGTCTACCGCCGCTGCTCCACCGGCGACCACCACCATCACCTGGTCTGCCGGGTGTGCGGCAAGGCGGTCGAGGTGGAAGGCCCGGCGGTCGAGAAGTGGGCCGAGGCGATCGCTTCCGACCATGGGTATGTGGACGTGGCGCACACGGTGGAGATCTTCGGGACCTGCGCGGAGTGCGCGGCGGCTGCCGCGAAGCAGAAGTGACCTGAACGTACAGGGGGGGGGGCCCCCCGGCGGGGGGGGGGGCCCCCCCGGAGGGTTTAAAACGAAGAGGGTGTAAAATTTTGGGTGAATTAAACCGTAGGGGTGGGGCCCGCCCACCCCCCGGGGGGCCCCCCCGGCGACAA